>NZ_CP108644.1:314500-629000 GCF_041435495.1 Streptomyces sp. NBC_01116
AGCCGGGCCGCCGCCCGCGTGAACGATCCGGTCCCGGCCACGGTGACGAGCAACCGGAGCGATTCGTTCTCCCACATGTCTTCCCCCTGCCGCCGCGCACGTCGCCCGGACACCGGCATTCTCCCCGATCGCATTCCGGTCGCGCATGGGTCCGATGCGATTCGGTCGCTGGTGTCATGTCTCGGGCCCCCATAGCGTCGGGTCCGCGGTGGCGCCGAGGGACGGTCGCGCGGCCGTCCGGGACCCGCCGCTCGCTCGGCCGAGAACGCGCGGGCCCGGTGGCTTCGATCCCGAGAAGGCGGTTCATCGTGCGGCAGACCCGGAGCGGACCTGAGTTGGGGCAGCGGATCGGCACGTACCACGCCGTGGGGATCGTGGGCGCACTCGCCCAGTTCGCGGTGCGGACCGTCACCCTGCTGGTGGTCGTCCTGATCGTCGCGCTGGTGTGGATCAGGCCGAACTCCGCGCTGCTCAAGGGAGCCGTGGCCGCGACCGTGGTGCTCGTCCTGTTCGGACTGCGGCTGGTGTGGCGCCTCGTCACCGCGCGGTACGGCGGCAACCGGTGCCGGCTGCACCAGGGAGGCATCGCCGTCACCGGCCCGCTCGGCGGAGTGCGGGACGCGGTGGCCTGGCGGGAAGTGACCGGTCTGCGCCGGACGAGCAGCGCCTCGCTCCTCATGGCATCCCACCGTGTCGAGGTCGGGAGGCGCGGTGGGCCACCCCTGACCTTCACGGCGCTGGGCCTCGAACCCGCCCTGATCGGCGTCCTGTTGAGTCTCGCCGCGCGCAACGGACTGGAGTAGGCGACCGGCCCGGTCGCGGCGCTCAGCCGGCGGCGTGCGGCCCGAAGCGCTCGGGGTCGAGCGTCGCCAGCAGTGAGGTGACCACGAGATCGGTCGACGCCGCCATGTCCACGGATTCCGGCGACAGGAGCCACTGGACCTGCAGACCGTCCATGACCGCGATGATGGCGTTGGCCGCGTTGTCGGTCAGGTCCGCCCGGCCGGCGGGCGGTGCGCAGGCCTCGCGCAGCGCGTCGGCGACGAAGGCGCGCAGCCCGTGGTAACGGTCGCGGAAGTAGTCCTGGGCGGGGTGGTCGTCGGTGACGGACTCCGCCGAGAGCACCGCGTACAGCCGGACGATGCCCTCGCGCTCCGCGTTGCGCAGTGCGGTGTCCACCAGGTGGCGCAGGAAGTCCAGCCCCTGAGGGCGGTCGGGACCCAGGTGCTCGATGTCCCGCTGGTCCCGCAGTTCGAGCACGCTCGTGAGCAGAAGGGCCTTGGAGCGGAAGTAGTGCAGCACCCCCGCCTGCGTGAGACCGACCCGGTCCGCGATCTCGGCGAGCGAGGCGTTGTTGTAACCACGGGCGGCGAAGGCGTCCATGGCGATGGCCAGGATGTCCTGCTGCCGCTGCCGGGCTTCCGGGCTGCGCGGTGTACGGGGCTTGGCCGGACCGCGCGCCGGCCTGCTCACTGACTGGTTGCTCACCGGTTCACCTTAAGCCTGCCGGAGCCCCGGTGAAGATCTTCCGGGCCCGAGGGGGAGAACACCGGAGCAGAGCACTTACTAACCACTTAGTGGGTGTGCTTTCATGCCGTTGTCCCGCCCTCTTGTCACCGGCACGCCCGGAGCGAGGCGTCCGCCGCGCCCTCCGTCGGCCGGGGTGCAACCTGTCAGCAGGTACGAACCCGAGGAGAGCCGCAACCATGCCAACCTCCACTCGCCCGCGTTCCGGAGCGCGCGCGGCAGTCGCCGCGCTGGCCCTCGCCGTGGCCGCACTCGGCGTCCACGGCGCCGCTGGAACCGCCCGGGCGGCCGACCCGGCCGCACAGGTGTGGGTCACCACTCCGGACGGCTCCAAGAAGCTCAGCCCGGACGGAACCGTCCCCTTCACCGGGACCCCGCAGGCGGTCGACATCCGTATCGACGCCGCGGACAAGGGCCAGAGGTTCACCGGCGCGGGGGCCTCGGTGACGGGCGCGTCCGCCCATCTCCTCCAGAGCCTCCCCCAGGCTCAGCGCACCACGGTGTTGCGGTCGCTCTTCTCCACGGAGGGCGACGGCATCGGGCTCAACTACCTGCGCCAGCCGCTGGGAAGCACCGATTTCGACGCGAACGCCGACGCGTACACGTACGAGGACACCCGGGGAGCCTTCTCCATCGGCCGGGACCGGAGCCAGATCGTCCCGGTCCTGAAGCAGGCCACCGCCATCAACCCGGCCATCCGGTTCATGGGCTCGCCCTGGTCGCCGCCGGCCTGGATGAAGACCAACAACTCGCTCAACGGCGGAAGTCTGCGGCCCGAGCACTATCTGGCGTACGCCGACTACCTGGTCAAGGCGATCAGGGCGTACGGCCAGGAGGGCATCGCCCTCACCGACCTCACGGCGCAGAACGAGCCGGAATTCGCGACCAGTTACCCGTCCATGAGCATGACCCCGACCCAACAGGCCGACTTCCTGCGGGTCCTGGACGGGGCGCTCACCGCGGCGAACCTGCCGACCAACATCCTGGCGTACGACCACAACTGGGACCATCCGAACTATCCGCTCGACGTCTTCGCACGGACGGGCGGCATCCAGCGGATCATCGGCGCCGCGTTCCACTGCTACGGCGGAGCACCCGCGGCCCAGAAGCAGATCGCGGACGCCGGGAAGCGGGTCTTCTTCACGGAGTGCTCCGGCACCGACAGCGCGAACCCGGCGACGACGTTCGGCGACACGCTCACGTGGCACGCCGAGAACCTCGTGGTGCGGAACATGCGCAACGGCGGAGAGACGGTCATCAACTGGAACCTCGCCCTCGACCGGGACGGCGGCCCCCACCAGGGTCACTGCACCAACCGCTGCAACGGCGTCGTGGAGATCGACGGAGGCCGGGTCACCCGCAACGCCGAGTTCTACGTCCTCGGCCATGTCTCCAAGTTCGTCGAGGCGGGCGCGACGCGGATCGGCTCGACCAGCCAGGGCGCCGGCGGGGTACAGAACGTCGCCTTCCAGAACAGCGACGGCAGCCGCGCGGCCGTGGTCGTCAACACCGGTTCCGGAGCGCAGCGGTTCTCGCTGACCGACAACGGCAAGTCGCTCGCGTACACCCTGCCCGCCGGGGCCGTCGCCACCTTCGCCTGGGACGGGAGCGGCGGTACGACGGAGCCGCCCGCGGGCTCCATCGACCCCGCCGCGTGGTATCAGGTGCGGAACGCCGGCAGCGGGGCCTGCCTCGACGCGGCCGACTGGGGTACGGCCAACGGCACCGCGCCCCAGCAGTGGGCCTGCGGGACCGGGGCCAACCAGAGCTGGCAGTTCCGGCCGACCGACGGCGGCCGCTACCAGGTGGTGAACCGGCACAACGCGAAGGTCTGGGACGTCGACGGCGGTTCCGGGGCCACCGCCGACGGCACCAGGGTCCATCTGTGGTCCTACGAGGGCGGCCTCAATCAGCAGTGGCGGCCGGAGGCACTGGGCGGCGGGCAGTACCGCTTCGTCGCCCGCCACAGCGGCAAGTGCCTCGGGGTCGACAACTCCTCGACGGCCGATGGGGCCAGGCTGTCCCAGCAGTCCTGCTCCGGCTCCCCGGCCCAGGCGTTCACCCTGACCCGCTGACGCGGACGACCAGGACCGCGGCGGCTCTCCGGACGGGGAGGGCCGCCGCGATGCGGTTCCTCGGCGACGAACACACAGCGGCGCACTCCCGACACCGACACCGACACCGACACCGACACCGACACCGACAGGATCGGGCGCGCCGCACGCCGCTTGCGCCCGACGCGCCCCCATATGCTTCACCTTCTGCCAGTTCGCCCGCTTCAGGAGGTCCCGTGCCGGCCGCCCGCGCCATGTACTGCCACACGTGCGATTCCGATGAGCAGCACCGTTCCCTCACCGCCGACGAGAAGACCTGGCTCCGCGGCCGGACGGGCCGCCGGAGCGTCGACGAGTTCTTCATGTGCCAGGCGCCGAGCTGCCGCAATCTCCGCAGCGGTTTCAACAAGCACCCGTTCGACCCCGTGATCCGCGTCCCCCTGCCGGACTGAGAACGGCTCGGGGCCGCCGTACGCGGGCCCGGCGGCACGGGCCTTGTCAGTATCCAGAATCCTGTTTACTGTTTGATTCGTGAACGACCTCGACGACCGCCTCCTCACGCGCAACGGCCTCGCCGCCCGGCAGCTGGCCGTCCTGCTCCTGCACCACGAGCCGGACACCCGGCTGCCCCGCGTGCGGGACTTCGCCGAGGAGCTGGGCTGCGGGAACGGAACCGTCCAGGCTGCCCTCCAGCTACTGGAGGAGGCCGGGGCGATCTCCACGACCGCCCGCGGCCACCTGGGGACCTTCCTGGTCCGCTCCGACCGCACCGTCCTGTGGCGGCTGTCCGGCCTCGGCACCCTGCTCGCGGCCATGCCGCTCCCCTACTCCCGCAGGTACGAGGGGCTCGCGACCGGACTGCGCAGCGCCTTCGAGGAGGCGGGCGCACCGTTCGCGATCACCTTCATGCGGGGCGCCGGGGCCCGCACGGCCGCCCTGCTGGAGGGAAAGGTCGACCTGGTGGTGCTGTCGCGCTTCGCCGCCGACCAGCTGATCGCCGAGCATCCGGTGGAGCTGGTGGCCGACCTCGGCCCCGCCACCTACGTCGGCGCGCACGGCATGCTCGTACGGCACGGGGCGGACCTGGCGGCGCCGGGGCTCCGGGTGGCGATCGACCACGCCTCGGAGGATCTGCGCATGCTCGTGGAGCGGGTGTTCGCCGGCCGGGAGGACATCGAGTGGCGGGAGGCCTCCTACATGCAGCTGCACGACCTGTTCGCACGGAACGAGGTGGACGCGACCGTCTGGAACCTCGACGAGGCGCAGGACCGGCTCGGGCTCGGCGTCGACGTGGTGCCGCTCGGCGACGAGGTCACCCGGGAGCTGGCGCTGCGCAACTCCACCGCCGCCGTGATCGGGCGGACCGAGGGAGCGAAGGCGCTCGCCGCGGTCCGCGAGTCGCTCGACCTGTCGACGGTGACGCGGCTGCAGAGTGAGGTGCTGCGGGGGGAACGCGTCCCCTCGTACTGACCCGCCGCCCGGCCGCCGCGGCACGGAGGTCCGGAGCGTCGCACAGCCTGAAAATACAGAATCCTGGTTATTGTTTATTGAGGAGGAACGTCATGGACGACCAGCTCGCACTGCGGATCCAGCTGTTCCGCGAAGGCGGTCAGGTCAAACCCGGGGTGGCCGACTTCGTCGCCGCGGAACTCGCCGCCCTGGAAGCCGAGGGGCATCTCGTCACCGAGGCGACGGCGGGCATGCTGACCAGCCATCTGATGATGGCCATCGGCCGTCTGCTGAACGGTGAGCCGATCGAGCAGTTCCTCACCGACGACCAGGTCGCCGCCGAACTGGCGGACCATCCGGAAGCGGTCGCCCGCGCCCGCGAGGTCGCCGCACGGGCCGAGCGGGAGCTGGGGGCCGCTCTCCCGCGATCCGAGATCAACTTCCTCGGCATGCACCTGGCCGTACTGGCGCGGCAGTCGCCGCCCGCCTCCACGCCCTGACCCCTCCCCGCGCCCCCGTCTCCTCGTACGCGCTCTCTCCGTACGCCCCATCTCCCCGTACGCCCCGCAGGAACACGCAGAAAGCAGAACAGCCATGACGAAGATCCTCACCGGTGGAGTCGGCAAGGTCGAGGTCACCCAGGCCATCGGCAGCCTCGGCATCGACTCCCTCGACGTCGTCCCCTCCAGCGACATGGACGCCGCGATGAAGCTGCGGGCCGGCCAGGCCGACTACTACCTGGGCACCTGCCACACCGGCGCCGGCGCGTCGCTGGGCGTGCTCGTGGGGCTCCTGGGCAGCGCCTCCTGCCACACCTTCGGCCGGAGCGTCCCCACCGAGGAGACGATCACCGCCCTGCTCGCCGACGGCAAGAAGGCCTTCGGCTTCTCGATGGACCAGATCGACGTCATCGCCCCGCTGATGGCCCGCGCCATCGCGGCCCGCGGCTGATCGCAGCCTCCTCCTCATCGTCCCGGGCACCAAGGAGTGACTCGTGAGCACCACTCTCGCCGCCGGCGCGGAACTCGACTTCTCGCTGGCCCAGCAACTGACCGTGATAGCCCTCTGCGCGCTCACGGCGTTCATCGCGCACATGGCGCTGGCCGTCTTCAACGACGGCGTGCGCCCCTTCCTGCTGGACTTCATCCAGGGGCGCACCACCCGCAGCGCGACGACGGCCGTCTCCTTCGGGCTCTCCGCCGGGTTCATCTTCGGGCTCGGCGCGCCGATGGCCCTGTCCACCGGTGTGCTGAACCCGTGGCTGCTCTTCCTGCCCACGGACATCCTCGGGATGCTGTCACCGAAGAAGTGGCTCGCCCCGATCCTCGGCGGCGCGTGGGGCGCGGTGGTCGTCTTCGGACTGAACGGCGCCAACAACGTCGCCCATGACCTGCCGGTCGACTTCCTGACCGCGATGCAGCAGATGTCGACGCCGATCCTGTTCCTGTTCACGCTCTTCCCCGTGCTCGCCATCACCAAGCAGTTCGGCCGCAGGTGGGGCGGCGTCGCGGGCGTCCTCGAACTGGCCCTGGTCGTCCTGACGACGAAGCTGTGGCCCGACATGTTCGCCGGGGCGCTGGCCATGGCGGTGGGCGTGCTGATGCTCATCGGCCTCGCCGTCTCCAAGGACCTGCGGCAGCGCCGGGCCGACCGGGCGGCGGGCGTCGTGGAGGAGGTGACCGGGGACGACCCGATGGCGTCCCTCTTCAGCGCCAGCGCGACCCGGCTGCGGAAGTACCTGCCGCTGTTCATGCTGCTGGGCGCGGGCGTGTGCGTCCTCGCCCAGATGCACGTGTTCGGCGGCGGCGAGGCGACCAGCTTCCTGATCGCGAAGGGGCAGTACGCCGAGGCGGCGCAGGTCGACTTCTACCGGGTCTTCGGCTTCATCCCGCTGATCGCCACGACCGCGCTGGCCTCCGGCGCGTACGGCATCGCGGGCTTCACCCTGGTGTACCCCATCGGGTACCTCATGCCGAACCCCTTCCTGGCCGCCGTCGTCGGTGCGCTCGTGTTCGCCGTCGAGGTGCTGGCCCTCTCCTGGATCGGCAAGGTGCTCGGCAAGCTGCCGAGCGTCCGGGACTCCTCGGAGCACCTGCGCAGCGCCATCGGGGACACCCTCCAGCTCGCGATCCTGTTCGGCTCGCTGATGGCCGCCAACGCCATGGGCGGCGGGCTCGGCATCCTCGTCGTCGGCGGGCTCTACCTGCTGAACGAGTCGATGGGCCGGCCCGTCGTGAGGATGGCCGCGGCCCCGGCGGCCGTGATCGTCGGCGGTGTCCTCCTCAACGTCCTCTACTGGCTCGACCTGTTCACCCCGGTCAAGGGCTGAGGTCCGACCCCGGATCCGGCCGTGCCGTACGCGGAGAAGGCCGTGCCGTACATGGAGCAGGAGGCCCCACGATGAACCACCCCGCACCGCACACCCTGCGCACCGTCACCGGAGAGCTCCGGGCCGCTTCGGTACGCGGCCCCGCCCTCGCCCACGAGCACCTCGTCCTCGATCTGGACCGGGTGGGCGACGGCGCGGCCGTCCTCGGACCGGAGCGCCACGCGGCGGCCGTGGCCGCCGAACTCGCCGCACTGCGCGCCGAGTACGGCCTCGCCCTGGTCGTCGAGCTGACCTGCCGGGGCATGGGACGTGACATCCGCGCGCTGTCCCGCATCGCCCGGGAGACCGGTGTCGCCGTCGTCGCCGCGACCGGCTGGTACTACGAGCCGTTCCACACGCCGGAGATCGACGCCCTGGACGTGGCGGCGCTCACCGGCGTCCTCGTCCGGGAGATCGAGGACGGCGTGGACGGGAGCGGCGTCCGGCCCGGCGTCCTCGGTGAGATCGGCAGCCACGGCGACGTACCCACCGCCGCCGAGGGCAAGGTGCTGCGGGCCGCCGCACGCGCGGCGCTCGCCACCGGCCTCTCCGTCGCCACCCACGCCCAGCTCGGCCGGGGCGGCCTCGCCCAGCTGGAGCTGCTCACCGGTGAGGGCCTGCCCGCCCACCGCGTGAGCATCGGGCACCAGGACCTCCTGGACGACCCCGGCGTCCACCGGGAGCTGGCGGCGAGCGGGGCGTACGTCGCCTTCGACACCGTGGGCAAGACCGCGTACCGGAGCGACGGGGCCCGGCTGCGGCTGCTGCTCGCGCTGCTGGAGGCGGGCCACGCCGACCGGGCCCTGCTCAGCTGCGACATCTCCCGCCACGGCTATCTGCGCGACGAGGGCGGCCAGGGGTACGGGCACCTCTTCGCGAGCTTCCTGCCCCGGCTGCGGGCGGCCGGGGCCGACGACGACCTGATCGACCTGCTGACCCGCCGCAATCCGGTGCGCTTCCTGACCGGCGCGACCGTGGAGGAGAACTGACATGAGCCCCGCACCCCCGCCCACGCTCCCCGCGACCTCTCCGCTGCCCACGGTGGCCCTGGAGGACGCCGCGGCCCGGCAGTTCCGGCTGCTGGAGGCCACTGCCGCGCACTTCGAGGGCGATCAGCTGTTCTCCGCCGACGCGGGCGTCGTCCCCGGCCTCGGGCGGCCCCGCACCACCGCCCGCGTCGAGGCGGTCCTCGCCGACTTCTTCGGCGCCGAGGAGGCCGCCCTCGTACAGGGCGCGGGCACCGGGGCGATCCGGGTCGCGCTCAACGCCGTCGTCCGGGCGGGCGACGATCTGCTGATCCACCGGGCCCCGGTCTACCGCACGACCGAGGTCACCTTCCGGGGCATCGGCGTACGCACCACGGAGGCGGACTTCAACGACCGGGCGGCGCTCGACGCCGCCCTGGCGTCCGGGCGGTTCCGGTGGGCGTACGTCCAGCACACCCGGCAGCGGCTGGCCGACTCCTACGATCCGGCCGAGGTCATCGCCGCCTGCCGGGCGGCCGGGGTCCGCACGATCGTGGACGACAACTACGCCGTCATGCGCACCCCGGCCGCCGGGGTCGAACTGGGCGCCGACGCCTCCTGCTTCTCGCTCTTCAAACTCCACGGGCCCGAGGGCGTGGGCCTGGTCGTGGGCGCCCGGGACCTGGTCGAGGGCGTCCGCCGCGACAACTACTCCGGCGGCGGGCAGGTCCAGGGCCACCAGGCGCTGGACGCGCTGCGCGCCCTCACCCACGTACCCCTCCTGTGGGCCGTGCAGTCACGGGTGGGGACCGAGGTCGCCGAACGGCTCGCGGCCGGCGAGGTGGCCGGGGTCGCGGAGGTCCGCGTCGCCAATGCCCAGGACCGCTGCCTGCTGATCCGCCTCGACCGGCCCATCGCCGCCGAACTGCCTTCCGTCGCCGCGCGGTTCGGCGCCGCGCCGTACCCCGTCGGCTCCAACTCGCGCTACGAGATCGCGCCGCTCTTCTACCGGATGTCCAGTTCGGCCCTGGACGACGCCCCGGAGCTGGCCGACTGGACCGTGCGCGTCAACCCGATGCGGGCCGGTGCGGACCTCGTCATCGACATCCTGCGCCGCTCGCTCGCCGCGATGGCCGACCCGAAGGGCCACTGACCGTGTTTCTCGACACCGTGCTCACCCGCAACCCGGAGCTCGTCGACGCCGCGGCCGCTCTGCACCGGCGGGGTGAGATCCCGCCCGACACCTATGTGATGGACCTCGACGCCGTCGAGGCCAACGCGGCCCTGCTGGCGGCCGAGGCCGAACGCCTCGGTATCGGCCTGTGGTTCGTCGTCAAGCAGATCGGCCGCAACCCCGAACTGATCCGGGCCGTCGCCCGGCACATCCCCCGCTCCGCCGCCATCGACCCGGCCGAGGCCCGGGCCCTGCACGCGGCCGGGGCCGGGCCGGGCAACGTCGGCCACCTCGTGCAGATCCCCCGGCGGGCCCTGCCCGGCGTGCTGGCGTGGCGGCCGGAGAACGTCACGGTCTTCGACCTGGCCAACGCCCGTGCCGTCTCGGACGCGGCCCGGGAGCTGGGCTTCGTCCAGGACGTCCTGATCCGGCTCGAAGGGGCCGAAGGCACCGTCTACCCCGGTCAGGAGGGTGGTGTTCCGCTGGAGCGGCTGGACGCCTTCGCCGAGGCCGCCGAGGCCCTCGGGGGCATCCGGATCGCGGGCGTCACCGCCTTCCCGTGCGTGCTCTGCGACCCGGAGTCGGGGCAGCCCGCCGCCACGGCCACCTTCGACCTGGCGCTCAAGGCCCGCGACCTCCTCGCCGCGCGCGGCCACCTCGATCTGAGGCTGAGCGCGCCCAGCGCCACCTCGATGGCGTCCCTCCCGCTGCTCGCCGAGCGCGGGGCCACGCACGGGGAGCCGGGCCACGCCCTCACCGGCACGACTCCGCTGCACGCCCTGGACCCGGCCCAGCCCGAGAAGCCGGCGTACGTGTACGTCAGCGAGGTCGCGCACACCCTCGCCGACGGCCGCCCGGCCCTGTTCGGCGGCGGGTTCTACGCGCGCTCCCACATCCGCGGCGCCCTCCTGCCACGCACCGGCACGCGGCTGGGCGTGCGGGACGCCCCCGCCGAGAACATCGACTACTACCGGCTGCTCGACGCGCCCCCGGCCGGCTCGGACGTCCGGCTGGGCGACACCGCGCTGCTCGCCTTCCGTACCCAGATCTTCGTCACCCGCTCGACCGTCGCCGTCGTCTCCGGACTCGCCTCCGGAAAGCCCCGGCTGAACGGGCTCTACGACGCCCACGGCCGAGCCCTGTAAGGAGCGATCCCATGGCCAGGACCGTGATCGTCGTCATCGACGGATTCGGCGTCGGCGCCATGCCCGACGCGGGCGCCCTGCGCCCCGGCGACCGCGCCGCCGACACCTGCGGGCACGTCCTCGACCACACCCGCGCCGCGTTCGGGCGGCCGCTGCGGCTCCCGGTGCTCGGGGCGCTGGGCCTCGGTCTGGTCCACCCCCACCGGGACCTGGCGCGGAGCACCCGGCTGCCCGTCGCGGCGGGCCGGGCCGCCCTGGGCTATCCGGGTGCGGACACCTTCGCGGGCCACCAGACCATGATGGGCGCGGACTTCAGCCGGGTGACCGTGGCCCGGCTCGCCGACCACCTCGACGAGGTGACCGAGGCGCTCACGGCGGCCGGTCACCGGGCGGAGCGGCTCGACGGGAAGCCGCTGCTGCTGGTCGACGGGGCGGTGCTGGTCCACGACAACCTGGAGGCCGACCCCGGGATCAACTGGAACGCGTCGGGGCGCCTGGAGGATCTGCCGTTCGACGGTCCGGGCGGGATTCTCGCCGTCGCCCGTACGGTGCGGGCCGTCGCCCCGGTCGCCCGGGTCATCGCGGTGGGCGGGCACGCGGACGGTCCGCTCGGCTCCTACGTACGGGGCGGGGACGGGGGCACCGTCGGTCTCGACACCCCGGCCACCGGCTTCTACCGCAACGGCGGCCTGGAGGTCCAGCACCTCGGCGCCCCGCTCGACCACACCCGTCAGCTCCCCTCTCTCGCGGCGCGGGCCGGCATCCCGGTCACCCTGGTGGGGAAGGCCGCCGACATCCTGGTGTGCGAACAGGCGGACCGCCGGCCGGCCGTGGCCACAGCCGACGTCCTGGCGCACACCCTGGAAGCGGTACGCGCCGGGGGCGACGCCCTGGTGGTCGCGAACGTCCAGGAGACGGATCTGGCGGGGCACCAGCAGGACACGGGGCGCTACGGGCAGGTGCTGGAGCAGGTGGACTCGGGGCTCGCCGGGCTTCTGGCGCTGCTCACGGACACCGGGGACCGGCTGATCGTCACCGGCGACCACGGCAACGACCCCTCGATCGGGCACGCGCACCACACCCGGGAGTACGTGCCGGTACTGATCCACCGCCCCGAGGGGGCCGGGGTGGAGCTGCTGCCGGACGCGCGGAGCCTCGCCGACGTGGGCGCGACGGCCGCCCGGTCGCTGGCGCTGTCCCCGCGGGACCTGGCGGCGGGATCGCCGATCGGCACGGACGGGGAGGCGCGGGCCGCCGCCCCGCGGACGTAGTCGCCCCGCGGACGTAGTCGCCCCGGGGACGAAGAATCCCCGGGGCGTAATTGCGGTCCGGGGATTATCGCGGGTATATTGGATTCTTCTGTGCTCATGCAGAAAGGCCCCGCTCGGGGGCCTTATGAGTACGAATATATCTGGCGGGGAGCCGTTTTGTCAAACCGGGAAAGCGACGAATTGCGGGAAGAGCAGGAATTCATCGACCGGCTCCATGCCCGGGTCGACGCCCTGCGCGGGGTGGCCGCCGATGGCGTCGAACACGCGCTGACGCCGGTCGGAACGGGCCAGCAGGCACGGCTGGAGCGCGACATCCTCGTCGCGGAGCGCTCGGGTCTGCTCGCCGCGCTCAACGCGGTGGACGGTTCGCTGTGTTTCGGGCGCATCGACCGCTCCGACGGGCTCGCGCACCATATCGGCCGTATCGGAATCCGTGAGGACGACGCCGAGCACACCCCTGTTCTGATCGACTGGCGTGCGCCGGTGGCGCGTCCTTTCTATCTCGCCACGGGGCACACGCCGATGGGTCTTCGCCGGCGCCGGCACATCACGACCGAGGGCCGCACCGTCACCGAGCTCCATGACGAGATCCTCGATCTCGGGGACCGCGACCGCACCGGCTTCGAGGATCCGAACGGCGACGCCGTGCTGCTCGCGGCGCTCGACTCCGCGCGGACGGGACGCATGGGCGACATCGTGCGGACCATCCAGGCCGAGCAGGACGCCATCATCCGGGCCCCGCACCGGGGCGTCCTCGTCGTCGAGGGCGGGCCCGGCACCGGCAAGACGGCCGTCGCGCTGCACCGGGCCGCCTTCCTGCTGTACGAGCACCGCGAGCTGCTGGCCAAGCGGGCCGTGCTCATCGTGGGGCCCAACCCGGCGTTCCTGCGCTACATCGCGGAGGTGCTGCCCGCGCTCGGCGAGACCGGTGTGCTGCTGGCGACGCAGGCCGAGCTGTTCCCCGGAGTGCACGCCACCGGTACGGACTCCGCGCGCGCCGCGACCGTCAAGGGCGGCGAGCCGATGGCCGAAGCGCTCGCCCTGGCCGTACGCGACCGGCAGCGGCTGCCCGAGCCCGGGGCGGCGGTGGTCATCCCGCACGAGGACGGCGGGGACCTGGTCCTGGACTGGGAGATCGCGTACGAGGCCCGGCAGGCGGCCAGGGACACCCGTCTCCCGCACAACCTCGCCCGCCCCCACTTCGTCTTCCGCGTCATCGACGCGCTCACCGCGCAGCTCGTCGAACGCATCGGCGCCGACCCCTACGGCGGGCCCAACTTCCTCGGCCCCGACGACGTGGCCCAGCTCGGCCGGGGCGTGGCGCTGAGCAAGGAGGTGCACGCGGCCGTGGACGAGCTGTGGCCGCCGCTCACCCCCGAGGGCTTCCTCGCCGACTATCTGGCCGACCCGGTGTACGTACCGGACGAGGACGCCGACGCGATCCGCCGCCCGGCCGCCGCCGGGGCGTGGACGCCCGCCGACGTACCGCTGCTCGACGAGGCCGCCGAGCTGCTCGGCGTCGACGACAGCGCGCAGAGGGCGGCTGCCGAGGCCGCCCGTCAGGAGCGGGTCGGCTACGCGCAGGGTGTGCTGGAGCTGTCGCGCGGCTCGGAGAGCTACGAGTTCGAGGACGAGGAGTCCGAGGTCCTGGCCGCCCACGACATCATCGACGCCGAGCGGATGGCGGAGCGGCACGAGGAGGCCGACCACCGCACCGCCGCCGAGCGGGCCGCCGCCGACCGCACCTGGGCGTTCGGGCACATCATCGTCGACGAGGCGCAGGAGCTGTCGCCGATGGCGTGGCGGCTGCTGATGCGCCGGGCGCCGAGCCGCTCGCTGACGCTGGTCGGCGACCCGGCCCAGACCTCGGAGGAGGCCGGCGTCGGGTCGTGGGAGAAGATCCTTCGGCCGTACGTCGGCGACCGCTTCGAGCACGTCGGCCTGAAGGTCAACTACCGTACGCCCGCCGAGATCATGGAGCTGGCGGCCGAGGTCCTGCGGGAGAAGGACCCCGCGTTCACCGCCCCCGTCTCGGTGCGGTCGACCGGCGAGAAGCCGTGGACACGGGATGCCGGGGAGGATCTGGCGGGCGAGGTGGCCCGGGCGGTCGTGGAGTTGACGCCCCGGGAGGGGCGCCTCGCGTTGATCGCTCCGCGTGCGCTGCACGAGGAGATCGCGGCCCCGCTGGACGGCGTCACGGCGGGCGAGGCCCCCGACCTCACGCACCCGGTGGTGCTGCTGGACCCGCGCCAGGCCAAGGGGCTGGAGTTCGACCATGTGCTGGTCGTGGAGCCCGCCCGGTTCGGCACGAGCGATCTGTACGTGGCGCTCACCCGGGCCACCCAGCGTCTGGGCATCGTCCACCGGGAGGGGCTGCCTCCGGCGTTGCGCTGACGGGCCGGGCGGCCCGCCCCCGTGGTGCTCGGCGCCGGCGGGCCGCGGGCGTGGCCGGAACACGGTTGGCGAAGCCATAGGGTGACGCCATGTCTTCGCCATTGAGTTCGACAAAGACCGCGGCCGCTCTCCGCACGTCGGCACGGGTCTCCGCAGAGGTGCTGCTGGTCCTCGTGGCGGCGGCGGTCGCGCTGTGGGTGCTGGGCCGGATGTGGTCGGTCGTATGGCCGCTGATAGTCGGTCTGTTCCTCACCACGCTGACCTGGCCGCTCGCCCGTTTCCTGCGCCGGCTCGGCTGGTGGCCCTCGCTCGCCGCGTCGGTGGTGACGGTGTTCTCCCTGCTCGTGGGGGCGGGCATCGTGGCTCTGATCGCGGTGCCGGTGGCGGGTGAGTCCGGGGAGCTGGCCGACGGGGTGATCCAGGGGATCGACAAGCTCCGCGAGTGGGCGGCGGGTCCGCCCCTGAACATCGGCGACGACCAGATCACCGGTGCCCTGGACACGGCGACCGCTCAGCTCCAGGACAGTGTCGGCAGCGTGGTCACCACCGCCGTCACCGGGGTGAGCACCGTCGTCAACGGGCTGGTCACCGCGGTGCTGGCGATCTTCCTGATGTTCTTCTTCCTCAAGGACGGCCCGCGCTTCCTGCCGTGGCTCACCCGTCAGCTTCCCGGCCGGCTCGCCACCGACGTCCCCGAGGTGGCCTCCCGCTGCTGGGACACCCTGGGCGCGTTCGTGCGGTCCCAGGCGTTCGTGGGTCTGCTGGACGCGGTCTTCATCGGACTCGGCCTGTGGATCCTGGGGGTACCGCTGGTCCTGCCGCTGGCGGTGCTGACCTTCGTCTGCGCGTTCGTGCCGATCGTGGGGGCGCTGTTCGCCGGATTCGTGGCGGTGGTCATCGCGTTGGTCTCGAACGGACCGATGGACGCCCTGCTCGTGCTGGCGATCATCGTCGTGGTGCAGCAGTTGGAGGGCAATGTGTTCCAGCCCATGATCCAGAGCCGTGGGCTGGGTCTGCACGCGGCCACGGTCCTGCTCGCCGTCACGCTGGGCGGCAGCCTGGCCGGTGTGGTGGGGAGCCTCCTCGCCGTACCGGTGGCTGCGGTGCTCGGGGTGGTCTGGAACTACCTCCGCGAGCAGCTCGTGGAGGAGCCCCCGGAGGCAGGGGCCCCGGCCGACGAAGCCGGCGCACCGGTCCCGTCGGCCTAGGGCCCGGCCGCCTCACCGCCCGAGGGTGCGCAGCAGCGCCGGCAGCGCGCCGCGCAACTCGCGCTCCCAGTAGGGCGGGGAGTGGGTGCCCCGGTAGAAGTGCGTGGTGACCGCCACCCCGTGGGCCCTCAGCCGGGAGGCCATCGCCCGGTTCTCCGCCCCCATGATGGCCTCGGTCGGGGACAGGACGTCCTCGGGGAAGGGGTGCTCGGGGTCCTCCAGGCCGGGGACGTGCGGGTCCGGCTCCGTGCCGGGCGGGTCGAGCGCGCCCGCCCGGCCGTCGCCGCTGGAGAGGTGGACCTCGACGCCGCGCAGTCGCTCCGGCCGGTAGTACGGGTCGTGGTTCTGCCAGATCCGCCGCTGGGCCACCGGGTCGCCCCACAGCGCCGACCGGTCCAGCCCCAGGTAGTCGAGCCCGGCCCGGACCGCCCGGGGGTGCTGGAGCGGATGGACGTAGCCGCTGAAGCCCGCCACCGCGCGGAACAGGCCGGGGTGGCGTGCCGCGTAGGCCAGTGCGCCGAAGCCGCCCTGCGACTCCCCCGCCGCGACCCGCCGCTCCCCCGCGCCGTAGGAACGCTCCAGGAGCGGGCGCACCTCGTCGAGGTGGAAGGTCTCCACGCGCGGCGCGCCGCCGTCGCCGTGGTTCCACCAATCGCTGTAGAACCCGAAGACCGGCATCGACGGCATGACCACGAGCACGTCGCGCAGGTGCGGGAGCCGCTCCACGGCGTAGTCCTCGGTCCAGGCCTCGGGGTCGCCGTGGCCGCCCGCCAGCAGGTACAGCACCGGCCACCGCTCGCCGCTCCCGCGCTTCTCCCAGCCGTCCGGCGTGAGCAGCCGGACCGTGGCGGGTCCGCCCAACGCCGTTGACCGCACGGTCAGTTCGAGCAGTCGGTGGCCGATCCACCGTTCCCCCGTGACACGGATGCCCGTGCTGTCGCCATCGGGCGGGGCCGCTTGCGCCGTAGCACCGAGGAGGAGCGACAGCAGGACCGCGAACCGGACGATCGCCTTTCGCCGAACTCTCATCACCGCAACCTTCCGACACCGTCGGCCGGACTTCGCCCGACTCTTCGGACGGTACGGAGCGGGCGGACGCCCGGCATCCTCCACGGAGAGTCGGCCCCTACGCCGACGGGAGCAGGCCGACGGGTGGTTCAGGACGGACCGGATCGGCGCTCGGGCGGGTGCTCAGGCCTTGGCGGTGGCGCGGTGCGCCAGGGCGTAGCCGTACTGGTCGGGCCAGCGGGGTGCGGCCGCGAGGGCGTCGGCGGCGTGGTGGGCCCAGTGCGGATCGCGCAGCATCTCGCGGCCGATCATGACCGCGTCCGCCCGTCCCGCCGCGACGATCTCCTCGGCCTGGCCCGCGTCGCGGATCAGGCCCACGGCGGAGGTGCGGATGCCGGCCGTCCGCCGGACGCGTTCGGCGAAGGGGACCTGGAAGCCGGGGTGGGCGGAGATCGCGGCGTCGCGGACGAGGCCGCCGGTGGAGACGTCGAGCAGATCGACGCCGTGTGCGGCCAGTTCCCGGGCGAGGCGGGCGGTGTCGTCGCCGGTCCAGCCCTCGCGCGGGTCCTCGGGGTTCTCGGTCGGCCAGTCGGTGGCCGAGGTGCGGAAGAGGACCGGCAGGTCGTCCGGCCATACCGCGCGGACGGCGTCGACCACCTGGAGGGGGAAGCGCAGCCGGTTCTCCCAGCTGCCGCCGTAGGCGTCGGTGCGGTGGTTGGCGACCGGGGAGACGATCTGGACGCGATCTTCCCGGGGCTGCTCCCGGCCGTCCTGGAAGGGGCGCGCCGGCCGGCGGGCGCACCGGACCGGGCGGACAGGGCATGAGGACGCGTCCGCCCCGAGCACCTGGGGCGCTCGGGGCGGACGTTCGCGTGGAGGTGCGGCCTGGCGGCCGACCCTCAGATCGTCGCCGTGTCGATCACGAAGCGGTAGCGGACGTCGCTGGCGAGCACCCTCTCGTACGCCTCGTTGATCCGGTCCGCGCCGATCACCTCGATCTCGGCGCCGAGCCCGTGCACGGCACAGAAGTCCAGCATCTCCTGGGTCTCCGCGATCCCGCCGATCGCCGAACCCGCGATCGACTTGTTGCCCAGGATCAGGGAGAAGAGGTTCAGTGAGATCGGCTCTTCGGGGGCGCCCACGTTGACCAGGGTGCCGTCGGTCCGCAGCAGACCGAGGTAGGCGCCGAAGTCCAGCGGGGCGGAGACCGTGGAGAGGATGACGTCGAAGGCGCCGGCCAGCTCCTCGAAGGTCCGCGGATCGCTGGTCGCGTAGTAGTGGTCGGCGCCCAGCTTGAGCCCGTCGTCCTTCTTCCTCAGCGACTGGGAGAGGACGGTGACCTCGGCGCCGAGCGCGTGCGCGATCTTGACGGCCATATGACCGAGGCCGCCGAGCCCGACGACGGCGACCTTCCTGCCGGGGCCAGCGCCCCAGCGCTTGAGCGGGGAGTAGGTGGTGATGCCGGCGCACAGGAGCGGCGCGGCCTCGTCCAGGGCGATGCCCTCGGGGATGGAGAGCGCGAACGTCTCGGCCACGACGATGTGCGTCGAGTAACCGCCGTAGGTGGGCTCGCCACCGCGGTCGAGGGCGTTGTACGTCTGGGTGTTCCCCTCGGCACAGTGCTGTTCGCGGCCCATCAGGCACGCGTCGCACTTTCCGCAGGAGTCGACCATGCAGCCGACGCCGACGCGGTCGCCGACCTTGAACCGGGTGACCCCGGAGCCGGTCTCGGCGACGATCCCGGCGATCTCGTGGCCGGGCACCATCGGGAAGATGCCCTCGCCCCAGCCGTCGCGGGCCTGGTGGATGTCGGAGTGGCAGATCCCGGCGAACTTGATGTCGATGAGGATGTCGAACTCGCCCACCGGGCGGCGTTCGATCGTGGTGCGCTCCAGCGGGGCCTTGGCACGGGGAGCGGCGTAGGCGGCAACGGTGGTCATGCCGGAGGTTCTCCTCTGGGTGATGCGGTAGGAACGTCTCCCAGCATCACGCCGCGACGGATGTTTACCCAGGTCACCGCTTTGCCTACGTCCAGTGTTCCTACTACTGACGGGGACAGGCTCCGGCCCCTGCGAGCTGGAATCACAGGAATAATGGAGACCATGGACGATCGACCAGAGGCCGCCGCCCCCGAGCCGCTGGACGGGCGCGCCGAGCTCAGCGAGTTCCTGCGCACCCGGAGGGCCAAGCTCCAGCCGGGTGACGTGGGACTTCCGGAGTTCGGCCGGCACCGCCGGGTGCCCGGTCTGCGCCGGGAGGAGCTGGCGCAGCTGGCCGGGGTGTCCGTGGCGTACTACACGCGTCTGGAGCAGGGCAACGGGCGCAACGTGTCGGCCGAGGTGCTCGACGCGATCGCGCGTGCGCTGCGGCTCACGGACGCCGAGAGCGCGCATCTGACCCATCTGGCCAAGCCCGCCCGGCACAAGCGGAAGCGCCGCCCGGCCCGGGTGCAGCGCGTGCGGAAGGGCGTGCTGTACCTGCTCGACAGCATGGACGGTATCCCCGCGTACGTGACCGGGGCGCGCTCCGACGTGCTGGCCTGGAATCCGATGGCGGCGGCGGTGTTCGGCGACTGGGGCACGCTGCCGCCGGGTGAGCGCAACTGGGCGCGGCTGGTGTTCCTCTCCCCCGCCTACCGGGACCTGTTCGTGAACTGGGACTCCAAGGCCTCGGACATGGTCAGCTATCTGCGGCTGTACGCGGGCTGCCATCCCGACGATCCGGAGCTGTCGGCGCTGGTGGGCGAACTCTCGGTCAAGAGCGACGAGTTCCGGCGACTGTGGGCCACGCACAACGTCAAGGAGAAGGGGCACGGCGTCAAGCTGCTGCGGCATCCGCTCGTCGGGGAGCTGACCCTGTCGTACGAGACGCTGAACCTCCCGGACGACGAGGAGCAGCACCTGGTGACCTACCACGCGGAGCCGGGCTCGGAGTCGGCCCAGGCCCTGCGTCTGCTGGCGAGCTGGGGCGCGGACGCGGGCCGGGCCGATGTGATCAGTGAGGCGGGCCGGGGTCCGGCCGGCGAGCGATGAGGACGAACTCCCGGCCGGGGCGGTCGGGTGCGCCGCGCACGTCACGTACGACGAACCCCCGCGCCGTCAGGTCCGCCTCGGCCTCCTGACGTTCTCGGAAGCGCAGGGTGGAGTCGGAGGTGAGGACCTGCCCGTCGCCCCGGAACACATAGGTCCAGCGGAACGACACGAGCGGTCCGACGACCTCGGTCACCTCGACCCAGCTCTCGACGGGGCCGACGCCGGGGATCTCGGTGACCCGGTGGGAACTCTCCCGGTTCCACGCCTCCCAGGCGCGCCGGGCCGGATCCCGGGTCTCGAAGACCAGATGCCCGCCGGGCCGCAGCGCCTCGTGGGCGCCGCGCAGGGTCGCCTCCCAGTCGGCCGGGTCGACGATCTCCTGCGCGACGTTGGCCGTCATGGTGACCAGGTCGACCCGCAGCGGCGGCAGGGCCGCGGCGTCACCGCGGATCCAGCGGACCCGGTCGCCGCCCGGCTTGGCCCGAGCCACGTCGAGCGAGGCCCGGGCGGGGTCGACCCCGACGACCTCGATGCCACGGCCCGCCAGCAGCAGGACGAACACGCCCGTACCGCAGCCGATGTCCAGCACGCGCCGCGCACCGAACTCCTCGGCGAGGCGGACGTACGGTTCCAGGTCGCCACGGTCGGGATCGAGCGGGTCGTAGAGAGCGGCCAGCCGGGGATGCACGAAAATCTCGTCAGTCATGCGCCGGAGGGTAGGGGATGCGGCGGAAGCCGGAAACGCGTACGCGGAGATCGGTAAGCATCGGACCTACCCGCCGGTATTCGTTATCGAGAAACGGAAGAATGCGACAGATGCCCGCCGTATCCTTTTCCGACCACGGCTCACTCGCGTGCGAAAAGGGTGACCGGAAAAGGAAATATGTGCATCGTCGCGCTTATCCGCGGCCCGCAAGGCGCCTTGGCGTTTCCTTGACCCGCACAGCGGCCCTATTCGGGCGCGAACGCCGCCGCGTGCTCGGCCGACCAGACGCGGTACGGCCGCGCCGGACGGCCCGTCAGTTCCTGGATCGTGGGCAGCACGGCCGCCTTGGCTCCCGCCCGCTGCCGCTCCGCGCTCTCCAGGAAGGCCTCCGCGACGGGGGGCGGATACTTCGCCAGCAGGGCCGTGCGCGCGGCGGCCACATCCAGTTCCTCGAAGCGCAACGGCCGCCCCAGCACCCGGGAGAGCTGAGCCGTCTGCTCGCGCGCGGTGATCGCTTCCGGGCCCGACACCGCGTACGCCTTGCCCTCGTGCCCCGTACCGGTGAGCACGGCGACGGCCACCGAGGCGACGTCGCGCGGGTCGACGCACGCGACCGGAGCGTCGCCGTACAGGGCGCGCACCACGCCCGCCGACCTGATGCCGCGGGCCCAGGACAGCGTGTTGGACATGAACGTCCTGGGGCGCACGAACGTCCACGGGACCCCCGAGTCCCTGATCGCCTGTTCGTTCCCGCGCTGGAGCCGGGTGATGAAATCGTCGGCGCCCGGCTCCTCCACCGCCATCATGGACAGCTTGACCAGGTGGCGTACGTCCGCCGCGGCCGCCGCCGCGGCGACCCGCTCGTCGTCGGGCTCCGTGGGGCTGTTGGTCACCAGGAACACCGAGGAGACACCTCGCAGGGCCCGGTCGAGAGCGGCGCGGTCCGCGTACTCCCCCTCGACGACCTCGACCCCTTCTCCCCGTACCGTGAGCCGCTCGGGACGGCGGGCGAGAATCCGCACGGGGCCGGCCGCCGCCAGTTGTCCGGCCACCTCACGGCCCACCACTCCGGTCGCACCGGTCACGAGAATCATGCGGGACACCTCTCAGCCGTCGGCCCGGGGACCGGACAGAACCGTGGAGAACACCGGTTCGCCGTCCTGATGGCCTGTCACCTGGACCGTCACCGTATCCTCGTCCGTTTCCGGGAGGACCACCGCCCCGATCCAGCACGGGCTGCCGAACTCGGCGTACCGGTGGAACCGGGTGCGCGCCTCCGCGGGAACGATTCCGGCGGGTCCCGCCGCGAGGTACGCCGCCTGGCGGGCCGCTTCCAGCAGCAGCATGCCCGGGACATGGTCGTTGGGCCGCTGGAACAGGGTGGGGTGCCGGGTGTCCACG
Organism: Streptomyces sp. NBC_01116; assembly: GCF_041435495.1. NCBI lineage: Bacteria > Bacillati > Actinomycetota > Actinomycetes > Kitasatosporales > Streptomycetaceae > Streptomyces > Streptomyces sp. NBC_01116. Next base: position 336,203 of record NZ_CP108644.1, read on the forward strand.
CGCAGTTCCCAGACTCCGTCCTGCCCGGACTCCGAGAGCACCACGTCCTCGACGCGGGCACGGCCCGCCCGCGCGGCCGGGACCGGCACGGTCTCCGGTAGGGATATCCCCTCGGCGGGCACCTCGCCGCGTATCCGCCTGTACGCCTTGGGAGTGCTGAACCGGGTCATCCCCATCCCCGTCGCGGCGAGCCGGCCGTCCCGGTGCACCGCCCAGCCGACACGTCCCTGCGCCGGGAGTCCGCCCCGCCACCTCAGGTCGGAGCAGTACACCTCCACGTCGATCTCGGTGGGGACGCCCCCGACCGCCAGGTGCTCCTGATGGCAGACGTAGTCCAGTCCCGTCATCAGGAACTGGTAGCCGAGCGGGATCCCGTACCCGGCGTGGAAGGCGAGCATGGCCGCCTGCCGCATCGCCTCCGCGACGAGCAGCGGATCGTGCCGGTCCTCACCCACCGGAGCGAAGAACGGATGGTCGTGCGGGAGAACCGCCCCCACCGAGAACCGGTCGTGCCCCAGGCGTACCCAGTTCCGCGGAAAGGCGTCCTCCGGCCTGGTCCGGTGCACCATGTCGATACCCACGGCATGCACCACCTCGGCCTCCGCGTCCATAGTCGGCACCGGATCGATCAAGACTGCTGCTTCGGGCATAACTCCCCCCAGGGGTCATGTAGTGGCGAGCCGTTCCTGCGATGCGCGTACTGGTAGGACAAGATACAGAATAATCACTTTTTCTCCACGCCTGGGCGGGGCCCCACACCCACCCGGCCGTTTCCCGGACCTGCGCGGGAATCCGCGAGGCGGCGGCGGAGGTGTCCGGGAAATGCATCTGCGGGGCGAGACGAGTGCCGGAATTCCCGAAAGGGCCGACTGCGCGAAAGGCGGTATCCGCTCTCTTTTCCCGCGCGCCTATCAACCCGGCTCAAGATGCCGAGCGCGATCGGGCACACCTCGTCCAGGGCGAGAGGGGCGGCCCGTTGCGCGCTTCCCATGGCACCGATCCTGTCGAAAGACGGCGATCACGGCATCGTACGCCGGGCGTGCGCCCTCGCCCCTGGACGCGTGGAGGGTCCAGGGAGGCCAGAGGCCCTGGGCCCAGGGCCCTGGAGACGGTCAGAGGTTCAGACGTTCAGGCGCTCAGACGTTCAGCGCCAGCTTCGTGCCGAGGCCGATCATCATCACGGCGACCAGCCCGTCCAGCACCCGCCACGCGGAGGGCCGCGCGAGCACCCCGCTCAGCAGCCGGGCGCCGTACCCGAGCGCGGCGAACCAGCACACGCTGGCGAGGATCGCGCCGAGGCCGAAGATCCAGCGCGACGGCCCCCGGTCGGCGGCGACGGACCCGAGCAGGAACACGGTGTCGAGGTAGACATGCGGGTTGAGCCAGGTCATCGCCAGGCAGGTCAGCACCACGCCCCGGCGCGAGGCGGCCGGGGCGTCCCCCGCGTGCAGGGCCGACGGACGCAGGACCCGGCGCGCGGCGAGCAGGCCGTAGCCGATCAGGAACAGGCCGCCGAGCAGCCCCACCACTGTCAGCGCCGACGGCCAGGCCACGACGAGAGCGCCGACCCCGGCGACCCCCAGCGCGATGAGCACCGCGTCGGACAGGGCGCAGATCCCGACCACGGCGAGCACGCCGTCGCGGCGGACGCCCTGGCGCAGCACCAGGGCGTTCTGGGCTCCGATGGCGACGATGAGCGAGAGGCCGGTGCCGAAGCCGGCGGCCGCGGTGGTCAGGGCGTTCGTCATGCGGCCGACGCTACGGAGCGAGGAAAGCCGGTGTCCAGCTAAAGATTCTTACGTATCATTAACAGTCATGATGTCCGAGCTACCTCTCGACCAGGTGCGCACCCTGCTGGCCGTGGTCGACGAAGGCACCTTCGACTCGGCGGCGCACGTCCTGCGGCTGACCCCGTCGGCCGTCAGTCAGCGGGTGAAGGCGCTGGAGCAGCGCACGGGCCGCGTGCTGCTGATGCGCACGAAGCCGGTGCGGCCCACCGAGTCCGGTGAGGTGGTGGTGCGCTTCGCCCGCCAGCTGGCCAGGCTGGAGCACGACGCGCAGGCGGCGCTCGGGATGTCCGGGCCGGGCGAGCCGACGCTGCTGCCGATCGCGGTGAACTCCGATTCCCTGGCGACCTGGTTCCTGCCCGCCCTGCGGCGCGTGCCGGAGGAGTCGGGGCTCTGTTACGAGCTGCGCCGGGAGGACCAGGACCATACGGCCGCCCTGCTGCGGGAGGGGCTGGCGATGGCCGCGGTGACCTCGTCGCCGGAGGCGGTGACGGGCTGCTCGGTGCGACGGCTGGGCCGGATGCGGTATCTCCCGGTGGCCAGCCCCGGTTTCGCCGACCGGTGGCTGGGGCGGCGGGAAGGCACAGCCTTGCGTGAGGTGATCGGCGACGCCCCGGTGATCGGCTTCGACCGGCGCGACGACCTCCAGGACGCCTTCGTGCGCCGGCTCGGCCGGGCCCCCCGGGCGAGCGACCGGCGCCACCTGGTGCCCACGTCGGAGGGGTTCGCGAACGCCGTGGCGTCGGGCATGGGCTGGGGCATGGTGCCCGAGGTCCAGGCGGAGCCGTTGCTGAGCAGCGGCCGGCTGGTGCGGCTCACCCCGGACCACACCGTGGACGTCCCGCTGTACTGGCAGCAGTGGAAGCTGGAATCGCCCGCCCTGGCGGCCGTCGCCGAGGCGGTGGCGGCGGAGGCCGCCGAAGCTCTCGACAACGGCGACCGGCCGGACTGACCGCCTCGTCGGCCCGACGGGCCGCCTCGGTACGGGCGCGCGCTACGCCTTAGGATGGCGGGTCTCTCCCCCCGGAAATGAGATCGGAGGCATCCTCCCCGTGCGTGTGCTGCTGGTGGAGGACGACGACGACCTGCGGGACGTGATCACGTCCGGGCTGCGGGACGGCGGTTTCGCCGTCGACAGCGCGTCGGACTGGCCGGAGGCGGACGTGCTGCTGCACGTGACCGCGTACGACTGTGTGGTGCTGGACCGGATGGTGCCCTCCGGCGACACCCTCGCGCCGTTGGAGGGCCTGCGCCGGGCCGGCTGGTCGGTGCCCGTGCTGTGCCTCACCGCCCTGGACTCCCTGCACGAACGGCTGCGGGGACTGGAGAGCGGGGCGGACGACTACCTGGCCAAGCCGTTCTCGATGCGCGAGCTCGTCCTGCGCGTGCGGGGCCTGAGCCGACGGGCGCCGGTCCGGCTCCCCTCGTTCCTGGGCTGTGCGGACGTGGTCATGGACGTGGCGCGGCACGAGGTGCGGCGCGGTGGTGTGCTGCTGTCGCTGAGCCCGAAGGAGTACGCCGTGCTCCAGCAGCTCCTCGTCCACCGGGACGCCGTCGTCAGCCGCACCGGGCTGCTGGAGCACTGCTGGGACGAGATGGCCGACCCGGTCTCCAATGTGGTGGACGCCGTCGTCGCGGGACTTCGGCGCAAGCTCGGCTCCCCCGGCCTGGTGCACACCGTGCGCGGTCAGGGGTTCCTGCTGTCGGCTGAGCCGGGGCCGTCCTGATGGCTGAGCCGGTACGGCCCCGTCGCTCCCCGGCCCGGAGACGGCTGCACCGGCTGCGGCTGCGGCTGACCGCCGCGTACACCCTCATCACCGTCGCCGGGCTGGCCTGCCTGTCCTGGCTGGTGATCCGTACCGACGACCGGGCGCGCCTGGACGCCGAGTACGACGAGATGCGCCGCCGGGCGTCCGTCGCGGCCTCGCTCGTCTACTACGAGGACGGCCGGATCCGTCTGGACGGGCTCGACGACGACGAGGCGACCTCGGGAACTCCGCAGGTCCTGGTGCTGGAGGGGCGGCCCGGCGGTGATCCGGCCACCGTGTTCCGGGGCCGCACCGCGCAGTTCGCCGTGCGGGACACGGCGATCCGAGCGGTGACCCGTACGGCGATGGACGAGGAGGGGCCGGTGCGGGCCGGGGCGCGCGACCGCACGGGAGAGCCCGTGCGTCTGCTGGCCGTGCCCTTCTACGACGACGCCACCGACGAGGTGGCGGGCGCGGCCGTCGCCATCGGCGACCCCGCGCGCGGGGCGGCCGAGCACCGCAGCCTGGTCCTCTCCCTCGTCGTCGGGGCCGGTGCGCTGACGGCGCTGGCCGCGCTGACCGGGCATGTGCTCTCCGGGCGGAGCATGCGGCCGGCCTGGGAGGCTCTGGAGCAGCAGGAGCGGCTGCTGGCCGACGCGGCGCACGAGTTGCGGACCCCGGTCGCGGTGATGCGCGGATCGGTGGAGGTGGCCGCCGCCGCTCCGGGCGGGCTGGAGGCGCATCTGCCCCGGATCCGGAGGGCGGCGGACCGGATGGCCGACGTCGTGGAGAACCTGCTGGCCCGGGGGCGGTTGGAGGCCGCCGTGGACGTCGTACGGGCGGAGCCGCTGCGTCTGGACCAGCTGGTCGAGGAGGTGTGCGCGGAGGTGGCGGAGGGCGGGAACGGCGTGGAGTGGCGGCTGGAGGAGTCGGTGGTCGACGCGGACGCCGCGCTGGTGCGGGTCGCGGTGCGCAATCTGCTGGACAACGCGGTGCGGCACGGTCGGGATCCCGGCGCGCCGGAGCGGGCCGGGCTGCTGGTGACCGTACGCGGTCCGGAGGTGTGGGTCGCCGACCGTGGCCCGGGAGTGGATCCGGCCCGGCTGCCGGAGCTGACGGAGCGGTTCAGCTCGCCGGGCGGGGGGACGGGGATCGGCCTCTCGCTGGTACGGCGGATCGCGCAGGCCCACCGGGGGTCGCTCACCGTCCGGGCCCGGCCCGGCGGCGGCGCGGAATTCGTCCTGCGGCTCGCGCCCGACCGGTCGCGGCGGGGCCGGGGGCGCGGCACCGCGCGGACGCTCACGATTCGCTCATGATCGGCCGTCCATGATGGCGGGGCAGGTTCCGAAGTCCACGCACGGGAGTCACGTATGTCCCAGCACGCCGTCCGTCCGTTCCTCCGCCGCCGAAGCACGCTCGCCGCTCTGGCCGGCGGCGTCGCGGTCGCGACGGGAGCGGGACTGCTCCTGTCCCACGCCTTCGGCTCGGGGTCCGCGGACGAGGCCGCGCCCGAGGTCGTGCCGCCCAGGGCCGATGTGGTCTTCGACTACCAGATCGGCGGCGCGTACACCCCGCCCGCCGGGGTCGGCGCGGTCTCCCGCGACCGTGGCGACGAGCCGGCCGAGGGCCTGTACAACGTCTGTTACGTCAACGCCTTCCAGGCCCAGCCCGACGCGCTGGGCTGGTGGGAGAAGAACAACCCCGACCTGTTGCTCCGCGACGGTGACGGCGGCCCGGTCAAGGACGAGGAGTGGGACGAGGCGCTGCTCGACACCTCGACGGCGGACAAGCGCACCCGGCTGGCGGACATCGTCGGGGCCTGGGTCGACGGCTGTGCGGAGTCGGGTTTCCAGGCGGTGGAGCCGGACAACCTCGACTCCTACGAGCGTTCCGAGGGCCTGCTGACCCGGGCGCACAACGCGGCGTTCGCGAAGCTCATGGCCGACCGGGCGCATGCCGCGGGGCTGGCGATCGGCCAGAAGAACACCACCGATCTGCTGGAGCGGCGGGAAGCGATCGGGTTCGACTTCGCCGTCGCCGAGGAGTGCGGCCGGTACGACGAGTGCGCCGACTACGCCTCCGCGTACGGCGACAGGGTGTTCGTCGTCGAGTACACCGACGACGACTTCGCGAAGGCGTGTTCGTCCATGGGGGCGAAGGTCTCGATGGTGCGCCGGGACCTCGACGTCCGGCCGGCCGGACGGCCGGGGCACGTGTTCCGCGCCTGCTGACGGACCGCCCGGGGCAGCCGGGGCTCAGGCGGTGTCCGGTGGGTGGGCGCAGACGGTGAAGATGCCGCCGTCGGGGTCCCTGATCACCGCTTCGGTTCCGTCGGCCGATGAGTCCACCGGCGGGTCGGCCGTGCCACCCGCCGCGCGGGCCGCCCCGGTGGCCGCTTCCAGGTCCGCGACCGGGAAACGGACGTGCCAGCACGGGCGCAGCAGGGGATCGGGGGACGACGCGTCGCCGCCCCCGCGAAGGGTGGCGACGGTGCGGCCGCCCTGCCGTACGACGACCGCGTCCTGCTGGTACGCGTAGCCGACCTCGCAGCCGCCGGGTTCCTGCGAGGCCCAGCCGAACACCTCGGCGTAGAAGATCGCGCAGTCGAAGGCGTGGCCCGTCCGCAGTTCGAGGGAGGCGGGCGGGTTGTCGCGGCCGAACGACCAGGGAGGGGTCCGGCCTTCCCAGAAGCCGAAGGCGGCTCCTTCGCGGTCGGCTGCCACGGCTCCCCGCCCGGGGCCCAGCCGGATCGGGCCGACGGCGATGGTGCCGCCCCGTTCGCGGACCCGGGCCGCCGTGGCGTCGACGTCGTCCACGGCGAAGTACGGGGTCCAGGAGACGACCGTGGGCAGACCGGGGGCGATCTGCCCGATCCCGGCGACGGGCAGGGCGTCGACGTGGGCGACGGTGAAACCCTCGCCCAGGGTGCCGGAGCGGAAGGTCCACCCGAGGACGGTCCCGTAGAAGTCCTGGGTCGCCCGCAGGTCCCGGGTCATGAGACTGACCCAGCACGGAACGCCGTGCACCGGGGTGCTCTGCTCTGCCGCGGTCATCGGGATCCGTCTCCTCGTCCCCGGTGGTGAGCTGCCGGACGCGGACGCCGGTCCGGCGGGTGGGCCTGGCCGGTCACCGGCCGTCGCAGGCCGGTGCGCTCCGTGGCGTCCGACGTCCTCCGGAGCTGCACGCCTCCATACCTACGCCGCCGGGGTCGCGCGCGCCACCCGGGCCGCGTCCCGCAACGGAGCGGAGGGCACGCCCCGGCCGCCCCCGGACGGGGCCGCCGTGTCAGTGCCCGGTGGCAGACTGCCCGCATGACCGCCTCGCAGCCGAAGGCTGACCTCCAGCGCTATCTGCAGTCCGCTCGTGACGCCCTGCTGTGGAAGCTCGAAGGGCTCTCCGAGTACGACGTCCGCCGCCCTCTGACGCCGACCGGAACCAATCTCCTCGGGCTCGTCAAGCACGCCGCGGGGGTGGAGCTGGGCTACTTCGGCGAGACGTTCCGGCGGCCGTTCGGCGAGGCGCCTCCCGCCTACGCGGACGACGCCGAGGCGAACCAGGACATGTGGGCGACCGCCGACGAGTCGCGCGAGGACGTCCTCGCCCTCTACCGCCGGGTCGCGGAGCACGCGGACGCCACGATCGCCGAGCTGCCGCTCGACGCGGTCGGGCACGTCCGGTGGTGGCCCGACGGGCGCAACCGGGTGACGCTGCACCAGATCCTCGTTCATGTGATCGCCGACCTCCAGCGGCATGCCGGCCACGCCGACATCGTCCGGGAGCTCGTCGACGGGACGGTGGGGCTGCGGTCCGGCACCGACAACATGCCGCCGGGCGACCGCGCCTGGTGGGAGGAGTACCGGCAGCGCCTGGAGCGGGTGGCGCGGGAGGCCGGGTAGCCGCTCCCCCTGATCACGCCGGGCCGTTCAGCGCCGCGCCGGTGCCGCCGGTTCGCCGAGGTGGTGCGCGGCGGTGCGCCAGGCGGCGGTGACGGCTTCGTGGGCCGTGGCGGTCGCCGCCCCGACCTCCGGCGGGAGATGCAGCGGGGCGCCGACGTGGACGTGGAGCCGGGGGCGGCGGGCCGGGGCGGTGAGGAGCCCGGAGATCTGCTTGACGCAGCGGCCCGAGGTCACCCGGCGGGCTCCCGCCTGGCCGAGAGGCACGACGGGCGCGCCGGACGCGTGCGCGAGGCGGGCGAGGCCGCTGCGGAAGCTCTCCGGCGGGGCCTCCGCCGCGTCCGTGCGGCAGGGCAGCCGTCCTTCGCCGTAGATGAGCAGCCGGCGGCCGTCCCTGAGCGCGACGGCCGCCGCGTCCAGGGCGGCCGCGGCCCGGTCGGTGTTCCGGTGCACGGGCACGTGGCCGCCGCGTTCCAGGAGACGGCCGAGTACCGGTATGCGCCACAGTCCCGCGGTGGCCATGACGACGGGTTCGACGCCGAGGCGCAGCAGTGCGGCGAGGACGATGCCCGGGTCGGCCAGGGAGGTGTGGTTGGCGACGATGATGCTGCCGACGGCCGGGGCCGTGGCGTGGTCGGAGGTGACCGTGAGGCGTCCGAGCGAGGGGACGACGGTGGCGGCGATACGGCTGAGCACGGTTCTCCCGGGGTTCGGCGGGCGAGGCCGTCCTGGTGACGGCGGTGCGGGGTCCGCCGTTCCCGGCTTCGCCCGCCACACCCTCATCGTCGTGGCGGCCGGGGCGCGGGGCCTGAGTGCGGGTACTCAGGCTCCCTGGTCGATCGCCCCCGCTTCGCGGCGCTCCCGGGGTGCCGGGACGCCCGAGCCGTGTGCGGCGCCGGTTCAGCGGGCCAGCCACACCGCCGTGTCCCGGGGCAGCCTGCCTTCGGCGTCCAGGGGGCCGCTGCTGAGCAGGACCTCGGTGTGGGCGGGGAGCCGGGCGGGTTCCTCGGCGAGGTTGACGGCGCAGACCAGCCCCTCGCCGCGGGCGAACACCAGGAGGCCGGGTTCGTCGCTCAGCCAGCGCAGTGGTCCGGTGTGCAGCGCGGTCAGGGTGCGCCGCTGTCGCAGGGCCTCGCGGTAGAGGGCCAGCATGGAGTGGGGGTCCCGCGCCTGGAGGTCGGCCGCGCGGGCCGGCCAGTCGGCGGGGAGCGGGAGCCAGGGTTCGACGGTGGAGCCGAATCCGGCGAACGGTTCGCCGGCCGCCCAGGGCAGCGGGGTGCGGCAGCCGTCGCGGCCGGGGGCCCGCCCCTGGGAGCGGAAGTACATGGGGTCCTGGATGCGGTCCAGCGGTACGTCGGCCTCGGGCAGGCCCAGTTCCTCGCCCTGGTAGAGGTAGACGGAGCCGGGCAGGGCGAGCGAGAGGAGGGCGGCGGCGCGGGCGCGCCGGGTGCCGAGCTCCAGGTCGCTGGGGACGCCGAACGCCTTGGCCGTGAAGGCGAAGCCGGTGTCCTCGCGGCCGTAGCGGGTGACGGTGCGGGTGACGTCGTGGTTGCAGAGGACCCAGGTGGCGGGGGCGCCGACGGGGGCGTGTTCGGCGAGGGTCTCGTCGATGGCGCGGCGCAGGAGCGTGCCGTCCCAGGGGCAGCTGAGGAAGGTGAAGTTGAAGGCGGTGTGCAGTTCGTCGGGGCGGAGGTAGCGGGCGAAGCGCTCCGAGTCGGGCAGCCACACCTCGCCGACGAAGATGCCGCCGAACGCGTCGGCGATGGCCCGCCAGCTCCGGTAGATGTCGTGCAGCTCGTCCCGGTCGACGTACGGGTGGGGCCCCCGGTGCCCGTCGAGGTCCGGGAGCGCCGGGTCCTTGGCGACGAGGGCGGCGGAGTCGATGCGCACCCCGGCGACGCCGCGTTCGAACCAGAAGCGCAGGACGTCCTCGTGCTCCTGGCGTACGGCCGGGTGCGCCCAGTTGAGGTCGGGCTGCTCGGTGGCGAAGAGGTGGAGGTACCATTCGCCGTCCTCGACACGTGTCCAGGGCACCCCGCCGAACTCGCTCTCCCAGTCGTTGGGGGGCAGTTCGCCGTGTTCGCCGCGGCCGGGCCGGAAGTGGAAGAGTTGGCGCTCCGCGCTGCCGGGGCCCGCCGCCAGGGCGGCCCTGAACCAGACGTGCTGGTCGGAGACGTGGTTGGGAACGATGTCGATGATGGTCCGGATCCCCGCCTCGCGGGCTTCGGCGATGAGCTTCTCGGCCTCCGCGAGGTCGCCGAAGGAGGGGTCGATGGCCCGGTAGTCGGCCACGTCGTATCCGCCGTCCGCCATCGGGGACAGATACCAGGGGGTGAACCACAGGGCGTCGACGCCGAGTTCGGCCAGGTAGGGCAGCCGGGACCGCACGCCCGTCAGATCGCCGGTGCCGTCGCCGTCGCCGTCGGCGAAGCTGCGGACGTAGACCTGGTAAATGACGGCCGAGCGCCACCAGTCGTCGGCGGCAAGCTGGCTGCCTTCCATAAGGCGGGTTCCTTTCGGGCGGGGCGCGGTCGCCGGCGAGGTGTGGGCCGGTCCGCGCAACAGAGGGCGGGAGGTTCTGACGCCGCCGCCCCGGAGCGGGGCGGGAAGGCCGGGGGCGGCGGCGGGTCCGGGCGGGCGGCGCGGGCGGTGCCGTCCGGCGTGGTCAGCCTTTTGTGCTGCCGGCGCCGATCCCGGCGATGATGTGCCGCTGGAAGACGAGGAACATCAGGACCATCGGGATGCTCGCGATGACCATGGCCCCGATCAGCACGGTCAGCGGCACGTTCTGCGAGAGCTGGACCAGGGCCACGCTGATCGGCTGCTTGTCGGTGTCGGAGAAGACCATCAGCGGCCAGAGGAAGTCCTGCCAGACGGCGACCAGCGCGAAGATCGACACGACGCCGAGGACGGGGCGCGACAGGGGGAGGACGATGGACCACAGGGTGCGGAGCCTGCCCGCCCCGTCGATCTCGGCGGCTTCCAGGACATCGCGCGGGATCTGGTCGAAGAACCGTTTGAGCAGGTAGAGGTTGAAGGCGTTCGCGACGGCCGGCAGCCAGATGGCCAGGGGGTCGTTCAGCAGGTTGACACCGATCAGCGGCATGTCCGCGATGGTGAGGTACTTCGGTACGACGAGGGCCTGTACGGGGACCATGAGGGTGGCGAGGATGCCGCCGAGGATGATGTTGCCGAAGGCGGGCTTGAGCTTGGACAGGGCGTAGGCGGCGGCCGTGCAGAAGACGATCTGGAGCACCCAGGCTCCGGTCGCCTGGACGACCGTGTTCCACAGGTGGGTCGGCAGCCGCATCAGGTCCCAGGCGTCGGTGTAGCCGCTCACCCGCCACTGCTCGGGGACGAGGGTGGGCGGGGTGCGCCCCACTTCCTCGGGCGGTTTCATCGCGCCCGTGACCATCCAGTACACGGGGAAGAGGAATGCGAACGCGAAGAGCAGGACGACGAGGGCGAACACCGACCAGTAGGCGGCCTTGCCGCGTCGTCCGGCGAGTGCCAGCGGCGAGATGACCGTACGGGAGGACCGCTCGGCCGGGGCGTCGGCTGACTTCCCGGCGCGGACGGCGGGCGGTTGCTGTACCGGGGGCGGAGCTGTCCGTGTCATGGCGGGCGACGCTCCTCTCAGTCGGTGCGGGTGAGTCGCAGATACAGGGCGGAGAAGGCGCTGAGCACCAGCAGGAGCATCACGCTGAGGGCGGACGCGCCGCCGAAGTCGTTGTAGAGGAAGGCGTACTTGTAGATCAGGTAGAGCACGGTGACGGTGGAGTTCTCCGGGCCGCCGCCGGTGATGACGAACGGTTCGGTGAACACCTGCATCGTCGCGATGACCTGGAGGAGCATCAGCATCAGGATGATGAAGCGGGTCTGCGGGATCGTGACGTGCCGGACGCGCTGCCAGACGGACGCGCCGTCCAGCTCGGCGGCCTCGTACAGCTCGCCGGGAATGCCCTGGAGGGCGGCGAGGTAGATGAGGACGGTTCCGCCCATGTTGGCCCAGGTGGCGACGAGGACGAGCGAGACGAGCGCGGTGTCGGCGCCGTTGGTCCAGTTCGACGTCGGCAGGTGGAGGAAGCCGAGCACCTCGTTGGCCAGGCCCGCGCCCGGATCGTAGAACCACTTCCACAGCAGGGCGCTGACCACCGGCGGGATCATCACCGGGAGGTAGACGACGACCCGGAAGAAGGCCTTGGCGTGCCGCAGTTCGTTGAGGACGAGTGCCATGACGAACGGGACGGCGAACCCGATGACCAGGGCGAGCACGGTGAAGGTGAGGGTGTTGCGCCAGGCGGCGGCGAACTCCGGGTCCTGGAAGACGCGGGAGAAGTTCGCGGTGCCGACCCATTCGGGGTCGGAGCCGGGGGTGTACTTCTGGAACGCGATGATCACCGACCGGACGGCCGGGTACCAGGAGAACAGGATGAAGCAGAGCAGGCCGCCGATCAGGAACCCGTAGGCGGTGGCCTGGTCGGCGATCTTCCTGCGCAGCGGGCCGAGGGGCCCGCGGCCCGCTGCGCCCGCGTCCCCCGCAGGAGGCGTCGTGACGGCGGACCGCGGCCTCGCGGGCGCTGCGGGTCGGGACGTGGTCTTCATGGCTCGCTCAGCCCCGGGCCAGGATTCCGTCGATCTTGGCCTGCGCGTCCTTCAGCAGGGCGTCGATGTCGGCGTCCTTCTTGGTCAGGACCGCCGAGACGGCGCCGTCGAGGACCGCGTAGATCTGCTGGCCGTGCTTGGGCTCCAGCTTCATGTCGAGCTGCTGACCCCCGTCGATGAAGGCCCGGTAGTTCTCGACCGGGACGTTGGCGGACGCCTTCTTCAGCTCCTGGTCCTTGGCGTCGGTGGCGCCGGTGAACAGGCGCGGCTCGGGCAGACCGACCGGGGACTTGTCCTCGGCGGCGCGGGCGTAGTCGTTCATGTAGCCCTGGCCCGGGGTGAGGAAGGTCCACTCCAGCCACTTGAGGCCGGCCTCGATCTGCTCCGGGGTGGCCTTCTTGTTGAACATGTAGCCGTCGCCGCCCATGAGGGTTCCCTTGCCGCCCGGCATCGGGGCGAAGGCGAGGTCCTCGTACGTGCCGCCGGCCTCCTTGACGATGCGGGGGACGTTGTCGGGGGCGGCCAGGTACATCCCGAGCTTGCCGGAGCCCATCATCTGGAGGGTGTCGTTGATGATGAGGAGCTGCTTGGCGCCCATGGAGTTGTCGCGCCAGCGCATGTCCTTGAGGTTCTGCAGGACGGCCTTGCCCTCGGGGGTGTCGACGGTGGCCTTCTTGCCGTCCTCGCTGACGACCGCGCCGCCCTGGGAGTAGATCGAGGCGGTGAAGTGCCAGCCGCCCTGGTTCTGGGCGCTGTACTCGGCGAAGCCGACGGTGCCGTCGCCGAGGGCGGCGATCTTCTTGGCCGCCGCCTGGACCTCTTCCCAGGTGGCGGGCGGCTTGTCCGGGTCGAGTCCGGCCTTGGTGAAGAGCGGCTTGCTGTAGAGCAGGCCCATGGAGTAGTTGGTGCGCGGGATGCCGTAGATCTTGCCGTCGACGGTGTAGGCGTCGCGCAGGGGCCGGGCTATGTCCTTGTAGGCCTTGAGGTCCTTGACGTACTCGGTGATGTCCGCGGCCTGGTTGATGGAGACGACGCGCTCGGTGTCGGTGAAGTACGTGTAGAAGACGTCTTCCATCTGGCCGCCGGCCAGCTTCGCGTCGAAGGTCTTGGGGTCCTGGCACGGGAAGGCGTCGTGCGCGGTGACGTCGATGTCGGGGTTCTGCTTCTCGAACGTCTTGACGTCCTCGTCGAACCGCTGGTGGTCGATCTTCGCACTCGGCTGGGGCCAGCAGTTGACCGTGATGCGCGTCTTGCCGTCCGCGGCGCCGTCGTCCTCGGCGCCGCAGGCGGCCAGGCCGGTGACGGTCAGGACGGTGGCGACGGCGGTGACGCAGGTGCGACGAAGAACAGAACTTCTCATCGGTGGACCCCTCTAGGGCAGGAGTGCGGGAAGCCCACAGCCCCGAGCTGTGCGGCGAGCCACACTCAACCACCGCCGACGAATGTCCGCAAGATGTCACGTTGATTTCGTAAATCTTTGACAGCCCTTGCCCGGAACGGACCCCGGTGGCTGACGAAACCGCGGAGAAGCGTGGTGTCGGGACGTCGTACACGATGTCGCCCGAGGGCCGCGGACGCCGCGTGGGACCGGGGCACGGCCGGACCGCCAGGCAGACGGAAACGGCGGGCGGCAGGAGCTTCGGGGCGGGAGGGGCGCGGCAGCCGTCGACGGGTGCCGCTCGGCGGGACGCACGGCACTCGCAAGCGCCGCCCGCGCGGGGGCGGCGAGCAGGGGCGGCGAGCCGGGGGGGGGGGCAGCCGCGACGAGGGCGGGCCACCACGGGAAACACGGGCGGGAACCCGCCCGGAGGGGCGCAGGCCCGGCCGGGGGCGCCCGCCGCTCCGGCCCTGCGGCAGCGCCGCCCCTCGGCGGCCGGCTGGGAGCGCTCTCCACGCGGCTGCGTGGACCGCTCGCCGAAGCACGGCCGCCGGGCGGTCGCGGCGGGTGGGCCGGGGGGCCGCGGCGGCGTCGGGCGCGAATGTCGGACGCCCGGCCTTCCGCGGCCTCACCCGGTTCCCCTGACGACGGCTCTTCAGCAAACCATCGCGTCACGAACGCAAGAATATGGCAATAGTTGCAGGACGTTTATCGTCCCGTGATGGACATGTCCGCCCGGAGGCGGCTGCGACCGGGGTTCCGGCCCGCGGCCCGGGCCCCACTCAGCGGGCGGCGGCGGCCGTCCGCACCGTGCCGAAGTCGATGGCGCGGCCGGCTTCGCGCAGGACTTCCTCGGCCACTCTGCGTACTTCGGCGGGCACGTCGCCGTGCTCCTCCACGAGGCCGGCGTAGATCGGTGCTTCGGTGCTGTCTGCGGAACTCATACGGTTTTTCCCCGTCGGTCTGGTGCGAAAAGCCCCTGCCGGTCGGCGGAGGCGGGGGCGAGTGTACGTGGTGGGCGGCGGCGCTCGCGATTCCATTCCGGCGCGCGGACCTCGCCGTACCTGCTGGAACAGCTCCCCGCCCCGGCCCCGGAGGGCGCGGGGCGGCGGCTCCGTCACCGCCCGCGCCGGCCCGTGCCGAGGTGCCGCACGGGAAAGCCCGCACGGGCGGCGAGCGCGGTCAGCTCGTCGGCACGGGCCGCCCGCAGGCCCACCACCGGATAGCAGTCGGACTCGATGTCGAGGACGGCCAGCGCAGCACCGGTCTCCCGGTAGCGGCGGCCGCAGGCGTGCAGGAACTCCTCGGTCGGCAGGAGCGTCTCCTCGGCCTCGAACAGCACCCACGGGTCCACGGAGGGCCGCGACTCCAGCTTCCGCAGCCGGGCCCGGATCTCCTGCGCGTCCTCCTTCCAGTCGAACTCCGCGAGCAGACCGTGTGTGTCGAGCGCGTCGATGAGCGCGATCCAGGCGAGGTCGTCCACCGGCTCGTCGATGCCCCGGTCCGCCAGGCGGCCCTCGAAGGCGTTCACGTAGTCGTGCGGGCGGTCGTGGGCGCGCAGCACTTCCTCGGCCACGGCGGGGTGCGCCGGGGCGAGCAGGGAGGCGATCTCGGCCAGGGCCGCGCGAACCGCGTCGGCGTCGTGCGGGTCGGACATGTCGTGCTCTCCTCCGGGGAAGCGGGATCGGGCCGGGAGCGGGATCGGGCCGGGAGCGGGCGCTCGCGGCGGATCCGGCAGCCGGGGAACGGAGTGGAACGGCGCCGGGCCGGGACGTGCTCTAGGCCATGTCCGCCGATGTGCTGTCCGCCGAGCGCCGTCGCCGGGCCTCGGGCAGGGGGCGGTGGCCCTCGGTCCACTCGTTCACCCAGCCGCAGCCCGAACAGGCGTACCGCCCGTCGAGACCCGCGATCAGGGTGCCGCAGCGCGCGCAACCGATGTAGGTGATCTCCGGGTGCTCCATGGCCGCTTCGTCCGGGGAACGCCGCTCCGGGCGGGGTGAGGCCGTCATCGTCCGGCGTCCGTTCCCGCGGCGTCCAGCAGGATCCGGGCGAGCTCGGCCGGCTGCGAGAACATCGGCCAGTGCCCCGTGTCCATCGTGACCAGCCGCCACCGCTCGCCCGCCAGCAGCTCGGCCACCTCGGGGCTCGGCTCGGGCCGGTCGAGCAGGCAGGTGATGTACGTCGCGGGCAGCAGGCCCAAAGGACGGGTCAGGACGGCGGGATCGGTGAGGGTGGCGCCGGGGTGAGGTGACGCGCCGCCGAGGAACCGGGCGAGCTGCTCCTCGGAGAGGCCCTGGTCAGCGCAGTCCGCGGCGGCAGGCGGCGGCCAGAAACCCCCGTTGGCGGCGATCGCGGCCTCGACGGCGGCCCGGCCGTCCGGCCGGCCGGAGACGAAGGACTCGCCGTCGGCCGGAACGCTGGAGTCGACGAACACGACGCTCGCGAGCCGGTCGCCGATCCGCTCGGCGGCCTGCCCGACCGGAATGCCCGCGTAGCTGTGGCCGACCAGCACCACGTCGCGCAGGCCGAGGCGCTCGACCTCGTCGACGATGTCCTGGACATGCGTCTGCTGCCCGGCCGCCGCTTCCTGCTTGTCGGCGAGGCCCGACAGGGTCAACGGGTGGACCCCGTGACCGGCCGCGCGCAGGCCGGGCTCCACGTCGCGCCACGCCCACGAGCCGAGCCAGGCCCCTGCCACCAGTACGAATTGCGTCATGCCAGCAACGTAGCGCAGGGGTACGACAGTGCCTCCCGGCCGCGGTCGGGTCCGCAGCGGCGGCGGCACGGGGCCTCGGGGCGCAGGCACGCCACACCCTTTCGATCCAAGCGACTTGCCGATCGGAGAGGATGCATTGTCGGCCGTTTCTGACTGCTTTTCGCTATGGACGGAGACGGTGGACCACGGCGAGGCAGGATGTCCCCCGTGATGGGCAACCTCCCCGTCGTGACGACCAGCTTCGTCGGACGCGACAACGAACTGGTCGGCGTCGAGCGGGCACTTCGAGACCATCGGCTGGTCACGCTCACCGGCCCCGGCGGGGTCGGCAAGAGCCGGCTGGCCCTGCGCACCGCCGAGCGCGCCCGGGACCAGTACGCCGACGGCGTCTGGTGGGCCGACCTCTCCCATCTGCACGACGCGCAACTGCTCGCCACCACCGTCTGCGACGGCGTAGGACTCCTGGACCACAGCCCCCGCCGGCCCCTGGCCGCGCTGGCCGAATGGCTGTCCGGCCGCCGTCTGCTCCTCGTTCTCGACTGCTGCGAGCGGATCGTCGGTCCCTGCGGACAGCTCGTCTCCGAACTGCTCTCCTCGGCACCGGGGTTGACGGTCCTGGCCACCAGCAGGGAGCCGTTGGGAACGGTGGACGAGACGTGCGTCGAGGTGCCCCCGCTCTCCGTGGGCGACGACGGTGACGAGGCCGTCCGGCTCTTCCACGAACGCGCGGCCGCCGTCGCCCCGGGCCGCTCGCTCGACGACCCCGGGAGCGCGGCCGCCGCCGCCGAGATCTGCCGTCGGCTCGACGGGATACCGCTCGCCGTCGAACTGGCCTGCGTCCAGCTCCGCGAGAGCAGCGCGCAGGAGATCGCCGGGCGGCTGGCCTCCCGGATGGAGGAGCTCACCGACGACACCCTCTGGCCCCGCCGCCACCGCGCCCTGCGCACCACGATCGGCTGGAGCCACGAGCTCTGCGCACCGCTGGAGCGACTGCTGTGGGCGCGGCTCTCCGTCTTCCGCGGCGTCATCACGTCCCCGGAGGCGGAGGCGGTGTGCGCGGGCGGGCCGCTGGACGCCGGGGCCGTCGCCCCTGCCCTGGAGCGCCTGGCCGACCAGTCCGTGCTCAGGCGGACCGGGAACGGCTACCGGATGCTGGACACGCTGCGCGAGTACGGGGCGATGTGGCTGGCGGAGCTGGGGGAGGAGGCGCTCCTCTCGGACCGGCACGCCCGGCACTTCGCCCATGTCGCCGTCCAGGCGTACGCGGGCTGGCTCGGGCCCTCGCAGGTCCTCTGGTACCACCGGATCGCCGACACCCACGCGGACCTGTGCGCGGCCCTGGACCACCTGCTGGCCGAGGACCCGGAGATGGCGATGGAGATGGCCGGGTGCGCGGGCCTGTTCTGGAGCTGCTGCGGTCATCTGCACCAGGCCCGCGCGTATCTGGAACGGGTGCTCGCCCTGCCGCTCTCCGCCGGTCCTCACCGCACCCGGGCGCTGTGGGCGCTGGGCATCACGCTGACCCTCCAGGGCGACCACGAGGCGGCCCGCCGCACGGGCGAGGAGTGCCGGGCCGCGGCGGACCGCGACGAGGACCCCGAGGCGGTGCTGCTCGCGGCCCACTCCGTGGGCTTCACGTATCTGATGATGGGCCGGCCGCTCACCGCGTACGCCGTCAGCGACCGCGCGCTGAGCCACCACGACGGCGACCCCGCCGACGCGCCCTCGCAGCTGCGCTGCCGGGTGATACGCCTGTTCGCGCTGTCGGCGCTCGGACGGCTCGACGAGGCGTACGAGGAGGCCCTGCGGCTCCAGCGGATCAGCCTGCGCTTCGGCGAGCACTGGGCACGGGCGTACGCCGATCACCAACTCGCCCTCATCCACCTGCTCCAGGGCCGTCCGCGCCATGCCGAGAGCCACGCGCGCGCGATGCTCGCCAGCAAGCACGAGCTCCATGACAGCCTCGGGATAGCGCTCGGCCTCGATCTGCTCGCCGGTTCCATCGCCGCGCAGGGGAACGGGGTGGCCGCGGCCCGTGCCTCCGGTACCGGACACTCCTACTGGCGCATGATCGGCCACCCGCACCGGGGCACCCCGGAGCTCGGGGCGATCCGCGAGCAGTGGGAGCTCCGGGCCCGGCAGGTCGCGGGCGACTCGGCGTACGAGCGGGCCTACCGGCGCGCCTCGGCCGACGACGCCGAACGCGGCCTGGCCCACGCGCTGGAGCGCGGGCATCCCGGATAGCCGGAGCAGCCCGGCGGCCGGACGGCGGGGTGGGCGCCGGACACTGCGTCGAGACAGCACCTAGCATCCCCGTATGACGTCCATCAGCCGGCTCCGAGCCGACCACGCCGAGGCTCTGCTCGCCTTCGAGCGGGAGAACCGGGCCTACTTCGCCGCGTCCATTCCCGACCGCGGCGACGACTACTTCGCCGCGTTCGCCGAACGCCACCGCGAGCTGCTCGCCGAGCAGGACGCGGGGCTGCACCACTTCCACCTCATCGAGGACGACGACGGCGGCGTCCTGGGCCGGATCAACCTCCTCGGGGTGCGGGAGCATTCGGCCGAGCTGGGCTACCGGATAGCCGAGAAGGCCGCGGGGCGCGGACTGGCCACCTGGGCGGTCCAGCAGGTCTGCGCCCTGGCGGTCCGGGAGTACGGGCTCACCGCGCTGCGCGCGGAGACGACGCTGGACAACACGGGATCCCGCGCGGTGCTGGCGCACTCCGGGTTCGAGCCGCTGGAGGACGTCATGTTCGGCGACCGCCCCGGGCGCCGGTACGTCCTGGATCTGAGCGCGGGCGCTCCCCCGGCCCGCTGAGCTGCGCCGCTGGAGGATGCGGGGGGCGTGGAGCGCGGCGGTGACCGGAGCACAGCCCGGCACCGGCGGTGTGGCGGTGATCGGCCGGATGGTCTACCTCGGGGGCAACCCCCGCCCGGTCGCCCGATGCTGGGGCTCGCGGGAGCGGACGCCACCGCTCCGCCCGACGCCCACCGCCTTCAGGAGGCCCCCGTGCCCGTACGTACCCGTCCTGACGTTCCGCTCCCCCGCCGTCGGCCCCGGCGGCGAAGAGCCGTCGTCGCGGCCCTGGCGGCCGCATCGCTCGCCGGGCTGATGACCGGCCCGGCCCACGCGGGCGGCGACGGGGGCGACGGCCCGCACGGGCCGGACGACCCCACGCTGCGGCGGAAGCTCCAGGCGCTCGTGGACACCCCGGGCGGGCCGCCCGGCGCCATCGCCGTCCTCACGGCGAACGGCCGGAGCGAGGTGTACCGGGCGGGTACGTCGCAGCTCGGCACCGGGCGTCCGCCCAGGACCACCGACCACATGCGGATCGCGAGCGTGGCGAAGGCCTTCAGCGGCTCGGTCGCCCTGCAGCTGGCCGAGCGGGGCGCGCTCGGCCTGGACGACACGATCGGCCGACGGCTGCCCCGGCTCCCCGCCGCCTGGCACCGGGTGACGCTCCGCCAGCTCCTGAACCACACCAGCGGACTGCCCGACTACACCGAGGCCCCGGCCTTCATCGCCGAGCTGACGGCCGACCCGCGGCGGCGCTTCGACTCCCGCCGACTGCTGGACTACGTCGCCGGGGACCCTCTGCGATTCCGGCCGGGCTCGGCGTACCACTACTCCAACTCCGACAACATCGCCGTGGCACTGATGGCCGAGGCGGTCACGGGGCAGCGGTACGAGAAGCTGCTCGCCGAGCTCGTGTACCGGCCGCTCGGCCTGCGCGCCACGAGCCTCCCGCCGGGCTACCGCCTCCCCGATCCCTATCTGCACGGCTACGCGGTGGACCCGCCGGACGCGCCGGAGGACGTCAGCACGGCTCTCGGCACGTCGGGCATCTGGGCGTCGGGCGGCATCGTCTCCACCCCCCAGGACCTGGGAGGCTTCATCCGCGGCTACGCCGGCGGGCTGGGTCTCGGCCCCGAGGTCCGCCGGCAGCAGCTGTCCTTCGTGGCCGGCAGCTCCGAGCCGGCCGGCCCGGGGCGCAACAGGGCCGGTCTCGCCGTGTTCTCGTACGCGACGCGCTGCGGCACCGTGTACGGCCACACCGGCAACCTCCCCGGCTACACGCAGCTGGCCGCGGGGACCAAGGACGGCAAGCGGTCGCTGACCGTCTCCCTCACCTCGCAGGTGAACAGCACCACGAACCCCCGCCTGCTGGCCACCCTCCGCGAGCTCCAGGAGGACTTCGTCTGCCGGCTGCTCGACCGCCGGAAGCAGGGCGGCGCGCGCTAGGTCCTGTCGCCGAACTGCCGTCGTCGCCCGAAGGGCGGCCCTGCGGGGTCAGGTGCGTGCTCCCGGTGTGCCGGGGGCGGGTCCTCGTACGGGACGTACTCGGGCCTGTGCCCGGTGCGGCGGGAGCGCGTGCACGGCGCCGCGGGGCAGGCGGCAGTTCCGACGACAGGACCTAGAACGGCGGGAAGGGGTACGCCGGGCATCCGGCGTACCCCTTCGCGGGTCGGGCAGTCATCGTGGTCGGGCGGGCCCGCGGTCAGTCGTTGTCGGTCTCCTCGCGGACGATGGCGTCGGTCTTCGCGTCCACGTCGAAGGTCGTCTTCTTCCAGTCCGAGCCGACCACGTCCACCTGCCAGACGACGCCGTCGCCGCTCTCGTTGTCGTCGAGGCCGACGGAGGTGACCGTCCCCTTCTTCTTCTCGGTGGCGACCTTGGCCGCCTGCTGCGGGGTCTGGGTGGCCTGGGCGAGCCGGTCGGCCGTCTGCTTCTTGTCGTCCGCGTCCTGATCCGCGTCGACCCGGGCCTCGATCACCTTGCCGTCGACCGCGTTGATCCGGACGGTGTGGACCGTGCCGTCCTTCTCCGCGACCTCCGCGACCCAGACCGGGCCCTCGGAACCAGGGCTCGCGCTCGGGCTGGACGTGCCGGTCCCGCTCGGGCTCGCGGACCCCGTCGGACTGGCCGAGCCGGACGGGCTGCCTGATCCGGTCGGGCTGGGGCTCTGGTCCCTGTCGTCGTCGTCCACGCCCTCCAGGTCCAGATCGACCAGTTTGCCCCCGGCCACCTCGCCGGCGGCGGTGGTGGCGGCGTCGTCGAAGGTGACCTTCGTGGCGTCCAGCACCTTCTTCCGCTCTTTCTGGTCCTCGGTCAGCTGGGCACTGGCCGAGGGTGATGTCGTCTGCTTCTGGGGGACGACCTTCGCGGCTTCGGAGGTGGCCGTGCTCGTCGCGCTGTCCGAGCTCTGACCGCATCCGGCCATCAGAACGGCCGTCGCGGCGGCCATGCCGAGGGCGCCGACCGTCTTGAGGGTGCGGGAACGGGAGGAGGCACTGTTCATTCGTCGAGGCTCAAGTCTCATGTACGCATGCCTAGCCCTCCACACCATCGGTCATGTTGTCGTACCGGGGAGTCACCCGATCGACCGGGCAGGTCCGCCCGTTGGCCCTCGCTCCCCGGGCGGTCGACGCCTGGGTGCGAAACAATGGCGGCAGGGCCGTATTCTCCGCGCCCGGCCGGGAGGCCGTCATGGACCACATGGTGCACACCGAGCGTTACGAGCTCATCTTCCAGCTGTCCGGCGCCGCGGACGACGTGGTCCGCGTCCGGCTCACCGACCGGCTGGGCGCCGGCGGATTCCCGGTGTACGAGGACGAGACGGGGATCGTGCGTGCCGAGATCAGCGACCGGGGCGAGGTCCGCATGCTCGCCAGCGGAGGCCACCAGGTCCCCGGCACTCCCCTGCTGGCCCGGCCCCTGAGCGAGGACGCACCCCGAACGCCGTGACCGTACCCGCAGGGCGGGGCGCACCGCGCGTGGTGCGCCCCGCCCTGCCGTGCGCCCAGGTCCGGGCGCGAGCTCACCCTTCCGTCCATGCCCATCCTTCGCCCGATTGTGTTTACATTCCGGCACCCCGGACGTAATCTGAGCGTGAAACCACAGATTCGGGCATGAAACGGAAACGAAACCACATGTACGCACCGGAGCGTCAGCAGGAGATCCTCCGCCTCGCCCAGGAGAGCGGCCGGGTCGACGTACTGTCCCTGGCCGAGGAGTTCCAGGTGACGGCCGAGACCGTACGGCGCGATCTGAAGGCTCTGGACCGGGCGGGGCTGCTGCGCCGGGTGCACGGTGGGGCGATCCCCGTCGGGCGGCTCGACTTCGAGCCCGACCTCGCGGAGCGCGACGCCGTCGCCGCCGACGAGAAGGACCGCATCGCGCAGGCCGCCCTCGCCGAACTGCCCGTCGACGGCAATGTGATCGTGGACGCCGGTACGACGACAGCGCGGCTCGCCGCCGCCGTACCGGTGGACGCGACGCTGACCGTGGTGACGCACGCGCTGCCGGTGGCCGCGCGTCTCGCCGACCATCCGGGCATCGCGCTGCATCTGGTGGGCGGCCGGGTCCGGCACCGCACCCGCGCGGCGGTCGACGCCTGGGCGCTGGGTTCGTACGCGGAGATCAACGCCGACGTGGTCTTCCTCGCCACCAACGGCTTCTCCCCCGACAGCGGCCTCACCACGCCCGACCTCGCCGAGGCGGCGGTCAAGCGGGCCGTGATCAGGGCGGCCCGCCGGGTCGTCCTGCTCGCCGACTCCGGCAAGTTCGGGCAGGAGCACTTCGCCCGCTTCGGCGATCTCACCGATGTGGACCTGCTCATCACCGACACCGCCCTCAGCCCCGACGACGCCCGCTCCATCGAGAGCCGGGGCACGGAAGTGGTCCGCGCATGATCCTCACCGTCACCCCCAACCCCAGCCTGGACCGCACCTACGAGCTGCCGGGTCTGACCCGCGGCAGCGTGCTGCGTGCCACCGCGGACCGCGTCGATCCGGGCGGCAAGGGTGTCAACGTCTCCCGCGCGGTCGCGGCGGCCGGACACCGCACCGTCGCCGTCGCCCCGATGGGCGGACCGGAGGGCGCGCTGCTCACCCGGCTGCTCGGCGACCTGGGCATCGAGGCGGCCGGTGTGCCGATCACCGGGAACACCCGGATCAACGTCACCCTCGTCGAACCCGACGGCACCCTCACCAAGGTCAACGCGGCCGGACCCGAGCTGAGTCCGGCCGAGGCGGAGGACGTCCTGGAAGCGGTGCGGGTCCACGCGGCCGCCGCCGACTGGATCGCCTGCTGCGGAAGCCTGCCGCGCGGACTGCCGCCGCAGTGGTACGCGGAGCTGGTCGAGCAGAGCCACCGGGCCGGAGCGCGGATCGCGCTGGACACCTCCGGAGCGGCGCTGACCGCCACGCTGGACCGGGGACCCGACGTGGTCAAGCCCAATGCCCAGGAGCTCGCCGAGGCCGTCGGCCGGCCGCTCGCCACGGTGGGCGACGCGCTGAAGGCCGCCGAGGAGCTGCGTGAGCGCGGCGCCCGGTCGGTGCTGGCGAGCCTGGGCGCCGACGGGCAGTTGCTGGTCGAGGCGTCGGGGGCCTACTTCGCCACCGCACCGGTGGCCGCCGTGCGCAGCAATGTCGGCGCCGGGGACGCCTCCCTGGCCGGCTTCCTCGCGGCGGGCGGACAGGGCCCGGAGGCGCTCACCTCGGCCGTCGCCCACGGTGCCGCGGCCGTGCAGCTGGCCGGAAGCCTCATGCCCACCCCGGCCGACCTCGACGTGGAGTCGGTCGTGACGACCTCCGAGGTGCCGCTGGACCGCCCGCTGACCGAGCCCGCCCCATGACCCCGTACCACCGTCCACCGCCCCCGCGCCTACCGCCGTCGCCACCGCACCTCCCGCAACTCCCTTACGGACCCCACCCGTACGAGCCCGCCGCCCCGTCCCCCCGAGCCGCCGCACGGCGGTCCCCGAGCAAGGAGCACCGCGATGAGTGAGCTGATCACCGCGGAACTGGTCGACCTCGATCTGTCCGCCACCACTAAGGACGCCGCCGCGAGGTCGCTCGCCGAGCGGATGGCGGCCGCGCACCGCGTCACCGATCTCGACGGCTTCCTGGCCGACGTCGCCGCCCGCGAGGCGCAGATGCCGACCGGCCTCGACGGCGGCATCGGCATCCCGCACTGCCGCAGCGAGCACGTGAGCGCCCCGACGCTGGCCTTCGGGCGCAGCGGTGCGGGCATCGACTTCGGGGCGGCCGACGGTCCGGCCGACCTGGTCTTCCTCATCGCGGCCCCTGCCGGGGCCGACGACGACCACCTCACCATCCTGTCGGGCCTGGCCCGCAGGCTGATGGACCCGGAGTTCACCGCCGCCCTGCGCGCCGGAACGGATCCGCGAGCGGTGGCAGCGCTGATCCGGGGCGAGGAGCCGACGGAGGAGAGCCAGGGGCGGGAACAGGCACAGGAGCAAGCGGCGACAGCCCCGGAGACGGAAGCCACCGGAGTCACCGGAGTCACCGGAGTCACCGGAGTCACCGGGAGCGTCCCCTTCCGGATCGTCGCCGTCACCTCCTGCCCCACCGGCATCGCCCACACCTACATGGCGGCCGAGTCCCTGGCCGCGGCGGGCCGCGCCGAGGGCGTCGAGGTGACCGTGGAGACGCAGGGTTCGGCCGGCTTCGAGAAGCTGGACCCCGCCGTCGTCGCCGCGGCGGACGCCGTGATCTGGGCGCACGACGTGGAGGTCCGGGAGAAGGCCCGCTTCCGAGGCAAGCCGCTGGTCGACGTCGGGGTCAAGGCGGGCATCAACCGGCCCGCCGAGCTGATCGCCGAGGCCCGCCGCAAAGCGGAGCGCGGGGAGATCGCCGCGCCCGAAACCGGCAGGGCAGCCGGCCCCGGGAACGAGGGTCCGGGCGGGGACGGGAACGGATCCGGTGAGGATCACGCGCACTTCGGCGTCCGGCTCCGTACGTATCTGATGTCCGGCGTGAGCTACATGGTGCCGTTCGTCGCGGCGGGCGGGCTGCTGATCGCCCTGTCGTTCGCCATCGGCGGCTATGAGATAGCGGACGCCAAGTCGGTCGCCGACCACTTCGTCTGGGGCGAGGCGGACAGCTGGGCCGCGCTGCTCAACCAGATCGGCTCGGCGGCCTTCGGGTTCCTGGTGCCGGTGCTGGCCGGGTACATCGCGTACGGGATGGCGGACCGGCCGGCGCTGGTGCCCGGTTTCGTCGGCGGGGCCATCGCGCTCACGGTGAACGCCGGGTTCCTCGGAGGTCTGGTCGCCGGTCTGCTGGCCGGTGCGGTGGTCATGGCCATCCAGCGGGTCCCGGTCCACCCGACCCTGCGCGGCATCATGCCGGTCCTGGTGATCCCCCTGATCGCGTCGGCGGTCGTGGGATTCCTGATGTTCATCGTGGTCGGCAAGCCCATCGCCTCCTTGCAGAACGCGCTCACGGACTGGCTGAACGGTCTGTCGGGCTCCAACGCGGTGATCCTCGGCGTCGTCCTCGGGCTGATGATGTGCTTCGACATGGGCGGCCCGCTCAACAAGGTGGCGTACGCCTTCGCGGTCGGCGGTCTCGCCGACCCGACGCCGGGCAGCCTCAAGGTGATGGCCGCGGTCATGGCGGCCGGAATGGTGCCGCCGCTGGCGATGGCGCTGGCCACCACCGTACGCAGGAGGCTGTTCACGAAGACCGAGCGCGAGAACGGCCGGGCCGCCTGGGTGCTGGGCGCCTCGTTCATCACGGAGGGCGCGATCCCGTTCGCCGCCGCCGATCCGCTGCGGGTCATTCCGTCGGTGATGGCGGGCGGCGCGGTCACCGGCGCCCTGTCGATGGCCTTCGGCGCGGCCCTGCGCGCTCCGCACGGCGGCGTCTTCGTCGTCCCGCTGATCGGCGAGCCGTTCCTCTACCTGCTCGCCATCGCGGCCGGGACGCTGGTCGCGACCGCGCTCGTCGTCCTGCTCAAGGGCGCACGCGGGACGGCTCCGGCGGCGGCCGGGGATCCGGGGGCCGCGGGCTCCGACGACTCCCGGGTCACCGTCGCCGCCTGAAATCCGCACACACGCCCCCCGACCATCCCTTTCCCAGGAGTGATCCATGCACCAGCAGACCGTCGCCATAGCTTCCCGCAGCGGGCTCCACGCCCGTCCTGCGTCGCTGTTCGTCAAGGCCGCCGCCCGTCAGCCGGTCAAGGTGACCATCGCCCGTGAGGGCCGCGACCCGGTCGACGCGCGCAGCATGCTCGCGGTGCTGGCCCTGGCCGCCCCGCACGGGGAGACCGTGGTGCTCAGCGCAGAGGGCGACGGGGCGCGGGCGGCGGTCGAGGAGCTGGCCGAGCTGCTCGCGCGGGATCTCGACGCCGCGGTCTGACCTCGGGTCTCTTCCTCCGATACGAACCGCCGATGGCTGCCGGGCCGTTAGGTTGGGAAACGTGATCGAGACGTGGAACGCCGACGACCCGGCCGTCCTGGCCCTCCCCTCCGGACGGCTCGTACGCGGCCGGGGACTGCGCAAACCCTTGCCGACGGGCCCCGAACCGGACTTCGCCGTCTACCTCCTCGGGCGCACCCCGCCCCCGGTCGCCTGGGAGTCGCGGTGGCTGCGGTGGCCGGACTTCCGGCTCCCGGCGGACCGGGCGGCGGCACGGGAACTCCTCCAGGAGGTGTGGGAGCGGTCCGCCGGGACGCGGGTCGAGGTGGCCTGCGGCGGTGGGATGGGCCGCACCGGGACGGCACTGGCCTGCCTGGCCGTCCTGGACGGGGTCCCCGCCGACGAGGCGGTGGCGTTCGTGCGCGGCGGCTACCACCCGCGGGCGGTGGAGACGCCCTGGCAGCGCCGCTACGTACGGACCTTCGCGCACTAGGTGTATTGATCACGAGCGTTGTTAACGCTGGTCAGGCTTGATCATGACGAAGACCTCCGGTGTGGTGGAGGTGTCTACGCTGCACCGCACACGGGGGCCTAGCGAGCGGCGGGGCCCCGGGGCTTGTCGGGCACACTGTCGAAGGTGCCCGGTACCGGCAGGGTGCTCCAGCGGCCGACCGGCCAGGCGATGACGACGGCCCGACCGACGACCTCGTCGACCGGGACCATCCCCTGGTTCGGGTCGTCCTGGTGGTAGCGGGAGTCCGCGGAGGCCTGGCGGTGGTCCCCCATCACCCAGATCCTGCCCTCGGGCACGGTGACCTTGAACCGGCCGCCGTCCTCGTCGTCGCTGCAGGGGGTGTTGCCGGGGAAGACGTACGGCTCGTCCAGGGCGGTGCCGTTGACCTTCACCGGCCCGTCGCCCTCACACTCCACGGTGTCGCCTCCGACGCCGATGACCCGCTTGATGAGGTCCTTCTCCTCGGCGGAGGGCATCACGCCGACGAAGCTGAGCACCTTCTGCACGGTGTTGGGCGGGTCCACGGGCACGCCCGCGAGCCAGTCCGACGGGTCGTGGAAGACGACCACCTCACCGCGCTCCGGTTCCGACCCGAACCACGGGGTCAGCTTGTCGACGAGGACCCGGTCGCCCCGCTGGAGGGTGTTCTGCATGGAGTCCGAGGGGATGGAGAAGGCCTGCACCAGGAACGTCTTGATGAGGAGCGCCAGCACCAGGGCGACGCCGACGAGGATCGGCAGCTCCACCCAGAACGGCCGGTTCTTCCGCGTCCTCGACCGCCGTGCTCCCGCTCGCCCCATTGGACCGCTCCTCGCCCCGTGTACCGCCCGCCCGTGCCTGGGGGAACGGGTCCGGTGATCCACTCTATGGGGCGTGGTGAGCGGAGAGGGACGCCAGGGGCCGTCCGGTCAGGGGGGACCCGCGCCGACCGGAGGGACGGTCGCCCCCTCACCGGCGCGGACGGCCTCGACCACGCTCTGGTGGAAGGTGCGGCTCTCCTCCTCGGAGGGGCACGGCACGGGGCTGCCGGTCAGGGTGAACCAGTCCGACGAGCCGCTGTACTGCACGGCCACCGACGCCAGTCCGTCGGACCAGGTCGTATGGACCGTGAGATCGCCGCTCAGGATGCCCGCTTCTTCGGTGCGCACTCCGCCGGTTCCCGCGAAGACCCCGCTGGTCGTCCAAGATGCCCAGCTCATGACGGTCACCTTTCGGACGATGGCAAGCCTGTCCAGCCGACTTCTTTCGAGTATGGCACCGCCGGTAGGAGTACGCACGGGTGTGCGACAGCCCGGTTCCGCCGCCGGTCCCTCCACCGGTCCTCAGGCGCGTTCCAGCATCCCTCGGACGAAGGCGGCCTGGCCCGCGTGCTGGAGGTCCTCGGCGATGACGCTGATCAGCCGGACCCCGAGCGTCACCGGGGGTGACCAGCCCTCGTCGACGATCCGGTCCAGCGCGTGGCCCTCCAGTCCCGCGACGAAGTCCAGGGTCCGCTCGTGCACGGCGTCGAAGTAGCCGAGGAGGGGTCCGGCGGAGTCCACGCGGACGGCGGCGACCTCGTCGGCACGGTGTCCGTAGCCCGTCGCCGTCTCCTCGAACGGGAGCGCGAAGGTGTTCGCCCAGCCTTCGGTGAGCCAGATCTGTCCGGTTCCGGTGACGTCGGCGATGTGGTCGTCCTGGACGCGGGTGAGGTGCCAGACCAGCCAGGAGATGGAGTTCGCCCCCGCGTCGACGCGGGCGTTGAGGTCGTCGGGTGTGAGTCCTTCGACCGCCGCGTGGACCGCTTCCGCGACCCGGTCGAACGCTTCGGCCAGCATGCCTGCGGTGTTCATCCGTCCACCATCGCCCCGGGGCCCTCGGCTCCCGGGCGCGACACACCGTGGCCCGCCGGGCCGCGCTCACGGCGCTGCGCGCGCTGTGCCGGGAGGAGCTGACGGGGTTCGGCGAGGTGATGGCGTACGGCATGCCCGCCTACGAGCGGGACGGGACGGGCGAGATCGCCTTCGCCGACCAGAAGCAGTACATCTCGTTCTACCTGATGCGTACGGACGTACGCGACGCGTTCACGGACCGGCTGGCCTCCCACGATATGGGCAAGGGCTGCCTGCGCTTCCGCGACCCGGGGAGGATCGACTTCGCACTCGTCCGCGATCTGCTGCGGGCGACGGCGGCGGCCCGCGGACGCGGGGGCGTCGCGGCCCGGGCGGCCCTCAGCGCAGGCCGTGCAGCCAGTCGGTCAGCAGGCGGTTGACCTCGTCGGGGCGTTCCTGCTGGATCCAGTGGCCGCAGCCTTCGAGGATGTGGGCGGCGGACAGACCGGGGAGGGTCCGCGGGTAGGCGTCGATGGCGTCGGACATCCAGGTGGTGGAGGCGTCCAGGGCGCCGCCGATGAAGATCGAGGGCTGGGTGACGGGTGTTCCGTCCCAGGCGGCGAGGTCCTCCCAGTCCCGGTCGACGTTGCGGTAGCGGTTGAGCGCGCCGGTCAGTCCGGTGCGCTCGAACTCCTCGGCGTAGACGTCGAGGTCCCGTTCGTCGAGCCAGCCGGGGAGCAGGCCGGTGGGGAACCGGTCGGCCATCCGCCCACCAGTGGGCACGAAGAAGAGCCTGCCGTGGTCGGCGGGGGCGAGCGTGCCTCCGGTCAGACCCGCGTAGAAGCCGGCGAGCCAGCCGCGTACGTCGGGCTCGATCTCCGCCTCGGCGCGGCCGGGGGTCTGGAAGTAGCTGACGTAGAACTCCTCCTCGCCCCCGATGCCCGCGAAGCCGTCGGTGGGGCGGGGGCCTCCCCGGGGCGCGTACGGGACGCTCAGCAGCGCGACCGACGTGAAGACGTCCGGCCTGAGCAGGGCGCTGTTCGCGGCGATGGGCGAGCCCCAGTCGTGTCCGACGACCGTGGCGGTCTCCTCGCCGAGGGCGTGGACGACGGCGGTGTTGTCGGCGACGTGGGCGAGCATGCGGTAGGCGTCGACGGCGGCGGGGGCGAAGGAGCGTCCGTAGCCGCGTACGTCGACGGCGACGGCCCGGTATCCGGCGGCCGCCAGGGCGGGGAGCTGGTGGCGCCAGGAGTACCAGGACTCGGGGAAGCCGTGGACGAGGAGCACGAGGGGGCCCGTGCCCTGTTCGACGCAGTGGATCCGGCCGCCGGGGACGTCGACCGTCCGGTGCGTCGCGCCGGGCAGGAGGATGGAGGGGCGGGCGGCCCGGTCTGCGGACGGCGTGGGTACGGGGGCGGGCTCCGGCATGGATCCTCCTCGGGCGCCCCGTGCGGGCGGGGCGGTCGTGACGCTTCGACGGGCGGCCGGGCAGGAGCCCTGCCGCCCGCTCACGATCATTCGGCCGGTACGACCGCACGGACAAGGATATTTGCCGTTCCGGCAAAACAATGGGGCGGGGATCGGCTTCAGACGAGCAGGCTCAGCAGGTGGGCGCAGGCGGCGGCCTCGTCCGGGTGTTGGGCGAGGACTTCGTAGGCGCCGCGCTCGAACGCCCCGGTCTCCCAGCAACCGCCCTCGCCCCGCCGGACGAAGAGGAAGTCCGGCGGGGTGGGAGCGGGCTCGTGGACACCTTCGATCCGGTAGTAGCCGCCGGGGATCCGCGCCTCGACGTCAGCCGTCCTGATTGATCATCAGTGCCCGAGGGGACTTCTGAATGAACCGCATGCGTACCGTACTGGCCGCGCTCGGCATCACCGCCGGGCTCGACTACCCGAGGCTTCCGCGCCATGCCGCTTTCCGGCCACCGCGAACAGCACCGCGCCCCGGCCGCGACGATGCGCGACCGGGGCGTGGTGGACGGAGGGCCGTGGAGCCCGACCGACGCGGCGCCTAGCTGACGTTGACGTCGATGCAGGCGTAGAAGGCGTTCGGGGTGTCCGCGACGTTCCAGACGGCGAGGACCTTCTGCTTGCCGGTCTTGTTGCCGAAGTCGACCTGGTGGGTCACGGTCGCGCCGGGTTGCGCGCCGCCGTCGTCGAATTCGGCGATCTTCTGGCCGCCGACGAAGTACTGCCAGGTGCTGGTCGAGTGGCGTGCGGTGAGCTTCCACTGGAACTGCTGGGAACGGTTCACCGGGGTGACCGACCAGCCCTTGGAGTCGTCGTCCAGCTCGGCGAAGCCGCTGTTTCCGCCGCTGCAGCTGGTGAGCCCCTTGGGGCCCTCGACGCTCTGCGGTTCGTACGTGATCGCACCACAGCTGACCGTGCCCGCGGCACACTGCGCCTGCCTGCTCGGCGGGTTGGAGATGTAGCCGTGGGCACTGGCGGAGCTCGCCGGGAGGCTCAGGGCGAGGACCGGGGCGAGCATGGCGCCGACGGCGAGAGCGGTCTTCCTCTTCGTGTGCATGCTTCTCCTTCACAGAGACCGCACCGCGCGGTGGCGGGCCGTGGGGGGCCCGGCTTCGACGGCGAGGCCTCGCGAGTGTGGGGCCAACGAGGCGCGAAGGGCTGCAAGTCCCTTACCGGACAAGCCTGATGCCAGGTGTCCGGAAAGGCCTTGCACTTGGACTAGACCATACCCACGGACGCGTTCACGTCAAGGGCGATGAGGGGAGGGCGGCCCGCCGCTCCGAGCCGCGCGGGCGGCACGCGCATCCCGCGCGGCCGCCCGTGCGACGCGATCATCCCTGGTCGTCGACGTATCGGACCGTGACGCGCTCGAAGCCGAGGGAGCCGAGCAGTCCCTTCAGCATGTCGGCGGTGTTCTTCTCCGCGCGGGCGGTCAGTTCGCTCTCCTTCGCCGCTTCCGAGATGTGGTGGACGGCGAGCTTGTTGACCGCCTGCTCACTGCCGGGATTGTCGGAGAAGAGGTCGCCCAGCCGGTCGAGGAGACCGCGCTGTTTGGACACCGCGTAGGACCGGTCGGGATCGAGGGCCGGCTTGCCCAGCACCGCGTGCGGCAGGCGGAGTTCGGCGGTGGTGCGGTCCTCGTTCACCACGACGCCGCTCCCGGTGACCTTGCCCAGGTCGACGGAGGCGCCGACCGTGCCCGCACCGACGAACAGGGTGCGGGTGCCGCGCAGGGCGTCGGGGACGAACTTCGCGTCCTTCTCCAGATCGACGACGACCTGGAAGTTGCCCGAGGCGGCCTCGTACGCGCTCATGTCCTGGATCGACTTGAGCACGGCGGGGCCCGAACGGTCGTGGGTCTCCTCGCCGAAGAGGTCGTCGAGTCCCGGCAGCAGGCTGAGCCGGCTGCCTGCGAACAGCAGGACCAGCACGGCCGCGGCGGCCCCGAGGACCATCGGCCACCTACGGGAGCGGCGGGTGTCGCGCTTGCTGTCGCCGTGCGGCGCGGGCTCTGTGGTTACGTCGCTGGACGTCATGTTCACCGTGTGACCCGCGACCGGTGGTTTCAGTCCGGCTGCTCCCGGATCCGGAAGGAACCACCGTACAAAATAGGCCCGTTCCGGTACGACCGGGCAGACACGAGGGCGGCTGCCCGGCGGGCCGGGTGCGCTCAGCGCGGCGCGGCGGCCACCCGTACGCGATCGCTCACGCCGTCGGTCAGGAACGACGCCAGCTCCCTCCCCTGGTCGGCCACCGCGTCGCGGTCGGACCGGGAGAACGCGTGCAGGGGTTCCACCGTGACGGCCTCGTCGATGACGCGCCAGGTGGCCGCCACGCGGCCGTCGACCAGCACGACGCGCTCGCCGGCGACCGAGAGGCCGCGGTGGGCGTCGTCGATGATCCGGCCGCGGTCCTGATAGCCGAGGATCGCGTTGTCGAAGGCCGGCAGGAACCGCACCGGGGCGGGAGTGTCCGGGTCCGGGCGCGGCGCGTCGGGCAGGTCGAGCAGCTCCCGTCCCCGCTCGTCGCGGAAGCCGACCAGCTCGTCGCGGACGGCGGCCACCGCGCCGGGCAGTCCGGCCAGCCCGGACCAGGCGCGCAGGTCGGCCGTCGCGGCCGGTCCGTGGGCGGCAAGATAGCGCCGGACCAGCGCCCGGCCGACCGGGTCGGCGCCGTCGGGTGCGGGCGGGTCGACCGGGCGGCCCAGCCAGGAGGAGAGGGCGACGTTGCGCACCCCGCCCTTCGCGCGCCACAGCCCCCGGGGCGGCGCCTGCGCCATGGGGACGAGGGCGGCGACCACCACCTCGCCCAGCGGTCGGGGCCCCGGGCCGGGCCAGCGCCCGGCAAGCGCGGCGACGATCCCGGCCGCGGTACGGGGTTCGCCGTCGGCCATCAGCTCCCGGGCGTCCGCGGCGAGCGCGTCGAGGTCGACCTCTCTCAGGTCGTCGCGGTAGACGCCGAGCACGCGTTGGCGCAGCATCGCGTCGTGGCGGGACCGCCAGGCGAGGACATCGTCGGCGGTGACGAGGTGGACCGTGCGTCGCATGAGGTGGGTGCGCACCACGCTCCGCCGGGTCAGCAGGTCCGAGAGGACCGCCGGATCGAAGGCGGTCAGCCGGGACCAGAGCCCGACGAAGGGCTCCTGCGGTTCCTGCGCCTGGAGGCCGCAGAGGTGGGCCACGGCGTCCACGACCGGCAGATCGGCCCGGTCGAGCAGCAGTTGGCGGGCCAGCATGGCGCGGTTGAGCGCCCTGTTGTCGAGGACGGTCACCGTGTGGTCTCTCCTTCTCGGTCGCCTGCCGTCGGATTCCGCGCGTCCTCGCGCGATGCGCCTGCGGTCAGGTCGCCCGCCGCCCGTCGAGCGTCTCGCGCAGGATATCCGCGTGCCCGGCGTGCTGGGCCGTCTCGGTGACGACGTGGGTCAGCACCCGCCGCACGCTCCACTCGGCGCCCGGTTCGTTCCAGGGCGCCTCGGGGAGCGGGTGGGTCGCCGAGAGGTCGGGGACCGCGAGGATGATCCTCTCGCTGCGGGCGGCGACCTCCGCGTAGGCGCTGAGGACCCCGGCCGTCGTCTCGCCGGGCAGCATCCGGAACTCCTTCTCCCGCTCGATCGCCCACTTCGGGTACTCGACGGCGGTGCCGGCCGCCAGATCGTCCCAGGTGACTCCTTCGGGCAGGGCGAAGGACATCGCCGACGGGCCCTCGGTCGCGAATTTCAGCCAGTTCTCCTCCATGGCCGTGACGTGCTTGACGAGGCCGCCCAGGCACAGCGCGCTGACGGTGGGGCGCTCACCGGCCTGCTCGTCGCCGAGGCCCTCGACCGAGCGGATCAGGGCGGTCCGGGCGTCCGCGAGGGCGGCGAGCAGGTCGGTGCGCTCGGCGTCGGGGGAGGTGGGGTGCGTGGTCATCGTGATCGGGCCTTCCGGTGTTCCTGTCGTGCGGTACGGGTCAACCATCTCAAGGGAAGAGGTCAGGATGTGTCCTCTTCTCGGCTCATACTGGCGCCATGCCGAAGACTTCAGCGCGACTGCTGGCTCTCCTCTCCCTGCTCCAGACCCGCCGGGACTGGCCGGGCCCGCTGCTGGCCGAGCGGTTGGAGGTCAGCCGGCGCACGGTGCGGCGTGACGTCGACCGGCTGCGGGAGCTGGGCTATCCCATCGCGGCGTCCAAGGGGCCCGACGGCGGATACCGGCTGGACGCGGGCGCCCGGTTGCCGCCGTTGCTGTTCGACGACGACCAGGCCGTCGCGCTCGCCGTCGCGCTGCGGACCGCCGCCGCGACCGGCGCCGGGATCGGGGAGGCCGCCGCCCGCGCGCTCACCACCGTCCGGCAGGTCATGCCCGACCGGCTGCGCCACCGCGTCGACGCGCTGCGGGTCACCGCCGTCGAACGCACGGGAGGCCCGCCGCGGCCGCAGGCCGATCCGCGGGTGCTCGTGGCGTTGAGCACCGCCGTGCACGCCCGCGAGGTGCTGCGCTTCGACCACTCCCCCGCGTACGCGCCGGACGCCGCCGAGGCCCCGCCCGCCGTGCGGCGGGTGGAGCCGCACCGCCTGGTCACCTGGGGCGGGCGCTGGTATCTCGTCGCCTGGGACCTGGATCGCGAGGACTGGCGGACCTTCCGCGCGGACCGGATCACCCCGCGCACTCCCACGGGCCCGAGGTTCACGCCGCGCGAGGTGCCGGGCGGTGATGTGGCCGCCTTCGTCGCCGCCCGGTTCCAG
The DNA here is from genome assembly GCF_041435495.1 of Streptomyces sp. NBC_01116. Taxonomy (NCBI): domain Bacteria; kingdom Bacillati; phylum Actinomycetota; class Actinomycetes; order Kitasatosporales; family Streptomycetaceae; genus Streptomyces; species Streptomyces sp. NBC_01116. The sequence continues at coordinate 371,020 of NZ_CP108644.1, forward strand.
GGCTCCGACGCCCCCGGCGCGTGGCCCTGCCGCGGCGAGGTGATCCTCGACGCGCCGGCCTCCGCGGTGGCCGGCCACGTCCGCGACGGGGTGGTCGAGGAGCACGGTCCGGACCGCTGCCGGGTGGTCCTGGGCGCCTGGTCGTGGCCGGGCCTCGCCGCCGAACTCGGCAGGTTCGACGTGGGCATGGAGGTCGTCGGGCCCGACGACCTCAGGGACGCCTTCGCCCTCTTGGCCCGCCGGTACGCCGACGCGGCGGGGGCGGGGCGCGGCGGCCCTCAGGAGCCCACAAGACGTGTGTCGTAGGTGTCGTCGATGTCGTCGGACGTCGAAGCGGTCACGGACGAGGCGATGTGGCCCGCCAGGCCCAGCGCCAGGAACAGCACCACGAGCCATGTGGCGGCGCTGCTCAGGACCAGCGGGCGGGTGGCGGAGCGCGACCGCTCCGGGGCCACGGCGAGGTCGTCGTCGCCGAACAGCCCCTTGGGGTAGGCGGGGGTGAGCATCATGACGTACGCGGAGAACCGCATCCGGTAGCGCAGGGTGGCCGCCGTCGCCTCGAACAGCGGCCGGGGCATCCGGCCGAGGCACAGCGTGATCAGCCACCAGACGAACGCCAGCGCCCACCACCCGTACACGGCGAGGCTCTGCACGATCGCGGCCGGGATCATCAGGAAGACGCGGAACAGCACCGCGAGGCGGTTGAGCGGGGTGGGCCGCACCTCGATCCGCACCGGGTAGTCGGCCGGCGGGGTCAGGGCGAAGGGCGGGTAGCGGTCGATGAGCAGCATGTCGCTGGCCGAGACGCGCATGTCGTAGCCGAGGACACCGGTCAGGAAGCGGAAGACGGGGTCGGGCAGCCGTCCCAGCACCAGGGCGGCGAACCAGCCGACGATCACGGTGAAGAACGCCGCGATGTGCAGGACGAACAGCACGATGAAGTGCGGGACGAGCAGCAGCAGTCGGAAGAACACGGTCAGCCGTCGCTGGCGGGCCGGTTCGACGATGTCCAGGACGGGCCGGAACTCGTCCGCGTCCGGCTCCGTGCGACCCGGGCTCCACTGGCCTTCGGCCATGTCGCTCCTCCTCGGCAGGGGATCCGTACGGCATCCGCGCGCAGGACGTGTCCCCACCGTGCGTCCGGGCCGGGCCGCCCGCAAACGGCCCGGCCCGAACGGGTGCCCGGCTCAGCGCCCGCGGAGGCGGCCGAGCAGGCCGCGGACGGCGCCGGATCCCGCGGTGTTCCGCCCGCCGCTCGCCGGGCCGTCGGGCTTCCCGGCGCGGGAGCCGCGCTCCTTCGCCGGAGTCGCGGCCGCCGGCTTCGGCCGGGCCCGTTGTCCTGCCTCGGTACGGGCGGCCTTCGTGGCGGCGGTCGCCGTGGAGCCCTTCGTACGGGAGTCCTTCGTGAGGGCGGCCTTCGCGTCGGAGTCCTCCGTGCGGCCGGCCGGCTTCGGCGTGCGCCGCGGCTCTGCCGCGGGCTCCTCCGCCTTCGGGCCCGGGGAGCCCTTGTCCTCGGTGTAGGTGTAGTAGCGGTGGCTGATCCGGCGGCCCAGCACGAAGTACCCGAGCAGCGCGCCCGTCGTGTTGAGGATGACGTCGTCGATGTCGAAGGCGCGCCCCTCGACCAGGGCCCCCTGGATCAGTTCGACGACGACCATGGCGAGGGCGGTCAGCAGCGTCGTACGGATCATGCGGAGGCGCCGTGGCACGAAGAACGGCAGCAGGAGTCCGAACGGCACGCCGAGCAGCAGGTTTCCGCCCGCCTGTTTGCACGCGGCGAGGAAGGTGTAGTCCTCGGCGTACTGGCGCAGCGAGCGCCCGGGGCGGAGATTGGAGGTGACGAGGTCCTCGGAGGCCGGTGAGGGCGTGAGCGTCACCTTGGCCAGGAGGACGGAGAAGGCCACCAGTCCCAGCAGCGCCACCGTCAGGACCGCCCCGCGCACCAGCACACGTACCCATGTCCCCTGGCGTGTAGGGGGATTCGCCTCTGCTGTCATGGGCGACGGATGCCCCCGACCGGCCGGACCACACGCCCGGACGGCACCGTGGAGCGAAAATTCCACGCGACGTCCACGCCCGCCTGCGACGATGTGCGGCATGAGCGCACGCAATAAGAGGGACCTGATGGACGAGGCCGACCGGCTGCGTACGGAGGGCAGGCCCGAGGAGGCGCGCGAGCGGCTTCTCGCCCTGACCGCCGAGCACCCCGACGACGCGGAGGTCGCCTACCGGACGGCGTGGATCCATGACGTGCTGGGCCTGGAGTCGGAGGCGGTGCCCTACTACGAGCGCGCTCTGGCCCATCCGGAGCTGGCCGCGGAGGACCGGCGCGGGGCGCTCCTGGGGCTGGGCAGTACGTACCGGACCCTCGGGCGGTACGGGCAGGCGGTGGAGACGCTGCGCCGGGGCGTCGGGGAGTTCCCGGACGACGGCTCGCTCCGGACGTTCCTGGCGATGGCCCTGTACAACACCGACGAGCACCATGAGGCGATGCGGCTGTTGCTGGAGCTGACGGCCGCGACCAGCCAGGACCCGTACGTCCAGCGGTACCGGCGGGCGATCGAGCACTACGCGAAGGACCTCGACGAGATCGAGTGACCCGTGCGGGGCCGTGCGCCGCGCCGCTCCCGCCGTCCGCGGACTCCGGCGCGGCGGGCGCGTGTCCGTCTTCCTGTGCGGCGCTCACGGCGCCGGACAGGGGGAAGCCCCGGCCGGATCGGGGGAATCCAGCCGGGGCGGCTCATGTGCGGGGTGAAGGGCGGTCGCCTCTCGGCGGAGGGCTCCACGGGGTTGGCCGGTGCGATCTTCCCCGTGGGCTGCTGGTGTGGCCCGGGGACACCGCCCCTCTCACTCCCACGTATAGATGAACGATAAACCATCCCGGGTCCTTCCCGGGAGTCCGCCCCCACGGATGTGATCCATGGCACGGAATCCCGGGCGTCCCGCCTGGTCAGCGCTCGTTCGGTCAGCTCGCGGGCGTCTCGCCGGTGCCGTAGCGGCGCCGGAACCGCTCGACGCGGCCCGCCGTGTCGAGCACCTGGCCGCCGCCGGTGTAGAACGGATGGCTCGCCGAGGAGGTCTCCACGTCGATGACGGGATAGGTGTTGCCGTCCTCCCACGCCACGCGCTCGCCGGAGTCGGCGGTCGAACGGGTCAGGAAGGCGACGTCGGCCGCGCGGTCGCGGAAGACCACGGGACGGGAGACGGGGTGGATTCGGGACTTCATCGATGCGTTCCTTCCTCACCGCGGACAGCGGTGACGTACAAGGGGGACGTGCGGGGCGTGGACCGCTTCCGGACGGTCAGCGGACCTCACGGAACAGGACGTGCCGCCCGACCGCGGAGTCGAACTTGCGGAGCTCCAGCCGGTCGGGGTCGTTGCGACGGTTCTTGCGTGTCACATAGCTCCGGCCCGTGCCCACGGTGGACCGGAGAGTGACGACCGGCCTGGTCTCACTGCGCGCCATGGCGCCTCCTTCTGCCTCTGCCGACCCCGCTCTCCTATCGAGAATGGGATTCGTTTTCGTTCTGGTGAGGTAACACGAGCCACTCCCCCGGCATTCCCGCCCGATGCCCACCACGCCCCGCACTCCGCAGCGCGCCGTCAACTGCCGTCATCCGTAAGCCTGTTCGGATCGCCACCGCCTCGGAGAGCCGCTGGCATATGCCAGACGCAAGAACGCATCGAGTGTTGCCAAATCCCTTACGGCTCGCCCGGCCCTGTGCGACAGTCGGTAGCGGTCCACCCTTCAGAACCGGCTAGGCCGCGCCCGTATCGGAGTACGAGATGCCGTCCCCCCTCTTCGCGGACCGCCCCGCACCACAGGCGCCCGCGCCCGACGCCGTCGACGCCCTGATCCACCGGACGCGTCGGCTGCGGGGGGACGTGGACGCCGTACGGCGGGACGCCGTCGTGTTCGACGAGGACGACCCCCAGAGACGCTGGCAGCACGCTCTGTGCGAGCTCGCCGTGCAGCACCTGGACAACCTCGACGAGCATCTGGGACAGCTCCGGGCGGGCCTGCCGGACCGGAGCCCCGACGACGTCCCCCGGGCCGTCGGGGTCCCGGACGAGCCAGCGGCCGGTTCCCTGCTGAACCGGGTGGGCAGCGCCGAGTGGAACCTCCTCACCGACGAGTCCAGCTGGTCCGAGGAGCTGTACGAGATCTTCGGCAGGCCGCCCGGGTCCACACCCCTCTCCCTGGACGACCTGCCGTCCGTCCTGCTGCCGGAGGACCAGCCGGCGCTGACCGCCATGGTGACGGGCTGCCTCGTCGACGGCCGGCCGATGGACGGCGAGTTCCGTATCGTGCGGCCCGACGGCCGTACACGCACGCTGCACATGACGGGCGAGCCGGTCCTCGACGCCGAGGGCTGCACCGCCTCCATGTGGGCGGTCCTGCGGGACGTCAGCGAGCTGCGCCGCAGCGAGCAGGCCGTGAGCAGGAACCGCGCGTCGGTGCGGCGCGAGGAGCACATCGAGCGCACCGAGCACCGCATGGCCGTGGAGCTCCAGGAGGCCGTCCTGCCCCCGTGGCGCGGATCGCTGCGGCTCCCGACGCAGGGCCCCGGCGCCCTGGACATCGCCGCGCACTACCTCCCTTCCGAGTCGAGCGGCCTCATCGGCGGCGACTGGTACGACGCCATGGAACTGCCGGACGGACGCACCCTCCTCACCGTCGGCGACCTCACCGGGCACGGCATCCCCGCCACCTCGGCGATGGCGATGATGCTGGGAGCGCTGCGCGGCATGGCCGTCGCCGGCATCGAGCCGGGCGCGCTGATGGGGCACCTCAACCAGGTGCTCGAAACGTCGGTGCAGCCCGCGCTGGGCAGCGCCCTGTGCTGCCGCTTCGACCCCGCCACCTCCGTTCTGTCCTGGGCGCAGGCCGGACATCCCGCACCGCTGCTCTTCCGCCATGGTTCGGGACGGCCCCTGCCCCCGCCGGACGGGATGCTGCTCGGTGCCGCGTCCAACGTCGTCTTCGAGCAGGACGAGGTACGGCTGTGCCCGGGTGACGTGCTCGTCCTGCACACCGACGGCCTGGCACGACGCGGCGACCGGGGTGCGGGCCCGGAGGCGTTGCTCGCCCTCGCCCCTCGGTTCGCAGAGGCCCGGACGGCACAGGAGTGCGTCCGGAGCGTCGTCGAGGAGTTCGGCGGGACCGAGCGCCCGGACGACGCGTGCGTGCTGGTCGCCCGCATCGGAGCGTGAGGAAGCGCGGACGTGTCAGGGCGTGAGTGAGCGCGAAGTGACGCTGCCGGGGGTCAGATCCGCGTGTCCTTGGCCTTCTTCTGGCTCGGCATCGACAGCTCGATCTCCTCGCGCAGATCCTGGATCCCCGCGTATCCGGCGAACTGACCGGTGAGCCGGTACATTTCGCGGAGCCGGTCCCAGGTGCGGTGCGAGGAGGTCTCCCCCATCGACACCAGCGCGAGCCGGGCGTACCGGTCGGCCTGTTCGGGGTCGTTGGCGATGAAGCAGGCCGAGGCCAGCGAGATGTAGTCGAAGATCTTCGACCGCCGGCGATCCTTGTCCCGCAGCTCCAGCGCCTGTTTGGCGTGGCGCTGGGCGATGATCGCGGCGCCCTGCTCGTGCTCGGCCAGGGTACGGAAGGCCAGTGCCTGCATCCCGTGCATATCGGCCTCGTCGAACATCTGCATCCAACTGGGCTGCGGCACATCGCTCTTGTCCGAGGTGAAGAGCTCCTCGGCCTCGCCGAGGGTGCGCCGCATGGCCTGTCCGCGCCCCATCGACGCCTGGGCCCAGGCCTCGATGGTGCGCAGCATCGCCTGCGTACGGGGCAGGGTCTCGTCGCCGGATCCGGACTTGGCGAGCTTCATCAGGTCGAGTGCGTCGTCGGGGCGGCCCAGGTGCACCATCTGGCGTGCCGCCCGGGAGAGCGCCTCTCCGGCGCGCGGCCGGTCGCCGCCCTCGCGGGCCGCGTGGGCGGCGATGACGAAGTACTTCTGGGCGGTGGGTTCGAGGCCGACGTCGTGGGACATCCAGCCCGCCAGGACGGCGAGGTTGGCCGCGACGCCCCACAGACGGCGCTGGAGATGGTCGGGGTGACGGTAGGCGAGCATGCCGCCCACCTCGTTGAGCTGGCCCACGACGGCCTTGCGCTGGAGTCCGCCGCCCCGGGAGGCGTCCCAGGCGCGGAACACCTCGACCGAATGCTCCAGGGCCTCGATCTCCTCGGAGCCGACCGGTGCGGCCTCGTACCGGTCGAGACCGGCTGTGTCGGCGTGCAGGGGATCGTTGGCACGTGGGGCGTCGGCGGCCGGAGCGGGGTCGCTGTGCAGCCAGTCGCGCATGGGGCCGGCGATGGTGGAGCCGGCGGTGAGCGCGGCGCCCGCACCCACCACCAAGCCACGTCGGTTGAGCATGAGGTCCATTCCCGTGAATTCGGTGAGGACCGCTGCCGTCCGCTCGGGCGCCCACGGCAATTGATCGGGATCGTCTTCCGTCCCGGAGTCACGCCGCTTCCCCACACGCCCGCGTCGGCCGAACCCGAGGTCCTCGATGGTCACGACACGGCCGAGCCGCTCGGTGAACAGAGCCGCCAGCACTTCGGGCACGGGATCACGGGGGGACTCCCCCATGTCGATCCAGCGCCTGACCCGCGAGGTGTCGGTGGCCAGCTGCGGATGGCCCATGGCCGCCGCCTGCCGGTTCACCATTCTCGCGAGTTCGCCCTTGGACCAGCCGGCCAGGCCGAACAGGTCAGAAAGGCGGGTGTTGGGTTCTCCGGTCACTTCAAGCCCCCAGGTTCTCGGCTGACTTGACACTAACCCCCTGTCAGATGCGCTGTGACTATTCGCCAGGGTTCGCCAGGGTCCGCCAGATGGTCTGCCACCCGCGCTCCGGTGTCAGGTAGGAAAGCGCCACCCCGCCCGGCAGCCCTAGGTACTCCCCAGGGTGCCGAACGGCCGTCGGCCGGGTTGGCGCACGTACCTTGTCGGCGCACGAAGGGATCTGTCTCGCCCATGTACACAGCATCGTCCTCCGTGTCCGCCCCGCCCCGTCCGCTCCGCCCGATGGGCGCGGGCGGCGGGCCCTATCTCGCTCCTCACGCCGGCGCACCGGCACAGGGTCCGGGCCGGGCCCGACGGGCCGCGGGACCGGGCGCCGGACCGCTCAGCGGAAGGATCGACCTGTCCGGGCCCCAGGGCGCGCAGGTGCGGATGGTCATCGCCTCCGTGCAGCGCATCTGCCCCGAGTTCAACCCGGTCCAGGTACTGCGCCGCAGCGGCCGTTCGGTCCTGATCGTCGGAACCACCGGGCGGGCCACCGCCGTCGCGAAGTGTTTACTGGACCACTCGCCGGCGTGGACCGAGCGGTTCCGGCACGAAATAGCGGCATACCGCGCGTTCGTCCGGCACCGCCCCCCGGTTCGGGTGCCCCGGCTGATCGCGGCGGATCCGGAGAACTGCACGCTGGTGATCGAGCGGATGCCCGGCCGGGTCGCCGCCCTCACCCGGCACCCGGCGGAGGCGCCGCCGCGGGCCGACATCAGGGCCGCGCTCGGAGCTATCGCCCGGGTGAACGCCTGGCGGCCGCCGCCCGGACTGTTCGAGGCGCCGCTCGACTACGCGTCGCGGATCGCGCGCTACCACGAGCTCGGTCTGTTCACCGACCGTGACCTCGGTGACCTGCAGAAGCTGCTGCACGGTCTGGCCCACGCGGGCGGCAGGCAGGGCATGGGCCAGTTCTGCCACGGGGACGCCCTGCTCTCCAACATCCTGCTGTCGCCGACCGGGCCGGTGCTCGTCGACTGGGAGCACGCGGGCTGGTATCTCCCGGGGTACGACCTGGCGACGTTGTGGGCGGTGCTGGGCGACGCCCCGGTGGCGCGCCGCCAGATCAGCCAGCTGGCGCAGGCCAGAGGGCCGGCCGCACGGGACGCGTTCCTGGTGAACCTGATGCTGGTGCTGACCCGCGAGATCCGTAACTACGAGACGGCGGTCCAGCGCACCATGCGCGAAGCGCCCGCGGTGGGAGCGGGGGCCGACCGGCCCGGCGCGCTCTCCTCGGGCGAGGAGCAGCGGCTGCTGCTCCGGAGGCTGCACGACGACTGCGCCATGGCGCGGCGGGCGGTGCGGGCCGCGGTCGGCACACGCTGAGACCGGACGAGGAAGCGGGGATACGGCCCGCCCGACAAGGACCACAGTGACGAGACCACTGTGAAGAAGAAGCGCGCCGCGGGACCGGTGCCGACACACCGGTCCCGCGGCGCGCTGTTGTGCGTTCCGGGCCGCACCTCCCCGTGACCGGGCGTTGACCCTGTGCCGCCCCGGGGTCCCGCGCGGGTGAGGCCCGCCACGAGACCCACGTCACCTACGACCTCCGGTAGGAGGCGTGAGCCCTCCCGTCCGGCGTAACGAACCGCCCATATGGCTCATAAATTGGCATCTCACGATGAAGAGTAGTAAAGGCGGTCATTGCTTCCTATGTCGGTGCCCGCTAACCATGGATCCCGGCAAGCACCGAGTACGAGTCGGCGCCGATCGCCCACCGGCGAACGCGGCCCGGACATCCCGGTTCCTGCCGACGCGGCGCGAAGGCCGCGAAGCCCGTCCCCCATAGGAAGAGCTCACGCATGCCCCGCATCTCCACCCTGCGCATCACCCGCTCGCACAAGATCGCCACCGCCGTGCTCGTCGCGGCCGGTTCCGTCAGCGCCATAGCCGCCACCGGCGGCCCGAGCGAAGCGCAGACCACGGCGACCCGGTCCTCCGTCTCCGTGGAGCCGGTAGCCGCCGCAGGCATCCCCACGGCGAAGGACGCGGCGGCCAAGAAGGCCGCTCAGGAGACCGCCGCCAAGGAGGCCGCCGCGAAGAAGGCCGCCGCCGCCCGCAAGGCGACCGCGGAGAAGGACGCCGCGGAGGAGCGCTCCGAGAAGCAGGCCGCCAACCGCTCCACCGAGCGCAAGGCGGTCACGCCCAAGAAGTTCGCGAACAACCTCGACGGCTGGATCCGCGAGTCGCTCGACATCATGGAGAAGAAGAACATCCCCGGCTCCTACGAGGGGCTGCACCGCAACATCATGCGCGAGTCCAGCGGCAACCCGAACGCCGTCAACGACTGGGACATCAACGCGCAGAACGGCATTCCCTCCAAGGGCCTCCTCCAGGTGATCCAGCCCACCTTCGACGCCTACCACGTCAAGGGCACAGAGAAGAAGCTCACCGACCCGGTCGCCAACATCACCGCCGCCGCCAACTACGCCGCGGACCGGTACGGCTCGATCGACAACGTCGACTCCGCCTACTGAGCGACCGGCTGCCGGGCGAACGCCTACTGGGCGAACGGCTGCCGAGCGACCGACATCCGAACGAAGGCCTTTCGAGCACGCACCAACGCCGCGATTATCTGACTAATCGCCGTCGTGCGTGCTCCGTGTGGCCGAAGGGTAGTGCTGCGCGGACACCACCGGTCCGCGCGATTCCCCGCGCGGAGGCTTCTGGAAAGGCCTGACGCACATGGCACAGCCCTTCTCACTGCCGGACTTCTATGTTCCGTATCCGGCGCGGCTCAACCCTCATGTGGAGGCGGCACGCACGCACACCAGGTCGTGGGCCCGCTCCATGGGGATGCTGGAGGGATCCGGCATCTGGGAGGAGAAGGACCTGGAGGCGCACGACTACGCCCTCCTGTGCGCCTACACGCACCCCGACTGCTCGGCCGAGGCCCTTTCTCTGGTCACCGACTGGTATGTGTGGGTCTTCTTCTTCGACGACCACTTCCTGGAACTGTTCAAGCGCACGCCCGACCGGGAGGGCGGCAAGCGGTACCTCGACCGCCTCCCGGCCTTCATGCCGATGGAGCGCGGCGCCCCGACGCCGGAGCCCGGGAACCCCGTCGAGGCGGGGCTCGCCGATCTGTGGGCCCGCACGGTCCCCTCGATGTCGGACGCCTGGCGGGCCCGGTTCGCGGAGGCGACGGAGAACCTCCTCAACGAGTCCCTGTGGGAGCTCGCCAACATCCACGAGGGCCGCATCGCGAACCCCGTCGAGTACATCGAGATGCGCCGCAAAGTGGGCGGCGCGCCCTGGTCCGCCGGGCTGGTGGAGTACGCGGCGAACGCCGAGGTCCCCGCGTCGGTCGCCGACGCCCGCCCCTTGCGGGTTCTGCGGGACGCGTTCTCCGACGGGGTGCATCTGCGCAACGACCTCTTCTCCTACCAGCGTGAGGTGGAGGACGAGGGGGAGAACAGCAACGGCGTGCTGGTGCTGGAGAAGTTCCTCGGCTGCTCCACGCAGGAGGCCGCCGAGGCGGTCAACGACCTGCTGACCTCACGGCTCCAGCAGTTCGAGAACACCGCGCTGACCGAACTCGGCCCGCTCTGCGCCGGCAGGGGCCTGGATCCGGCCCAGGCCGCCGCCGTGCTGGCGTACGTCAAGGGGCTCCAGGACTGGCAGTCCGGCGGCCACGAGTGGCACATGCGCTCCAGCCGCTACATGAACGGCGGAGGCGCGGGCGGGGCGGCCGCCGGCTTCGGCATGTCCGCCGCCTCCATCAGGTTCACGGTCCGCTCCGAGACCGCGCGGGCCCGCAGCCAGAGCCATGTGCCGTACCAGCACGTGGGCCCCTCGCTGCTGCCGGACTTCGACCTGCCGTTCGGGACCACGCTGAGCCCGCATCTGGAGGGGGCGCGGGTCCGGATCGTCGACTGGGCTCGGCGGATGGGCATCCTGGAGGCCCAGCCGGGCGTGCCGGGTTCGCACATCTGGGACGAGCGGCGGATCGTCGCGATCGACCTGCCGCTGTGCGCGGCGGGCCTGGATCCGGACGCGACCCCGGAGGAGCTGGACCTGTCCTCGGGGTGGCTGGCCTGGGGTACGTACGGCGACGACTGGTTCCCGGTGGTGCACGGGCGGGCCCGGGACCTGGCGGGGGCGCGGCTCGCCAACGAGCGGCTGTCGCTGTTCATGCCGCTGGACGGCGAGGGGACGCCGGAGCCGGTGAACGCCCTGGAGCGGAGCCTGGGCGATCTGTGGCGCAGGACGTCCGCTCCGATGGATCCGAGCGGACGGCGCGCCTTCCGGACGGCGATCGAGTCGATGACCGAGAGCTGGCTGTGGGAGCTGGCGAACCAGGCGCAGAACCGCATCCCCGATCCGGTGGACTACGTGGAGATGCGGCGGGCGACGTTCGGTTCGGACCTGACGATGAGCCTGTGCCGGCTCGGGCACGGCAGGAAGGTTCCGGACGAGGTCTACCGCAGTGGTCCGATGCGTTCCCTGGAGAACGCGGCGGCGGACTACGCGTGCCTGATGAACGACCTCTTCTCGTACCAGAAGGAGATCGAGTACGAGGGCGAGGTGCACAACGGCGTCCTGGTCGTGCAGAACTTCTTCGGGGTGGACTATCCGACCGGCGTGGCGATCGTGCACGACCTGATGAATTCGCGGCTCCGGCAGTTCCTGCATGTCGCCGAGGTCGAACTTCCCGTGCTGTACGACGACTTCGGCCTGGACGCCGAGGCACGGGAGGTTCTGGCGGGCTATGTGCAGGAGCTGAAGCACTGGATCGCGGGGATCTTGATCTGGCACCGGGGCTGCCGCCGCTACCGCGAGGAGGACCTGCGACAGGGCAACGACACCCCCTGGCATCTGAGCGGCCCCACGGGGCTGGGCACCTCGGCGGCGCAGGTGACCCGGATGATGGCCGAACTGGCGGGCAGCAGGGTCTGACTCCACGTCTGGATCGTGCCGGGCTCACGGAGTCCCGTACGCGGCGTCGCGGGAGATCCGGTTTCCGGGAATGCGGTCCGCCGTGAAAACCTCACGGCGGACCGCGGCCGAATGGATGCGGTCCTCGATCGCCATGACCGAAGGCCACGCTTCCTCGCCCTCATGTTTCCTCCCGTGACATGCATGGCGAGAATCGTGAAGCGGGCGTGAACAGTTCCACAGCGACGACTTTCGTTCTCCCCTTGGTTCCGCCGTTGTCGCTGCTCACACGAGTAACACGTGGCTCTGCCCCGGGCGCGCACCCGGCCCCTACCTATTCGAGTAGTGGTTTCGCCGATCACCGGATGCCTATCGTTCCGGACGAATCGACCTGATCGATGCGCACCTGAGTGCCGACGAATGGGAGAACCCGTGAGTACGCACCGTGAGATTTCTCTGACCGCCTATCAGAAAGACATCTGGGCCGCCGAATCCAGGACGCCGGGCGACCCGCAGTTCAATGTGGTCCAGCATGAGCGGCTGACCGGCCCCGTGGACACGAACGCGCTGCGCGAGGCGCTGAACCGGACCCTCCGCGGCCACGAGGCCTTCCGGCTCCGGTTCGGTGAGCGGGAGGGGATACCGTTCCAGTGGTCCGCCGATCCCGGGGCGTGGTCCGACGTCCGGGTGCCGGACGAGGACCTGTCGGCCGAGAGCGACCCGGCGGCGGCCGTCACCGCCCGGCTGGAGAGCTTCCTCGCCGAGCCGTTCACCGTCCAGGACTCCCCGCTCGTCTCCGCCCTGGTGGTCCGGGAGAACGCGGGGACGGTCCACCTGGCGCTGAAGGCCCATCACCTCGTCGTCGACGGCTGGGCCCTGAACGTGGTGAGCGGTCAGATGTGGGAGGCCTACGCCCGGGGCGGCACGGACGCGGTCCCGCTCCCCCACAGCGTGGTGGTGGAGGCCGATGCCGCCTACCGCGCATCGGCGGCCCACGCGCGCGACCTCGCCTTCCACCGCGACGCCCACCGCGACACCGTCCCCGCGCTCTTCCCGCGCTCCGCGGCCGCCGAGGCCCCCGCCGGACCGGGCCGGGCGCGGTACGGGTTCCGCGTCGACGCGTCGCTGGTGGACCGAATACGGGAAGGCGGCGGGTCGCCCTTCGGCCACGTCGCCGCCGCGTTCGCCACCTATTTCACCCGGGTGCACCGCAGTGAGCAGATCGTGCTCGGTGTGCCGTTCCTCAACCGGCCGGACGAGCGGACGCGTTCCGTCGTCGGGCAGTTCGCCAACAGTCTGCCGCTGCGGGTGGATCTCACCCCGGACGCGTCCCTGCACGATCTCGCCGAGCAGGTCAGGAAGAGAACCGCGGAGCTGCGCGACCACGGGCGACTCGCCCTGGGCGAGGTGCTGCGCACGGTCGGGGAGCTGCCCGGCGGTGCGCGCGGGCTCTTCGACATCACCCTGTCGTACGTACGGTTCCCGGCCGTCGAGGTCCCCGCGGGGATCACGCGCGTGGCATCCATCCTGGCTCCCGTGCACCGTCAGGACGCCCTGGCGGTGACGGTCCACGCCGACGAGGGCGACGGTTCCCTGCGGGTGGCCCTCGACTACGCCCTGGACGTCTTCGACGAGGACCTCCCGGTCACGGGTGTGGCCGAGGGGCTGCGCCGGCTGCTGGAGGGCGCGGCGAAGACGCCCGAGCTGCCCGCCTCCGCCCTCCTTCTGACCGACGACGCGGAACGGGCGGAACTGGTGCGGGCGGCACGCGGGCCGGACGTCCCCCACCCGACGGACCGGACGCTGCACGGCCTGTTCGAGGAGCAGGCCGCGGCGAACCCCGGCCGTACGGCGGTCGTGGACGACGCCACCGGGGAGCGGACCGACTTCGCGACGCTGGACGCGCGGGCCAATCAGGTCGCGCGTGCCCTCCGGGCCAGGGGCGTGGGCCCGGACGACCGGGTGGCCGTGGCCCTGCGGCGCGGCCCCGACCTGCTGGCCGCACTCCTCGGTGTCCTCAAGGCGGGCGGCGCGTACGTTCCGGTCGACCCGGGATACCCGGAGGAGCGGATCGCCTTTCTGCTCCGGGACAGCCGGGCGGGCGTCGTCCTGACGTCCGGCGAGCCGCTGCCGCCGGCCGTGGACCCGGCCTTACCGGTGCTGACCGTGCAGGACCTGCTGCGTGGGCCGTCCGGTCCGCTGCCGCCGGCCGCCGGGCCGCACCACCTCGCGTACGTCATCTACACCTCGGGCTCGACGGGCCGCCCCAAGGGCGTCATGGTCGAGCACCGCTCGGTGGTCAACCGGCTGGCCTGGATGCAGGCCCGCTATCCGATCGGGGCGGGCGACGTCCTGCTCCAGAAGACGCCGATCTCCTTCGACGTATCGGTGTGGGAGCTGTTCTGGTGGGCGGTCGAGGGGGCGTCCCTGGCGCTGTTGCCGGTCGACGGCGAGAAGGACCCCCGGGACATCCTGCGGACCGTGCGGGAGCGGCGGGTCACCGCCCTGCACTTCGTGCCGTCGATGCTCGGCCCCTTCCTCGACCTGCTGGAGGAGGACCCCGCCCTCCGTGCCGACGCCGCCTCGCTGAGCCGGGTCTTCTGCAGTGGGGAGGCGCTGCCGCCGGCCCGGGTGGACCAGTTCCACCGGGTCTTCGGCCGGCACTCCGCCGGCTCCGGTCCGCTGCTGGTCAACCTGTACGGGCCGACCGAGGCGGCCGTGGACGTCTCCTACCAGGATCTGCCCGGTGCGCCGGACGGGACGCCGCAGGTCCGGGTCCCGATCGGCCGCCCCGTCGACAACACCCAGCTCTACGTTCTCGATCCGGCCGGGAACCAGCAGCCCCCCGGGCTGCCGGGTGAGCTGTGCATCGGCGGGGTGCAGGTGGCCCGCGGCTATCTGGGCCGCGAGGAGCTGACCGCCGAGCGGTTCACCGCCGACCCGTTCTCCGGCGAGGGCCGGCTCTACCGCACGGGCGACCTGGCACGGTTGCTGGCCGACGGGACGCTGGAGTACCTGGGGCGGATCGACGGACAGGTCAAGATCCGCGGCAACCGGGTGGAGCTGGGCGAGGTGCAGAGCGCGCTGGCCGCCGTGGACGGCGTCCGCGACGCGGTCGTCGTGGACCGCGACTCCGCCGCCCGGGGCACGTACCTGGTCGGCTACTACGTCTGCGACGTCGCCCTGGACGACGCCGCGCTGAGGTCGGCCCTGGCCGCGACGCTGCCCGGTTTCATGGTCCCGGCGCACTTCGTGCGGATCAACGCCGTCCCGCTCACCCCGAACGGCAAAGCCGACCGGCGCGCGCTGCCCGAGCCGGCGGCGGAGGGCGGCGCACCGCGTGCGGCGACCGCTCCGCGCAATGACACCGAGCGGCTGCTGGCCCAGGTGTGGGCCGGGCTGCTGGACGGCGGCGACGTGGGGATCCACGACAACTACTACGCGCTGGGCGGTGATTCGATCCTGATGCTGCGGGTGCGGGCCGCCGCCGAGAAGCTCGGGCTGCACTTCTCGCTCACCGACCTGATCCGCAACCCGACGGTGGCGGAGCTGGCCGCGGTGGTGACCGAGGGGCCCGCCGCTCCGGAGGAGAGCGGGTACGAGCCGTTCGCCCTGGTCTCCCGGGTCGATGTGGCCCGGCTCGAAGGCACGCCCGGCATCGAGGACGCGCAGCCGCTCTCCCGCCTCCAGCTCGGCCTGATCTACCACAGCCGTGCCGAGGAGGCGTCCGCCGTCTACCGCGACGTCTTCCAGTACTCCTTGAGCCTCCCCTGGCAGGAGGGACCGTTCCGCTCGGCCTTCGACCGGCTGGTGGCCCGCCATCCGGCGCTGCGCTCCTCCTTCGACCTCGGCCTGTTCTCCGAGCCGCTGCAACTGGTCCACGACGAGGTGGAAGGCGGGCTCTCCGTCCGGGATCTGCGGGGGCTGCCCTCCGAGGCGGCACGCGAGGAGATCGCGGGGTACGTCGCCGAGCGGCGCTATCACCCGTACGTCTTCACCGACGCCCCGCTCTACCACTTCCGCGCCCATCTCCTGCCGGACAGCGTGGAGTTGGTGCTCAACTTCCACCACGCGCTGCTGGACGGCGGCAGTGTGGCCAACGTGGTCGGCGAGCTGCTCCAGGACTATCTGCACGCGATCGGGGCCGGGATCGGACCGGTGCCCGGCGGCCGGCTGCCGTCCGCGGCCGGGCATGTGGCGGCCGAGCGCGCGGCGCTGGAGTCCGCCGAGAGCCGGGCGTACTGGTCGCGGTACCTGGAGGGTTCCGTCCTCCCCCAGTTCGACGGCTTCCGGCCGCACGAGGCACCCGGCAGCGAGGAGCTCATCACCCGCCGGATCGACCTTCCGCACGAACTCGCGTCTTCTCTGCGGGCGTTCGCGCGGGAGCACGCGCTGCCCGTCAAGTCGGTGCTGTTCGCGGCGCACTGCCTGACCCTGGGTCTGTTCACCGGCACCACCGACGTCACGACGGGGCTCGTCACCCACGGCCGGCCCGACACGGACGGCGCCGAACGCATCGTGGGCCTGTTCCTCAACACCCTGCCGGTGCGCCTGGCCACCGACCGGGAGAGCCTCCTCGACGTGGCCCGCGAAACGTTTCGGCAGGAGCAGCTCAGCCACCCGCACAGGCGCTACCCGCTCAGCGCCGTCCAGGAGGAGCTGGGCACCACGGTGCTGGACACCGCGTTCAACTACATCCACTTCCGGCAGCTCGCCCCGGTCCTGTCGCTCCCCGGTGTGCGGATGGACGCCTTCCACGCCTGGGAGGAGACCAACTTCGCCCTGCTCGTCAACGCGGTGGCCGATCCGGCGGACGGCCGTCTCTGGCTGCGCATGGACTTCCGGGGCAGCGTCTTCACCCCGGACCAGGCGGCGCTGTACGCGGCGCGCTTCGGCACGGTCCTCGGCCGACTCGCACTCCACCCCGAGGAGCCGCCGCACGCCGCGCTGCGGGCCGGCGTCCCGGGCCTGGCGCCCGTGCCGACCGGGCCCGCCACCGTGCCGGTGGACGTGGTCACCGCCGTACGGGAGCGGGTGGAGCAGACCCCGGACGCGGTCGCTCTGGCCTTCGCCGAGGAGCGCTGGACGTACGCCGACCTCGGGCGGGCGTCCGACCGGGTGGCGCGCGGGCTGCTGGCCCTGGGCGCGGCTCCCGGTGACAGTGTCGGCATCGCCATGGACCGCTCCCCCGAGACCGTCGCGGTGATCCTCGGCGTGCTGAAGGCGGGGGCCGCCGCGCTGCCGCTGGACACCGACTACCCGCAGGAGCGGCTCACGGCGATGCTGGAGCAGGCCCGGCCGCTGCGGGTGGTCGCGCAGCGGACGCGGAGCGAGCTGCTGCCGGACGGCGTGCCCGTCCTCCTCGCGGAGGACGCCCTCGCCGGGCCGGACGGCGATGGACCGCTGCCCGCCGTGGCGCCGGACAGTACGGCCTATGTGCTCTTCACCTCCGGCTCGACGGGGCGGCCCAAGGGCGTGGCGATGCCGCACCGCTCGCTGGCCCAGCTGATCGCCTGGCAGAACAGCGTTCCGAGCGGGGCGGTCGGCGGGACGACCGTGCAGTACGCGCCGCTGAGCTTCGACGTCTCCTTCCAGGAGATCTTCTCCACGCTCTGCGGTGGTGGCACCCTGCTGCTGCTCTCCGGCACCGAGCGGCGCGATCTGCCCGCGCTGCTGCGGCTGTTGGACCGGGAGCGGGTACAGCGGATGTATCTGCCCTATGTCGCCCTCCAGCAACTGGCCGAGACGGCCACCACGCTCGGCATCTTCCCCCGCGCACTCACCACGCTGGTCTCCTCCGGCGAGCAGTTGCGTGTCACCCCGGATATCCGGCGGCTCTGCGCGGCGCTGCCCGGGGTGCTGCTGGAGAACCAGTACGGCCCCACCGAGTCGCATGTGGTGACGAGTTTCACGATGACGGGCGACCCCGCTTCGTGGCCGCCGCTGCCGCCGATCGGGACGGCGGTGACGGGCTCGGAGGTGCTGGTCCTCGACGCGTCGATGCGACCGGTCCCGGCGGGCGTCAAGGGGGAGATCCACCTCGGCGGCACCTGCTTGGCCGACGGCTACCTCCACCAGCCGGAGCTGACCGGCGAGCGGTTCGTCTCCCACCCCGACGGCACGCCGGGCCGCCGCCTCTACCGCACGGGGGACCTCGGTGTCGTCCTGCCGGACGGTTCGGTGGTCTGCCTCGGCCGCGCCGACGCGCAGGTCAAGGTGCGGGGCTTCCGGGTGGAGCCGGCCGAGGTCGAGCTCGCCGTGGGCCGGTTCGGCGCCGATCACCCCGGACTCGCCGACGTGGCGGTGGTCGCGCGGCGGCGCGAGGGCAACGACTCCTTCCTCGCGGCGTTCCTCGTCGGTGAGCGCGAGCACACCGATCTCGGTCAGCTCGGCAAGCAACTGCGCACCGTCCTGCCGGAGTACATGCTGCCCTCGCACTACGAGTGGCTGCCCGGGCTGCCGCTCACCCCCAGCGGCAAGCGCGACGACGCCGCGCTGCGCCGCATCCCGCTGACCGCGGGACGGGCGGGCGACGACACGCCGCCGCGCGACGCGTACGAGCACGCGCTGGCCGACCTCCTCGGCGAGCTGCTCCAGCTGCCGGTGCCGGGGGTCCACGACAACATCTTCGATCTGGGCGGCACCTCGCTGACGGCGATGCGGCTGGTGATGCTCATAGAGCAGCGGTACGGAGTGAGCATCCCGCTCTCGGAGTTCATCTCCGCGCCCACCGTGGCACAACTCGCCGACCGGCTGCGGGCGGGCGGTGTGAGCGCGGCGTTCGACCCGCTGGTGCCGATCCGCCCCGGCGGCGACCGGCGCCCGGCGTTCTTCGTCCATCCGATGGGCGGCAACGTCCTGTGCTACGTCCGCTTCGCCAAGTACCTCCCGGACGAGCAGCCGCTGTTCGCGCTCCAGGCGGTCGGGGTCGACGCGGGCACCGAGCCGCTGCGCAGCGTGGAGGAGATCGCCGCCGGATACGTCGAGGCCATCCGGCGGGTCCAGCCCGAGGGACCGTACGTCATCGGCGGCTGGTCCTTCGGCGGGTTCGTCGCCTTCGAGATGGCTCGCCAACTGCGTCGGGAGGGACAGGAGATCGCGCGTCTCGTGCTGCTGGACACCACCGCGCTCAACCCCGGCCGGCGGCTGACCACCGACGACGACGCCCTGCTGGGCTGGTTCTTCTGGGAGCTGCTGTGGCTCCAGCGTGGCGGGGACTCCCCCCTGGAGGCCATTCCGGCCGGGCTCGGGACGCTGGAGGAGAAGTTCGACTTCATCGCCCGGCTGGCCATCGACGAGGGTGTGCTGCCGGCGGGGAGCACGGGAGCGGTGGTGCGGCGTCTCTTCCATGTGTACGAGGCCAACTGGCGGGCGGCCTTCGCCTACCGGCCGGAACCGGTCGACCAGGACATGGTGCTGGTCCACGCCTCCGAGCCGCTGCCCGAGGTCCTGGACTCGATGCACACGGCCATCGAGTCACTGCACCGGGACCCGGCGAACGGCTGGCGGGAGCGGACCCGCGGCGAACTGACGGTCATCGACGTGCCCGGCGACCACCTCACCATCATGGAGGAGCCCCATGTGGCCCACCTCGCCCGGGTCGTCACCGAACTGATCGGAGAGTGACATGACGCAAGCACGCCGCAAGGCGATCGTGATAGGTGCGGGCATCGGCGGCCTGACGGCCGCCGTGGCCCTGCGCCGGGCCGGACTCGATGTGGAGGTGTACGAGCGGGCGGCCGAGCTGGGCGCCGCCGGCTCGGGGCTCTCCGTCATGAGCAACGCGCTGGCCGCCCTGGACTCGGCCGGAATCGATCTGGGTCTGGAGAAGCGCGGCCAGGTCCTGGAGTCGTACCACGTCAGGACCGCTCGGGGGCGGCTGATCCGGGAGTTCCCGTTCCCCGAGATCATCGGGCGGCTCGGGGTGCCGAGCGTCCTGATCACCCGTTCCGCGCTCCAGGCCGCCCTGTTGGAGGCGGCCGGGTCCATCCCCATCGTGCTGGGGGCGCAGGCGGACCGGTTCGACCCGGACCGGCCCGGGGGCGGGGTGCGCGTGCACTTCACCGACGGCACCCGGGCGGACGGTGACGTCCTCATCGGTGCGGACGGCTTCAACTCGGCCGTCCGCCGCCAGCTCACCGGCCCGGACGAGCCGTCCCGGGACAGCGGCTACATCTGCTGGCTGGCTCTCGTTCCGTTCGAGCACCCGGACTTCTCCCAGGGTTCGGTCACCCATTTCTGGGGCAGCGGGCAGCGGTTCGGCCTCGTCGACATGGGCGGCGGCACCCTCTACTGGTGGGGCACGAAGAACATGCCCTCCGAGGAGTCGAACAACTGGCAGGGGTCCAAGGCGGATGTGCGACGCGCCTTCGCCGGGTGGGCCGAGGTGGTGCGGGAGGCCATCGCGCGGACGCCGGAGGAGTCGATCCTGGCCGTCCCCTCGCGCGACCGGGCCTTCCTGGAGCGCTGGGGCCGGGGCCCGGTGACCCTGCTGGGCGACGCGGCCCACCCCATGCTGACCAGTCTGGGGCAGGGTTCCTGCATGGCGATCGAGGACGCCGTCGTCCTCGCCCGCCACCTGGCCGGGACCTCCGACAGCACGGTCGCGCTGCGCCGGTACGAGGACGAGCGCCGCGAGCGCACCCGGGGCATCGTCGCCGCCTCCCGGTCCATCAGCACCTTCGAGCAGTCGGTGAATCCGGTCCGGCGGCCGGTCAGGGACGCCTACTTCAGGTTCCTGCCCACCGGGCGGCTCACCGCAGTGCTGGAGGGCGCGCTGACCTTCCCCCACGCCTCTTCCGTATCGGAGGACATCCATGGCGGCCGGTAGGAAGCCCTCCCTCGCGCCGGCCGGTCGGGCCGTGCTGGTCACCGGCGCCTCGTCGGGTCTGGGCGAGGCGTGCGCGCTGCGGCTGGAGCGGACCGGGTTCCGTGTCTTCGCCGGCGTACGGAAGGAGGCGGACGGTGAGGCGCTGGCCGGGCGGTCGGCGCACGGCCGGATCACCGCGGTCCGCGTCGATGTCACGGACCGGGCCTCGATCGCCTCGGCGGCACAGGAGATCGCCTCCCTGACGGGTGGCCGGCCGCTGTGGGGGCTGGTCAACAACGCGGGGATCTGCGTCTCGGCGCCGCTGGAGTGCGTGGACCCCGAACAGCTGCGGCAGCAGCTCGACACCAATGTGGTGGGTCAGCTCGCGGTCGCCCAGGCGTTCCTGCCGGACCTGCGGCGCAGCCGGGGGCGGATCGTCAACGTGACCTCGGGCCTGGGCAGCGTCGCGCTGCCCTACCTGGGCGCCTACGCCGCCGCGCAGTTCGCCAAGGAGGCCCTGACCGATGTGCTGCGCCGGGAGCTCCGGTCCCAGCGCATCGGGGTGAGTGTGGTGCAGCCGGGCGCGATCATGACGCCGATCTGGAGCAAGGTGTCGGCGGGCGGCGAGGCGGCGCTGGCCGGCGTGGAGGAGTCGGTCGCGGAGCTGTACCGGGTGCCGTTCCTGCGCTTCCTGCGGCAGAACGAGGCGGGGGCCGCGGCCAGCGGAACACGGCCCGGGGACTTCGCCGCGGCAGTGGTGAAGGCCCTCACCGCGGCGCGGCCCCGGGCCCGCTACCGGGTCGGGGACGACGCCCGGCGGGCCGGGGTGCTGGCCCGGGTGCTGCCGGATCCGGTGCTGGACCGCTATCTCCGGCCGCTCACGGACTGACCGGCCGCGTGCCGGGTCGGCCGGTTCGTCCGTCCGACCCGGCCGACCCCGGTCCGGCCGACCCCGGCCCCGCCGACCCGGTCCGGTCCCTCCGAACCGCCCGCCGGTCGTCACGAGCGGGCGTACTCGGTGTCGGGCCGGGAGGTCCGGGCGGTCTGGACGCGCTGTTCGACCGCGCGCAGCAGATCGATCCGCGACCGTACGCCGAAGCTGCTGAACAGTCGGCGCAGGTGGTAGTTGACGGTGTGCGGGGAGACGTCGAGACGGCGGGCGATCTGCTGGTTGGTCAGGCCCGCCCTGACCAGCCGGACCACGGCGGCCTGCCGGTCGTTGAGCGGGACCCCCGCCGTCGCCTCCGGCCGGCCGGCCGGGTCGGCGGGGATCCCGGCCCGTACGGGAACGAGGGGTCCGGCGGCACGCGCCGTGCGCAGCGCCTCCGCCTCCCGGCACAGCGCCCGCTGGAGCGCGGCCGGTACCGCCCCGGCCAGGAGCTCCCGCATCAGTTCGTTGCGGAACACCGTCCGCCCGCCGTCGCCCGCCACCGCCCCCATCGCGCACGCCTCCTCGCAGAGCGGGATCAGGGCGGAGGGTGCGGTGCGGAGCATCGGCGCGAGGATCTCGTAGTCCAGCTCCCGGCCCAGCACGGCGGCGACGCTGAGGAGTTGGCGGCAGTCGCGCGAGTAGCCGGCCATGGTCTCCTCGACCTGCCGGTGGAGCCGTTCGGGCAGCCGGGAGGCCGTGTGGTGGGCGGTCCCCGAGCCGGTCTCGACCGCGCCCTCCTCCTGGAGCCCGAGGAGCAGTTCCGACGTGAGCCGGGGATGGCCGCCGGCCTTCTCGATCAGCTGTCGCAGCGGAGGCGACAGGGGCGCTCCGAGCGCTTCGGCGGCCAGGGCGGCGACGACGCCGGGGGCGAGCGGCCCCAGGGTGAGGCGCTCGACGAGCCCGCAGCGGGTGGAGAGGGCGGCGGCCAGGCTCTCGCAGCCGCGCCCCGAGCGGTGGGCGACCACCCAGACGGTGGGCACGCCGTGCGGCCCGGAACCGCGCCTCAGCAGGGCGTTCACCGCGTCCGTACCCAGCTGGTCCGCCTCGTCGACCAGGACGAGGACCGGTGTGCGGCGCATCCCCGGGCGGCCGATCCGGCCGGGGCGGCCGGGGCCGGTCCCCCTGTTGCGCACCAGGGACGGCAGTTGGCGGCGTACGCGGGTCTCTCCGGGGATGTGGAAGCCCAGCCGGGCCGCCTCCTGGGCGCAGGCCCGCAGCAGGCGTGTCTTGCCGGTCCCCGGTGGCCCCTCGACGACCAGGAGCGCACAGCCGCCGCGCGACGCGTGGTCGAGCACACGGCGGACGCGGGCCAGTTCGTCGTCGCGTCCTCTGAACGGCAGGTCGAGCGGGGCACGTAACACGTGGGGCCTCTCTCTCGGAGCACTTCGTGGCGCCCGCCGCACAGGCGGGTGTGCGGACCGGTCACACACGGCGGCGGACCGCGACCGTGCGGAATCGGCGTGCCACGAACGCGCCGTCGCAGAACGCGTGGTCGGACGCCGGGTTGGCCCCGGTGCCGTGCAGGTCGGAGTAGACGGCGCTCTGGGTCAGATACCAGTCACCGGTCATGTTGAGGGAGAGCATGACCCCGGCGTCCGCGCAGGCGTGGGTGACCGCGTGCTCGACGTCCTCGGAGGCCGTCCAGGCACCGGCGGAGAGCGATCCGGCGGTGCGGGCGGTGTCGAGCAGGAGGTCGACGCCGTCGTCGGCCGAGTCGACGGCCACGGTGAAGAAGACCGGGCCGGGGTGTGCGTGTGCCAGGGTGGCGCGGTCCTCCGAGCGGGCCGCGTCCAGCGCGACAAGGGTCGGGGTGCGCACGGTGGCCCCGGGGTGGTGGGGGTGGTGCACCGCGCGGCCGGCCAGGACGACCGGGCCGAAGGCGCCGGCGCCGGCCCGCTCCGCCGACTCCGCCGCCTCGGGTCCGCAGAGCGCCCCGAGCAGGTCGCAGGCGAAGGCGTCGCGGCCGAGGAGCCGGGTGATGGCGGCGGCGAGGTCGGCGACGACCTCCGGATAGCCCTTGCGCCCCCGGTCGGTGCGGATACCGGCCCGGGGGATCAGGATGTTCTGGGGGCTGGTGCAGAGCTGGCCGCTGTAGAGGGCGAGGGAGAAGGCGAGGTTGTCGAGCATGGCCGCGTAGTGCTCGGTGGATTCGATCAGCACGGTGTTGACGGCGGTGGTGGAGGTGAAGACCTCGGCCTGGCGCGCGTGGTCCCGCAGCCACCGGCCGAACGCGGTGGTGCCGGTGAAGTCGACGATCCGTATCTCCGGACGGACCGCGAGCGTCCGGGCAAGCCCTTCCTCCGGGTGCTCGACGGCCAGCGCGACGAGATCGCCGGAGAAGCCCGCCTCCGCGAGGACGTCCCGGGCCACGGCGACGGTCAGGGCGAGCGGGAGGACGGCGGCGGGGTGGGGCTTGACGATGACCGGGTTGCCGGTGGCGAGCGAGGCGAAGAGACCGGCGTAACCGCTCCAGGCGGGAAAGATCCGGTTGCCGACGAGCAGTGCGGTGCCCCGGCCCGAGGGGGTGAACGTCTTCTCCATGACGCAGGGTTCGCCGGAGGCCAGGGGCTTGTTCCAGAGCACGTGCGCGGGCAGCCGGTCCTGTTCGGTGTACGCGGCGGCCACCGCCTCCAGGCCGCGGTCCTGGGCGTGCACGGCTCCGGCGTGGAAGGCCATCACGGGCCCGTGCCCGCTGGTGTGCATGGCGGCGTGGGCGAACTCGGCGGAACGGGCGTTGATACGGGCGAGGATCTCCAGGCAGACCGCCGCCCGGATCAGCGCCCCGGCCCGCCGCCAGTCGTCGGCGGCCGCCTCCGCGCACGCGAGTAACGTCCCGGGGTCGCTGTGCGGGTAGCTGATGCCCAGGGAGAAGCCGTACGGGGAGATCTCGCCGCCCTCGGCGGGTGCGGGTCCCACGGTGCCGTCCCGGCCGGGCTGTTCGAGGGGGAAGGGCCGGTCCAGCAGGGCGCGGAACGCCCGCTCCCCCGCGGCCTCGGCGTCCGTGCCGTAGGCGCCCGGGTCCTCGGGGTAGGGCGACCAGTGGACCCGCGTGCGCAGGGTCTCCACCGCACGCTCCAGGGTGGGCCGGTGCGCGTCGACCAGGATCTGCCGGGTGGCGTCGGCCACGCCCGCGGGGAAGGAGTCCTGCACGGGGATGGGGTTCACACGAGCTCCTTGGATCGGTCCGGGGAGGGCAAGGAAGGAGGGATGAGCGGAGTGACGGACGAGCGGTACGGCGACCGCGGTCCACGCGGTCAGAGCAGAACGTGGCGCAGTACGGCCTCGAACTCGGCCGCCGTCGGCGGGGTGTCGGTCAGCAGCCCCTGGAGGAGCAGGCCGTCGATGACGCCCTTGAAGACCTGCACCCGGACCGGGTCGGTGGTGTAGCGGTGCGCGTACCCGGCGATGGCGTCCAGCCAGTGCCCGGTGGAGGTGCGCAGCTCCGGCCGGCGGGCGGCGAGCAGGTAGAGCTCGTACTCGGCGAGCAGGCGGCCGGGGCCCGACACGACGTCCCGGAGCAGATCGGCGAGGGCGGTCAGGCCCTCGGGGCTGCCGTCGGCCTTCTCGGCCAGGAGCCGCATCCGTTCGGCGTCCTGGTCCATACAGACGGTGAGCGCCGCGGTGAGCAGGTCGTCGATGCTCTTGAAGTAGTAGGCGGCGGCGGTGGCGGGCTGGTTGGCCTCGCGCGCCACCGCCCGGTGGCTGACGCCGGCGACGCCCTCGCGGGCCACCACCTGGAGGGTGGCCTCGATGAGTTCCTGCCGCCGGAGCTCGCCCTTGAGCAGGCGTCCGTCGGTCTGCGGTGTGTGCATCGTGCCCTCCGGGCGTCGTGGTCGGGGCGGGACGGGAACGACGGGCCGTCCCTCTTCGCCGCGGCTGCTGGGACCGGCGGCTACCGGGCGGACGTCGCGTGTCCCTCGTCCGCCGGTTGGTCCGCCGGAACATCGGTCCGCGCCCGCAGACCACGGTCGAGGGGCCGCTGGGCGATCAGCGCCAGCAGCACCGTCGCGCCGCCCGCGGCGATGGCGACGGCGAAGCCGCCGGAGGGACCGAAGCGGTCGACCATACTGCCCGACACCGAGGCGCCGAGCGCGACGCCGACACTGAGGCCGGTGATCGCCCAGGTCATCCCTTCGGTGAGGACGGCGGGCGGCACCGTCTTCTCCACCAGTCCCATCACCACGATCATGGTAGGCGCGAAGAAGATGCCGGAGAAGAAGACGGCGGCCGAGAGCGTGGCGATGTTGCCGACGAGCAGCAGCGGCAGCGTCGTCAGGGCGGTGCCGGCCGTGCTCATCAGGAGCAGCCGGGGCAGCGGTGTGGTGAGCCTGAGTGCGCCGAAGACCAGTCCGGCGCCGGCCGAGCCGACCGCGTAGACGGAGAGCACGATGCCCGCGCTGGCCGGGGAGCCCTGCTCCTCCGCGAAGGCGACGCTGACCACGTCCACGGTGCCGACGATCGTGCCGCCCGCGACCAGGGTGAGGGCCAGCAGGAGGAGCGGTCCACCGCGCAGCGCCGAGACGTTCCGGGCGCCGTCGGTGGCAGGCTGGATCACCGGCGGTTCGGTGCGCTTCTGCGGGACGAACATGAGGACGCCGAGGGTGAGCAGCACCGCCGCCACCAGCGGCCCGGCCTCCGGGAAGAGCGCGGTGCTCAGCGCGACCGAGAGCGCGGGTCCCACGACGAAGGTGAGCTCGTCGACGACCGATTCCAGCGAGTAGGCGGTGTGCAGCCGGTCGGAGCCGCGGTAGACGTGGGTCCACCGGGCGCGGACCATCGCGGCCATGTTGGGCATCGTCCCGGCCACCACGGCGCTGACGAACAACGTCCAGACGGGGGCGTCGTACCGGGCGCAGAGAAGCAGCACGCCCATGGCGATGACGCTGAGTCCGGTGGCGGGCAGGAGCACCTTGCTCTGCCCCCGGCGGTCGACGACGCGGGAGATCTGGGGGCCGCAGAGGGCCATGGAGAGGGTGAAGGCGGCGGAGACGGCTCCTGCCAGGCCGTACTCCCCTCGCATCTGGGACAGCATCGTGATGATCCCGATGCCGGCCATCGAGAGCGGCATACGGGCGACGAAGCCCGCGGCGGAGAAGGCTACGGAGCCCGGCGCCTTGAAGAGGGCGCCGTAGGGGTTGGCCATGGGGATGGACCTCCGGACGGGAAGGAGAAGAATCTGAACGACTGTTACACATTGAACGGTCGTTACATTTTCTCACCGTAGCGGGTCCCCCGCCATCCGTGTCAACGCGCATTTCCGGTCGCGTTCAGGGCGGGAATCGGCCGCTCGGGCCGCACGGGCCTGCGCGGACAAGGGCTCGGGCACCCCCGTGGGAGCGCGCACGCACAGGGGACGCGGACAGGGAGAAGGCCGCCCGGACGCATCCGGACGGCCTTGCGAAGGGACGTTTCAGCCCTGCTGGAACAACTCCGCGGGCAGAGGCTTGAGCAGGGTGTACAGGTCGTCGGTGATCGGCCGGTCCCAGCTGGCGATGGTCACGAGGACTCCGTCGCTGCGGTCGAACTGGACGCAGGCGATACGGCTCTCGGAGAGCTTGACGCGGCGGACGATCAGCAGATTGTCGCCCTGCATGACGGGGACGTCCTCGGAGCTGACGACCTCGATCGGCTCGTCGTTCTCCAGGGCGAGGAGCAGCTGCGCCACCTCGAAGGGGACCTGGCCCTCCTCGGTCTCGCGGGCGGGCGAGCCTTCCGGAAGATTGCCGATGATCATCGCCGGGCCCCGGCCGCCGTACAGGTCGTAACGGAGGAAGACGCCCTGACAGCTGCCGTCGGGGGCGGGGAGCAGACCGGCGCCGAGGTTGCCGGGCCAGTCCCCGGGGTCCATGGCCAGGACGTCGAAGTCCGGGCCCGCAGGTGTTGCGGCGCTACGGCGGCGGAGGAAGGACATGCCGCCCATGTTACGTGTCCCGGCTCACCTTGCGGAGCCGGGCCCGGGCCTCGCGGGACCGGGCCCACCGCTCTCCCTCAGCCGGGCGGGGGCTCCGCTCCGACGAGCCACATGGCGAAGAACTGGGCCCCTCCGCCGTAGGCGTGGCCGAGCGCCCTCAAGGCCCCGTCGATCTGGTGCTCCCCGGCCCTCCCCCGTACCTGGAGGGCCGCCTCGGCGAAGCGGATCATGCCGGACGCGCCGATGGGATTGGTGGACAGCACACCGCCCGAAGGGTTGACCGGGAGGTCTCCGTCGAGTTCGGTGACGCCCGCCTCGGTCAGCTTCCAGCCCTCGCCCTCCTCGGCGAAGCCGAGGTTCTCCAGCCACATCGGCTCGTACCAGGAGAACGGCACGTACATCTCGACGGCGTCGATCTCCCGGCGCGGGTCGGTGATCCCGGCCTGCCGGTAGACGTCCGCGGCGCAGTCCTTGCCCGCCTGCGGGGAGACGAAGTCCTTGCCCGCGAAGAGGGTCGGCTCGCTGCGCATCGCCCCGCCGTGCACCCAGGCGGGCGGGTGGGGCGCGCGGGCCGCACCGTCCCGGTCGGTGAGGATCATGGCGCAGGCCCCGTCGGAGGAGGGGCAGGTCTCGGAGTAGCGGATGGGGTCCCAGAGCATGGGGGCGGCCCGGACCTTCTCCAGGGTGATGTCGTGGTCGTGGAGGTGCGCGTAGGGGTTCTTCAGCGCGTTGCGGCGGTCCTTGTACGCGACGAGCGATCCGACCTCGTCGGGCGCTCCGGTGCGCCGCATGTAGGCCCGCACGTGCGGGGCGAAGAAGCCGCCCGCGCCGGCCAGCAGCGGCTGCTGGAAGGGGACGGGCAGGGAGAGGCCCCACATGGCGTTGGACTCGGACTGCTTCTCGAAGGCGAGGGTGAGGACGGTGCTGTGCACGCGGGCGGCGACGAGGTTCGCGGCGACCAGGGCGGTGGAGCCCCCGACCGAGCCCGCCGTGTGGACGCGGAGCATGGGCTTGCCGACGGCGCCCAGCGCGTCGGCGAGGTAGAGCTCCGGCATCATGACGCCCTCGAAGAAGTCGGGGGCCTTGCCGATCACGACGGCGTCGATGTCGCTCCAGGTGAGCCCGGCGTCCTCCAGCGCCCGGACGGCGGCCTCGCGGACCAGTCCGGCGATGGACACGTCGTGCCGGGCGGCGACGTGTTTGGTCTGGCCGATGCCGACGACGGCGACGGGCTCCTTAGGCATGAGCGCTCTCCCCTTCCAGGACGGCGACCAGGTTCTGTTGCAGGCAGGGGCCGGAGGTGGCGTGCGCGAGCGCCCGGTCGGACTCGCCCCGGTGGATGCGGGCGGCGGCCTCGCCGAGCCGGATCAGTCCGGCGGCCATCACGGGGTTGGCGGCGAGCGCACCGCCGGAGGGGTTGACGCGGACGTCGTCGCCGAGCCGGAGCGCCTGGCGCAGGACGACCTCCTGCGAGGTGAACGGGGCGTGCAGCTCGGCGGTGTCGACCGGCCGTTCGAAGGCTCCGGCGCGCTCTGCGGCGAGGCGTGCGGAGGGGCTGTCGGTGAGGTCGCGGACGCCGAGGCCGTGCGCCTCGATCCGGTGGTCGATGCCCCGGATCCAGGCGGGCCG
The DNA here is from genome assembly GCF_041435495.1 of Streptomyces sp. NBC_01116. Lineage (NCBI taxonomy): Bacteria > Bacillati > Actinomycetota > Actinomycetes > Kitasatosporales > Streptomycetaceae > Streptomyces > Streptomyces sp. NBC_01116. The sequence continues at coordinate 399,979 of NZ_CP108644.1, forward strand.
CGCGCACAGGGCGCGGGCGGTGTCCCCGGCGGCGAGGACCACGGCGGCGGCGCCGTCGCCGATGGGCGGGCAGTCGCCGGTGCGCAGGGGGTGCACCAGGTAGTCGCCCGCGGGGACGTCGCCGGCGAGCTGGGCGTGCGGGTTGCCGGCGGCGGCGGTGCGGTTGCGGGCGGCGACCGCGGCGAGGGCTCCTTCGTCGGTGGCGCCCGCGTCGATGAGGGCCTGGGCCTGGAGGGCGGCGAGCGCGACGGAGTCCGGCCAGAGCGGGGCGAGGTAGTAGGGGTCGAGCTGGCGGGTGAGGACGTCGCGGACCCGGCCGGGCGAGGACTTGCCGTAGGAGTAGACGAGTGCGGTGTCCGCCTCGCCGGTCTGGATCTTCACCCAGGCCTCGTACAGCGCCCAGGCCCCGTCCATCTCCACGTGGGACTCGGAGATGGGCGGGTGGGCGCCGACGCCGTCGAGCGCCATGGTGAAGGAGAAGGCCCGCCCGGCGAGGTAGTCGGCGGAGCCGGAGCAGGTGAACCCGATCTCGTTCGCCTTGAGCCCGGTCGCGCCGAGCACCTCGTGGAGGACCGGCATCAGCAGGTCGACCTCGGAGAGTTCGTCGGTGCGCCGCCGGTGCGCGGTCTGGGCGAAGGCGACGATGGCCACGTCCCGCATCTACACCAGCTCCTTGTACGTGTCGTAGTCGGCGTCGGGCTCCCCGGTGGGCCGGTAGTGGTCCGGGTGGCGGGACCCCTGACCGGCACCGGCCCAGACGGGCTCGACGCGCAGCCCCATGCGCACCTGGTCGTACGGGATTCCGGCGATGCGCCCGTGCAGCGCCAGGTCGGCGCCGTCGAGGGCGATGTGGGCGTATACGTACGGGACTTCGATGTCGAGGTTCTTCGCTTTGATGTTGACGATGCAGAACGTGGTGACCGTGCCGCGCGGGCCGACCTCGACCTGTTCGGCGGTGGCGACCCCGCAGGTGGGGCAGGCTCCGCGCGGCGGGACGTAGACCTTGCGGCAGGCGGGGCAGCGTTCGCCGACCATGCGGTGGTCTTCGAGGGCGGTGAGGTAGGCGCTCTGGGCGCGGCCCGGGGTGTGGACGTAGTCGAGGCGGGCCGGGGTGACGATGCCGGTGACGGGGTCGGTGAACTCCCCGGTGTGCGGCGCGGGTTCGGAGTCGTCGGGCTCGCCGTCGTACGGCTCGAAGCAGGCGATGTCGGTGATGGCCCCGGTGCGGGTCGCCGCCCAGCGGATGCGGACGCGCATCCCGGCGCGCACGGCGTCCGGGCCCGGTGCGTCGAGGACGTGCAGGAGGGCGGTGGCGGCCCCGTCGAGGCGGACGAGCACCCAGGCGAAGGGGGTGCCGAGCGGCTGGTCGCGGCGTGGGGCCGGGTTCCACGCCCAGGTGGTGACGGTGCCGGTGGGGGCGACCTCGACGAGGTCGCGGATCTCGTTCGCGGTGACGGGGTCGTACTCCACGGGCGGCACGAGCACCGTGCCGTCCTCCGTGCGGACGCCGAGGACGGTGCGTTCGCGCAGTCCGGTGAGGAAGGCGCTCTGGACGGGGCCGAGCGAGCGGGTGAAGGGGAACTCGACCACCAGCGGGGCGCTGAGGACGTCGGACATGGCTGCTGCCTCCTTGCTGGGAGCGCTCAGGACGGGGAGCTGGATGCCCGGCGCTCAGGCGCGCCGGTAGACGGGCGGGCGCTTCTCCGCGAAGGCGCGCGCGCCCTCCTTGGCGTCCTCGGTGGCGAACACGGGCCAGCCGCGTTTGAGTTCGGCGGCCAGCGCCTCGCTCTCGGTCAGCTCGGCGCCCTCGTAGACCGAGGCCTTGACGGCCTCGACGGCGAGCGGCCCGCAGGCGTTGACCCGCTCGGCGACGGCGAGGGCCTCCTCCAGTGCGGTTCCGTCGGGCACGACCCTGCCGATCAGCCCGATGGCGGCGGCCTCCTCGGCGGTGTACGGGCGGCCGGTGAGGAGCATTTCGAGGGCGTGGGTGCGGGGGATCTGACGGGGCAGCCGGACGGTGGAGCCGCCGATCGGGAAGAGGCCCCGGCGGACCTCGAAGAGCCCGAAGGTGGCTCCCGCTCCGGCGACGCGGATGTCGGTGCCCTGGAGGATCTCGGTGCCGCCCGCGACACAGGCGCCCTCCACGGCGGCGATCACCGGCTTGCGCGGGCGGTGGTGGCGCAGCATCGCCTTCCAGTGGAGGTCCGGGTCGGCCGCCATCCGGTCCCGGTACTCCTCCCCCTCCATGCCGCCGCCCGCCAGGGCCTTGAGGTCCATGCCGGCGCAGAACGCGCCGCCCGCGCCGGTCAGGACGACGGAGCGGACCGTGTCGTCTGCGTCGGCCGCGAGCCAACCGTCGTACAGGCCGACGAGCATCGGCAGCGACAACGCGTTCCTGGCCTGTGGTCTGTTCAAGGTGAGCACCAGCGTGGCGCCTTCACGCCGCACGGTGAGGTGTTCCGTACCGCCCATGACCGACTCCTGTTCTCCAGACCTGGAACAGGTTGCAGGAGGAGGGGTCGCAGTTCAATAGTTTTCTGACTGCTCGTCAGATTGTTTCGACGCCACCTCTTCCCAGTTGTGCCGCCCGGCGCTCTAATGACGGCCGAGTCGCCAGTCACCCGGGGTCAGGAGGAACGGTGGAGTACAACCTTGCCGACCTGTTCGAATCGGTCGTCGACGCGGTGCCCGACCGCGAGGCGCTCCTGTACGTCGACCACCCCGGTACGGGCGCGGAGCGGCGGCTCACGTACGCGGAACTGGACGCCGCCGCCAACCGGATCGCCCACCACCTGATCGACGCGGGGATCCGGCCGGGCGAGCACCTGGGGCTGCACCTCTACAACGGGGTCGAATACCTTCAGACGGTACTGGGGGCCCTCAAGGCGCGGATCGTTCCGGTGAACGTCAACTACCGATATGTCGAGGAGGAGTTGGTCTATCTCTACCGGGACGCGGATCTGGCGGCACTGGTCTTCGACGGCGAGTTCGACGAGCGGGTCGCGGCGGCCGCCCCGCAGGCCCCGGGCCTGCGCCGACTGATCCGGGTGGGGCCCGCTCCCGCCGCTCCCCCCGCCGCGGCCCCGGCCGTGCCGGTCGTTCCGTTCACCGAGGCCGAGGCGTCGGGCTCGGCCGGGCGCGGTTTCGCCCCGCGCTCCGCCGACGACCAGTTCATCATCTACACCGGCGGCACGACCGGGATGCCGAAGGGCGTGATGTGGCGCCAGGAGGACCTCTTCTTCTCGGGCCTGGGCGGCGGAGCCCCGACCGGAGATCCGGTGAAATCGCCGCGCGAGCTGGCGGAACGCGTCGCCGCGGGCGGCGACGGGATCACCTTCTTCCCCACCCCGCCACTGATGCACGGCACGTCCACACTGACCGCGTTCATCGGCTTCAACTTCGGCCAACGGGTCGTTGTGCACCGGAAGTTCGTACCCGCCGAGGTGCTGAGGACGATCGAGAGGGAGAAGGTCACCAGCGTGTCGCTGGTGGGCGACGCGATGTTGCTCCCGCTGATCGACTGCCTGAAGGGGCCGTCGCGCGGGACGGACTGCTCGTCGCTGTTCTCCGTCTCCAGCTCCGGGGCGATCATGTCGGACTCGGTGCGGGCGGAGTTCCAGGCGCTCGTGCCGACCGTGATGCTGCTGAACAACTTCGGCTCGTCGGAGTCCGGTTTCAACGGCACGGCCACCGCCGACTCGGGGCCGGAGAAGGGCTTCCGGGTGCAGGTCAACGCCCGTACGGCCGTGGTCGATCCGGTGACGTACGAGCCGGTGGCCCCCGGCGAGCCGGGCCGCATCGCCCAGCGCGGACATGTCCCGCTCGGCTACTACAACGACCCGGCCAAGACCGCCGACACCTTCTTCCGCAGAGGCGAGGAGCGGTGGGTGCTGCTGGGCGACATGGCGACCGTGGACGCGGACGGCATCGTCACCGTGCTCGGCCGGGGCTCCCAGTGCATCAACACCGGGGGCGAGAAGGTGTATCCGGAGGAGGTCGAGCAGGCGCTCAAGGCCCATCCGGACGTGTACGACGCCCTCGTCGCGGGCGTGCCCGACGAGCGCTGGGGCAACCGGGTCGCCGCCGTGGTCCAACTGCGCACGGACGCTGGGGCGTTGACACTGGAGGGGGTGCAGGCGCACTGCCGCACCCGGCTCGCCGGCTACAAGGTCCCCCGCGCGCTGGTGCTCGCCGACCGGATCCGGCGCTCGCCGAGCGGCAAGGCGGACTACCGGTGGGCGAAAGCGGTGGCGGCGGGAACCGAGCGGCCCTGAGCCGCCGCCGGGACCGGTCGCCACTCCTGTGTCCCGACCCCTCGAGGCCTTGCCCGCCCGGTCCGGAACAGCGAAGCATCCGGATCGCCCTGACCGACGGCACCGAACGCGAACGGCACACCGCCCCCGGCCCGGCCGGACTCCTCGTGTCCTCCGGCATCCCTCTGCTCGTGCCGGTACCCGCAGACTACGGAGAACTGTCCCGGAGTCTGTTCCGGCACGGCCGCCACGCGGTCTTCCGGGACACGCCGCGCGCCGCCTGTACCTGCGACTGCCCCTGGGACGACGACGAGGAGTGCGCGTGCGCGTGTGCCTGCCCCCTGTGCGCGGGCGACGGCGTGGATGACGAGGAGGCGTGGCTGACGGTGGTCGAAGCCGACCCCGCCGCCGATCCGACACGCCTCGCGTTCCCCGGCACCGAACGCCGCCGACAGATCTGCACCTGGTCCTGGGAGCCGGGAGAGACCCACTACGACGGCCCCGGTGTGTGGATCGGTGAGACGGACCTGGTGATGGCCACCGTCCGGTACGACGGCGCCGTGCGCGTGCCGAAGCAGGGGTTCGTGACCCGCCGTCCGATCGGTGAGGACCCCTCGGGCACCCCCCGGTGGGTGTTCCCCGTCGACCGCACCGCGACCGCGCTCGACATCGACCCTTCCACCGACACCGTCCTCGTGGCCCTGAGCGACGGTGAGCTGATCGCCCTGGACGCGACGACCGGCACGCTCCGTGCCCGAGGACACGTCCACGTTCGCGGGATCCCCGTCATTCCCACGGCCCTGACCGTCACCGGCCCCGGCCGGCTCCTCCTGGGCACCAGCGACGGCCGCGTCCTCACCTGTCGCCCGGGACCCGGCTGACGCCCGGGCGTCCTGCTCGCACGTCTCCCGAACGGCAGCAGGTCCCGCGGCGACGAACCCGGCCGCGGCGACACGGGGCGGGCCGGTGCGCGCCCGTTCACGTGGGCCATACAGGCGTGGTGGCCGCCGTCATGACGTGTCCGCGGTGTTTCTTCACCGGGAGTACGCGGCGGACGTGATCGTCTCTGAATCAGTGCCTGCCTGCGCGCGGTGCGAACCTTCGATCGGCAGTGCACGAAGGCATGCGATCGCGGCACGCGCCCGGGCGGGGTGTCGAGTCGTTCGTCATCACCACTGATCTCGGAAAGGCGTGAGATGGGCCGTCGCCAGCCTACGGAACACTCGTTCGGCGATCCTTCGCGTCCGGCCCACAAGATGGGCGCCAGCCACCACACCCCGTCGTGCGAGGACGCCCGGGTCGTGGACTCGGACGTGGTCGACGCTCTCCTGCGCACCGCACGGGCGGTGCTGGCGGACCGGATCGACGAGGCGGTGCGGAGCGACGCCTCGTTCTGCGAGGAGCTGGCACGGCGGGTCGCCGACTTCACGCTGGAGGGCGGCAAGCGGATGCGGCCCCGTCTTCTGTGGTGGGGGATGCGCTCCTGCGGTGCGGCGGAGACCGCGGCCGCGCTGCGGCTCGGGGTGGCGCTGGAGCTGGTCCAGAGCTGCGCGCTGATCCACGACGATGTGATGGACCGCTCGCGGCTCCGCCGGGGGAAGCCGGCCGTGCACATCGGTCTGGCAGAACGTGCGGGCCTCTCGCCGGACTCCGAGCGGGGTTCCGCCTTCGGCACCTCGGCCGCCGTGCTGGCGGGTGATCTCGCACTGGTCTGGGCCGACGACACGGTGGCGGAGACCGTGCTGTCCGCCATCCAGCGTCGTCGGATCGGCGCCCTGTGGCGGGCCATGCGGACCGAGATGGTCGCCGGGCAGTACCTGGATCTGCGTGGCCAGGTCAGCGGTGGGTCATCAGTGGCGCAAGCCTTGCGGACCGCCTGTCTCAAGAGCGCTTCGTACTCCGTCGAGCGGCCGCTGGCGATCGGTGCCGCCCTGGCGGGCGCCGATGAGCCGACCACCGACGCTCTGCGCTCCGCGGGCCGGTGTGCCGGTATCGCGTTTCAGCTGCGGGACGATCTGCTCGGGGTCTTCGGCGACCCGGCGCTGACCGGCAAGCCCTCCGGAGACGATATCCGCGAGGGCAAGTCGACCTACCTGCTCGCTGTCGGCCGGAGGCGGGCCGAAGCGGCGGGCGACGAAGGAGCGCTGGCCGTTCTCGGCCGCGTCACCGGCAACGCCGATCTCACCGAGGAGGATCTCGCGGACGTACGCGGCGTGCTGGAGGTGACGGGGGCGCGCGCCCATGTGGAGCGGAAGGCGGAGCGCCTCCACGACCACGCCGTACGCCGTCTGGGCCAGGCCGTCGACGTGGACGCGCACGGCGGCCGCCAGCTGTTCGGTCTGCTGAGCGCGGTCTCCGGAGGGCGGACCGGCCACTCCGCCACCGCCGGCGAGACGCATGGCAGCGGCACCGGGGCGGCGGGCGCCTGTCCGGTCCTGATCGCGACCGAAGGAGGTCATGCCGGGTGATCACGGTCAAGGGGCCGGTCGACCATGTGGTGGTGGTCGGTGCCGGTCTGGCAGGACTGGCCGCCGCACTGCACCTTCTGGGCGCGGGCCGCCGCGTGACGGTCGTCGAGCAGGAGGACGTGCCCGGGGGCCGGGCCGGGCTGCTGCGGTCGGGAGGCTTCCGTATCGACACCGGGCCGACCGTGCTGACGATGCCGGATCTGGTGGAGGAGGCCTTCGCCGCGGTCGGGGAGCGGATGGCCGACCGGCTGGAGCTGATCCCGCTGGCCCCCGCCTACCGGGCCCGGTTCGCCGACGGGTCCCAGCTCGACGTGCACACCGACGGTGCCGCGATGGAGGCCGCCGTCGAGGAGTTCGCGGGGGCCCGGCAGGCGGTCGGCTACCGGCGGCTGCGAAGCTGGCTGGAGCGCCTCTACCGGGTACAGATGCGCCGTTTCATCGACACCAACTTCGACTCACCGCTCCAGCTCGCCCATCCCGACCTGGCCCGCCTCGCGGCGCTCGGCGGCTTCGGCCGGCTCGACGCGCGGATCGGGCACTTCGTCTCGGACGAACGGCTGCGCAGGGTCTTCTCCTTCCAGGCGCTGTACGCGGGTGTGCCGCCGGCCCGGGCGCTGGCCGCGTACGCGGTGATCGCCTACATGGACACGGTGGCCGGTGTGTACTTCCCCCGGGGCGGCATGCACGCGTTGCCCCGGGCGATGGCGGACGCGGCCGCCGACGCGGGAGCCTGTCTCCGCTACGGACAGAGGGTGACCCGGCTGGAGCGCTCGGGCGACCGGGTCACCGCTGTCGTCACCGACCAGGAGCGCATTCCGTGCGACGCGGTCGTGCTGACCCCTGATCTCCCCATCAGCTACCGACTGCTCGGCCGCAGTCCGCATCGGCCGCTGGCTCTGCGACACTCGCCGTCCGCGGTGATCCTGCACGCGGGCACGGATCGCACCTGGCCGGACCTGGCGCACCACACCATCTCCTTCGGCGCGGCCTGGAAGAGCACCTTCCACGAGCTCACCCGCACCGGACAGCTGATGTCGGACCCCTCGCTCCTCATCACCCGGCCCACCGCGACCGACCCCTCTCTCGCACCGCCGGGCAAGCACCTCCACTACGTGCTGGCTCCCTGCCCGAACACCGAGGTCGGGCCCGGCGTCCGGGAATGGCGGGAGCTGGGACCCCGCTACCGGGACGAGCTGCTGGCCGAGCTGGAGCGCCGCGAGATGCCCGGTCTCGGCGCGGCGATCGAGGAGGAGGGGCTGGTCACACCGGTCGACTGGACCGCACAGGGGCATGCGGCGGGCACCCCCTTCTCCGTGGCCCACACCTTTCCCCAGACCGGCCCCTTCCGGCCGCGCAACCTGGTGCGGGGCACGGTCAACGCCGTCCTCGCCGGCTGCGGCACCACGCCCGGCGTCGGCGTGCCGACCGTCCTGATCTCCGGGAAGCTGGCTGCGGAGAGGATCACCGGCCCCCGCATCACCCGGACCCCGCGCCCTGCCCCGAGAGGTTCCAGCGCATGACCGACCACGAACTCGACGCAGCAGGCATCCACGACCCCGCGCTACGGGCCGCGTACACCCGCTGCCGCGTTCTGAACGCGCGTCACGGCAAGACCTACTTCCTCGCGACGCGGCTCCTTCCCGTCGGCCGGAGGCCGGCCGTCCACGCCCTGTACGGCTTCGCCCGCCGGGCCGACGACATCGTCGACGACCTCGACACCACAGCCACGCCGGGAGAACGTGCCCGCGCCCTGCTCACCCTGGAAGCCCAGCTGGAGGCGGGGTTGCGGGGGGCCCGGGCCGCCGAGCCGGTGATCCGTGCCCTGGCCGACACGGCGGGCCGGTACGGCATCGACCACCGGCACTTCACCGACTTCCTGTCCTCCATGCGCAGCGACCTGACGGTCGGCGGGTACGCCTCGTACGAGGAACTCGGCCGGTACATGCACGGTTCGGCAGCGGTGATCGGCCTTCAGATGCTGCCGGTGCTCGGGACGGTGGTGGCGCGCGAGGAAGCGGCACCGCACGCGGCCGCCCTCGGTGTCGCCTTCCAGCTGACCAACTTCCTGCGGGACGTGGGCGAGGACCTGGACCGGGGCCGGCTCTATCTGCCGGCCGAGCTGCTGGCCGCGCACGGGGTGGACCGGGAACGCTTCGAGTGGAGCCGGAGCACGGGGCTGCGGGACAGCCGGATCACCGATGTCGTGCGGGCCGCGGCGGCCCACAACCGAGCCGTCTACCGGGCCGCCCTGCCGGGCATCGCGATGCTCGCCCCGGTGTCGCGGCCCTGCATCCGTACGGCGTTCGTGCTGTACAGCGGCATCCTCGACGCGATCGAGGCGGACGGGTACGCGGTGCTGCACCGCCGGGCGGTCGTCCCGCGCCGACGACGGGCCGTCGTGGCGCTGGACGGGCTGGTGCGGGCGGTCGCCGTACGCACGGTGCGCCGGAGCCGGGCGGACGCGGACGCGGCGGTCGGGTCCTCCGAGCCGTCCCGGCCGGCGCGGACGGTCGCAGCCCCGGCCTCGGTACGGGAGGAGGCCGTATGAGGCCGGCGGCACGACGCCCACGATCCGGTCGTATTCCGTTGCGGCTGCGGCGCGCGCCCGTCCCGTGGGAGCGTCAGGCACCCACGTGGCGCGAAGCGAGACCCTCGCTCATCACGGAGGCCCTGAAGCGTGCGCGGAGCAGGCCTTCCGGCAATTGGTACGTCATCGGAGCCTCTCGCGCCCTTCCTCCCGGAAAGGCCCTCGGGGTCACGGTCGGCACCACCGAAGTGGTGGCGTGGCGCGACGGCGAGGGAAAGCTGCGCACCGGCCCGGGCGCCTGCCCGCACCTGGGGGCGCCGCTGCGCGACAGCCCCGTACGCTGCGGCACGCTGGTCTGCCACTGGCACGGACTCGCGCTGGACGGCGGACCGTTCGCCGGATGGGAGCCCTACCCCGCCTTCGACGACGGGGTCCTTCTCTGGGTGCGGCTCGACCGCGTGGGGGGCGAGTCCCCTTCGGAACGTCCCCGCGTACCCTCACGGCCGGGGGCGCGGGACGCCGTGGAGGCGGTCTACTCCGGCGTAGGCCGCTGCGAGCCGGAGGACGTGGTGGCCAACCGCCTGGATCCGTGGCACGGCGCGTGGTTCCACCCGTACTCCTTCGTGGACCTGACGGTGACGGGTACGCCCGCCGACGGCCCGGCGGACGACGACGGGTTCACCGTCAACGTCTCCTTCAAGCTGGCCGGGCGACTGGTGGTTCCGGTCCGGGCCCGGTTCACGGCGCCCGGGCCCCGTACCGTCGTCATGCACATCGTCGAGGGCGAGGGCGCGGGGTCCGTCGTGGAGACCCATGCCACCCCCCTCGCTCCGGACGAGTGGGGCAGACCCCGCACCGCCGTGACGGAGGCACTGGTCGCGGCGTCGGACCGTCGTGGATTCGCCGTGGCCCGGGCGGCCGCTCCGTTGCTGCGCCCACTGATGCGCGCCACGGCCGGCCGGTTGTGGCGGGACGATCTGGCGTACGCGGAGAGGCGCTGGGAACTCCGCGACAGGGGGGCGTTCCCGGGCTGACGAGCGACCCTTTTCGTGAAGCTCCGCAGGCCCTCCGTCAGTCGGCCGGCGCCGCGAGCCGGCGCAGGAGGGCCGACCGTCCCGCGCGCGGGACGGTCCAGAGCGTCTGCCCCCGTACGCCCCAGCGTTCCAGCAGGGCGTTCGCGGCGAGGAATCCGCTGGTGGCCGCGCGTTCCATCAGGGCCACGGGCAGCCCGGTGCGGACCATGTCCCCGGCCACGGTGACTGTCGGGTCGGGGCTGCGCACGCCGGGCCGGTCCCGGTAGCCGCCCACGGGGAACATGGGGCAGTCCGCCCGCCATTCGTGGCGCTCGTCCAGGAGGCGGGCGCTCCGGGTCTCCGGGTAGATCCGGTGCAGTTGTCTCAGCGCCTCGTCCTGTACGGCGCGACGGTCGGCGTCCGGTGCTACGGCGTACGCGTGCAGCTCGACGACCGAGCCCCTCGTGCGCCGGGCCCACCGGGCGGCCTCTCCCTCCCAGCGGTCGAGGACGCTCACGTTGTCCAGCGGACCGTAGCCGCTGGTGCCCAGGAACCCGGGCCGGTCGTGCGCCACGGGCCGGTCGAGCCAGAGCCGTGAGACCAGGAACGGCGGGGCGGTGCGCAACCGTGCGATCCGTGCGCGCCAGTCGGTGTCGCCCAACTCGGGGGACGCGGCGACGAGGCGGCGCAGACCGCCGCTGTCCAGGGCGAGGACGAGGGCGTCGTACCGGGTGGTGCGGTCGTCCGTCGTGAGGTCCAGCCCGCCGTCGGGCAGGGGGCGCACCTGCCGGAGAGGCGTCCGTGTCCGTACGTCGACGCCATGGACCTCCAGGTAACAGTGCAGCGGTTCCCACAGGGCGGTGGGGAACGGTTCGCCGGGCACGTCGAAGAGCAGGCCCTCGCTGGAGCCGAGGAAGTAGATGTGGAACATCAGGGCCAGTTCGGCCGCCGACAGTTCACGCGGGTCGGCGAAGAAGCTGCGGGAGAAGACCTCGAACGCCAGATGGTGGGCGGCTTCCGGGAAGCGGATGCGGTGGAGGAACGCGGTGGCGCTGACCCCGTCGAGCTGTTCGTAGACCTCGGGCACCCGCACGTCCAGCAGCCCGACAGCCGCCCTCGGGTTCATCCTGATCAGGTCGCGCAGACCGAAGGTGGGGCTGAGAGCCACGAAGCCCATCGCGCTGAACGGAGGCGTGCGCGGCACCCGGGCGAAGCTGTCCCGCAGGCCGGAGCTGTGCCATAGCGGGTAGTCGGGCAGCCGGGTCAGGGAACCGAGGTCCGGGTCGACCCGGCGCAGAAGCCCGCGCAGGTTGTAGTACTGCCGGAAGAACGCGTGGAACCCGCGGCTCATCGTCACCGTGGTGCCGTCGGCGAGCTCGGTCGGCCACCCCGACAACCTCCCGCCCAGGGCTGGTTCGCGCTCGTAGAGGGTGACGCGTACGCCGCGTTCCGCCAGGAGGGTGGCCGCCGCGATCCCTGCGATGCCGCCGCCGACGACCGCCACCACGGGAGCGTGCCCGGTGAACCGGGCGCGGCCGGCCGGTGCCGGCACGACTGCCGCCTGCCGGTCCCGGCCGCGCCGGTGTCCCCTGCCTCCGGCCTGCGGAAACATCACGCCCGTACCCCCGGGACGACCGCGGTGCGACCGACGAAGGTGTGGGTGATCCCGGTCTGCCAGCCGGGCAGCGGGAGGACGCGTACGTCGGCGAAGCCGGCCCGGCGCAACCGCTGGGCGAACGCGGGAGCCGTGTCGAACCGGGCGACACTGTTCCGGAGGTGTCGGTACAGGTCGGCGTCCCCGGTGAGCCGGCCGGCGGGCTGGATGATCAGCGAGCAGACCGCGTTCCAGACCGCACGGTGGAGGGGGGACCCGTCGAGCGTGTATTCGTGGACGGCGAGGCGGCCGCCCGGTACGAGCAGACCGCGCACCGTGTCGAGGGCCTCGTCGGGGTCGGTGAGGTTGCGGAAGAGATAACCGGCGAACACCGCGTCGAAGGAGCCGGCTTCCAGCCGGCCGGCCAGCTCCTCGACCGGGAGATGCGCGAAGTCGACGCCCCGCGGCCAGCTCTTGGCCTCCGCGCGCTCCAGCATGCCTGCGGACGCGTCGACTCCGGTGATCCGGGCGCGCGGGGCGGCGGCGAGGAGCGCGGCCGTGGAAGCGCCTGTTCCGCATCCCAGGTCGAGCACGCGCAGCCCGCTTCCCTCCTCCGGCAGGCCCAGTCGGCGTGCGGAGCGGCGCAGGTGCGCGTGGTAGCCGGGGCTGGCCGAGACGAGGCGGTCGTAGGCGGTGGAGCCGTGGTCGAAGGCCTCCGACAGCGCGTCACCGTACAACAGGGTCATGGGGCACTCTCCTCGTGGCCGGTCGGTGCGGGGGGAGACGGAGCCGCTGAGCGTTCACGCCGGGTTCTGAAGGGAAGTTCGAAGACGGTCCGCAGCATGGGGACCATCGGTGTCCGCAGGCCGATGAGCAGGTCCTCGTGCAGCCGCGAGCCGCCGTCCATGAAGCTCAGCAGCCGCTCGCCGGGAACGTGGCGGAAGAGGCGGCTGAAGAAGTCCGCGCCGTCCACCCTGCCGCTGTCCAGGGCCCGCAGCAGCACGGCGTCCATCATGCGTGCCCGCCGCCCGTAGGGGTCGGGCACGCGCAGGGGGTGTCCGGAGCGCAACTGATCGGCGACGGCCCGGCTCTGTCGCTGCACGGCGGCGAAGGTGTAGCCGGTCGACGGACGGGTCGCGCCTCCGGCGGTGCCGATGCGATACACCGAACGCCCCGGCCTCTGCGGGAACCGGCCGTCCGTCATGGGGATGACGCCGTGCTCCTGTGCCGTGACGTGAAGCGGCCCGAGCCTCAGCACGTCCTGGGTGTAGTGGCGCAGGGCTCGCCGGTAGCCGTCGGTGTCCAGCGGGGCAGGTGAGAACTCGGTGTACTCGACCAGCGCGGTGTGCGGGTCCAGCGGCAGGACATAACCGAACGAGAGCCCACGGGCGGGCTGCGGCGTGCGGAAGTCCATCAGGTCCGCGGTGCCCGGATCGAACACGGGCCGCTCGGTGCGGACGAACCAGCCGGTGAAGTGCTGGAGCAGCGTCGTGCGCGCGGGAGGCAGGCGGTGGGGCGGCCGGGAGTCGAAGACGAGACGGCCGCGCACCAGCACCCGCTCACCGCACGCTGCCCGGGTCAGAACCTCGCCGCCGACGCCGGACGGGACATCGCGTACGGCACTCGCCGTCGCCTCCATCCGGCAGAGGTCCGGTGCACGGGACAGCCGTTGCTCGACCAGTGCCTCGAAGGCGTCCGAGCACAGCATCTTGTAGCGCAGCCGCGGGAGCCGGGCCACGGCGGAGGCGCCGTCGGCCGACCGGACCCGCAGCCGCGGCCAGGAAGCGGCCAGGCCCGAATCGTAGGCACCGCCCGGCGGCTCCCAGAAACACCAGGTCCGCGGGGGCGATCTCAGAGGCCCCGGCGGGGCGTCGACGAGGGCGACCGACAGAGGTACGTCGCTGCCCGGGGCGCAGAGGTGGTACGCCAGGCTCATCCCTGCCGCGCCCGCGCCCACGATGACGACGTCGAAGTCGGCGGGCACGGCATTCCTCTCGGTCGACCGGTACGAACCCTCGCGGTGTAAGCGCGGCCGGCGCCTTGCGCGTCGGCATGCCGGGCGGGCGGGGCGCCAGGCGACCGTATCCCGCTGCGCCCTCTCCCACGCGGCACGCGCGGCCGCTCACACCTGAGTGGCGGTAGGGCCGGGCCCCGGGGACGGCAGGTGCGGACGATCGCGAGCGGCGCTCGTCACGCCGGCGCGGCGTCCGCCGGTTCAGGCCGCGGAGTGCCTGCCGGGTGAGTGGCGTCGCTGTCCATGGGCGGTGTCGAGCTGTGTGTGGAGACCTGCGAGCCCGTGGGCCAGGGCACGGCGTTCGGTGGACGGCATGTTGTCGATGGCCTGGTGGAGCATCGTGTCGCGTTGCTCGCGAATGCGTTGCAGGTGCCTTCTGCCGGTGGGGGTGAGTCGCAGCGTGATCTCGCGGCCGTTGTCGGGGCTGGGCATGCGTTCGAGGAAGCCGATGGCTTGCAGGCGGTCGCACATGCGGGTCACGGTCGGAGCCGCGGAGGCGAGGCGTTCGCAGACGGTGCGCATCCGTATGCCGTCCTCGCGGTCGACGACGTACATCAGACGCAGCTGGGAGGTGGAGCCGGGCGCTGCCATGCCCGCGGTGGAGTTCCTGGCGTGATCCCACATCACATCGAGGAATTCGATGATGAGGCTCGCGGAGTCGGTTGCCTCCCGCCGGATTCCGCCGGCGGCTGCGTCTGGTGCGGTCATGGTTGCCCGTCGGTGAGTGCTTCTGCCCGGTGAACGGCCGGGAAGTGGCTCAGGTGGTGCCGTCCGGTCCGTTGGGGGACGTCGCCACAACGCTCTCCTCGGTCGCCGAGGCCCTCACCGCGCCGTCGGGGGCCGGGGCCGTGAGGTGGTCAAGCGTACCGGTGAGACGGAGGAGCCGGTCCAGCTTCACGGGCCGGGCGTCCAGGTGCAGCCGAACCCCGGCCGCGGAGGTGCGGCGGCCGATCATCAGCAGGACGGACAGTCCCGTGGAGTCGACGGTGCCGAGCCGCGCGCAGTGCAGATGCAGATCCATCAGAGCGGGCCGGGCTGCGAGCTGGGCGGTGACCTCGGTCAGAAGGAGGCCGGCGCTGTCGTAGTCGAGGTCTCCGTGGACCTCTACACGGAGGCTGTCCACGGTGTCGACCGTGGTCAGGCGCAGATGCTGGGGGTGTGCGGTCATGCGATGTTCCCGGCGGCGGTGAAGGGGGCGATGGTGAGGGAGCGCGTCCCGGCACGGAGGATGCGGGCGGCCCGGGGAAAGTCCTTGAGCTCGCGGGCCAGCAGATCCAGGGCCGGGGGCAGACTGCGGGCGGGGACGCCCCGGGCCACGAGGATCCGCGCGGTCCAGGTGATGAACCCGGTGAAGAGTTCGTCGTCGTCGAGGTAGAGCGCGGTGGCGAGGAACTCCACGATGTGGGCGAGATCCTCCGCGGTGCGCTCACGCTGGAGATCGTCGTAGGAGCGCATCGCGGGGAAGGCGTCCTCCAGTGCGGTGCAAACGCTCCGGACGAGCGAGGCCCGGTTGCGGGCGACCAGGGTGTACTCCTGGTCGGCCAGATGCGGCAGGTCGTCGAACTGCTGGTGGTCGGCCTCCGGGCGCGGCAGCCGCCCCTGGGCGAGGTGGTCGGCGGCGGCCCGGGCGTCGGGGGCCCAGGCGTCGGCGCCCAGCAGCTTCGCGTAGCGGCCCTCGGGGCCGAAGGCGGCGCCGCCGACGAGGACGGGGACGCCGATGGCCTGGCAGGCGGTGATCGCCGCGTGCGCCGCGGGCAGTCTGGTGGCGATCGAGCTGGAGAGCGCGACCGCGTCGGCCCGGGTGGCGTGGAGGTGGGCGATGAGGTGCGGGGTGGGGACCTGAGCGCCGAGGTAGTCGACCTGCCAGCCACGCAGTTCCAGGACTTCGGCCAGCAGACGGGCGGGCAGCCCGTGCCATTCGCCGTCCACACATGCCACCGTGATCCGGCCCCGGTCGGCAGTGGCGCGGGCGGCGGGGTGCATGCTCACCGCGGCGACGGCACGGTCGTTGATGGCGGTCGCGGCGTGCTCCTGGGCGACGCCGATCCGGGCGGCCGCCCACTCCTCACCGACTCTGGCCTGCACCCGGGCGATCACGTCCAGCAGGACGCTCTCCGGATCGGCCCCTTCGTCGAGCAGGCCCAGCACCAGCTCGATGGCCACGCACTCGTCCCCGGCCGAGACGGCCCTCCACAACAGTTCTGCCGGCTCTTCCGCGTGTCCGGGGCGGGGAAGGCGCGGCGGCGTGCTCGTGCTCACGCGGTGAACCTGCCCCGGGTGCGCCCGTTCACCGCACTGAGATGGTGGGTGCGGGGGGCGGAGATCACGACGACGGCCATGTCGTCGTGGGAGCGGTTGCCGAGCCACTGGGCGGCCAGCATCTGCACGTGCTCCACGATGCCTTCGGCCGGCATGCCCGCGCACCCGGCGAGGGCGCGCTTGAGGCGGTCCTCACCGAACAGGGTGTCGCCCATGGGCCCGCCCTTGGCTTCGGTGATGCCGTCGGTGTACAGGACGCAGGACTCCCCGGGGGCGAGGGATACCTCGGCGGTGCTCGCCGTGATGTCCGGGAGGGCCCCGACCAGGGTGCCGTTGGTGTCCGCCTCCTCGACGGTTCCGTCCGAGCGGATGATCAACGGGCTGGGGTGGCCGCCGCTGGTCAGCTTGAGGTCCACCGTGTTGCCGCGGCGTACCGCGGAGGCCAGGACCAGAGTCGCGAACCGGGTGTGGCGGGAGCTGAGCAGCGCGGTGTTCAGCAGGCCGAGCATCCGTTGGTGGTCATCGGCCAGGGGCAGCAGGGCATGCAGGGTGTTGCGGATCTTGCCCGTCAGCACGGCGGCCTCCAGGCCCTTGCCGCACACGTCCCCGAGCGAGACCAGCGAAGCCTCGCCCTCGACGGCGGCGGGGTGGACGTCGTAGAAGTCTCCGCCGATGCGCTCGTGGTCCGCGGAGGGCCGGTACCGGCCGGCGAAGTCCACCCCGGAGATGTGGTGCAGGGTCGGGGGCAGGAGCTCCTGCATGAGGACGTCGGTGATCGCGGTCTGCTCCGCGTAGAGGCGTGCGGCCGACATCGCCGCCCCGGCGCGGGCGGCGAACAGCCGGGCGAAGCCCTCTTCCTCGTCGCTGAAGGCGGCGTTCTCCGTCTTACGCAGCAGAATGAGCGCCCCGGCCGCCACACCGTGCCCGGGCAGCGGGGTGATCACTATCGAGCCGACCTGCCCGAAGCCCTCGGGCACCATCCACGCGGGCGCCGTCGCCGGGTCGATCCACCGCGAGGGCACCGGCGGGAAACCGCGTAGAGCCTCTCCCAGCCCTGGCACCTCGTCAGGATCCACCGCAAGGGTGGACAGGACCGGGGGGCCGCCGCGCAGACAGGTCACCACCGGCAGCCGGTGCCCACGAGCCGGCGCGATCGCCAGCGCCGCATCCGCGAGGCTCTCGGCGGCCATCTGCGCGGTCACATCCATGCAGCGCCCCAGATTGAGGGAGGAGAGCAGGACATTGGACGCCTTGGCGAGGAACGCGGTCCGCTCCCGCTCCACGTGCAGGGCTTCCCTGATGAGCTGGTGATCGGTGTCGTCCACCAGCCACCATGCCACGGAGCCGTCTTTCCGCACGGTCGGGTGCGCCTCGAAGCGCCGGCTGCCGATCGCACCACGCAGCGGCTTCCCGTTGTCCGGGACGGCGTGCGGGCCGGGGAAGGTCAGCGTGGTGTGCGCGGCACAGAGCCAGGCCGGAGCCACGTCCACCAGCGGCGCCCCCGGGACCGCGGTGGGCAGAAGGAGACCTGCCGCTCCGTTGCACCGCACGACTGCGCCCTCGACGTCGGCGATCAGGACGGGATTCGGGGCCCCGTCCCAGGGGAGGTCGGGCCCCGTGTCTGCGACTGTCTGCGCTGGAGTGGGTACCAAATGTCGAGGATCCGCTGAACGGATCCCTCACCTCATCACCTAGACGATTGCCTGAAGGCAACAATCTCTCATGGGTTCACCGTCTGACAACCGGCCTCCCCTCCCCGAAGGGGCTCCTCGCGGAGAAGGTTGCAGATCCTTCACGTAAGGACCACGTACCCTCCGCGGGAATTTCTATCAGTCGCGGCTCGTACGGCCGTGCCAGTCCAGGCACATCACCAGGGAGTCGTCCGCCGCCGGGCCGGAACCGCGGTGACCGAGCAGTTCCTGCAACATCACTCTGGGCACCTGCGGGGCGGGCAGGAGACGCGTGCTGTTGATCGACGCGGCCAGAGCGCGGAGGCTGTACTTCTCACCCCCCGGGGACAGCGCGTCGTAGACGCCGTCGCTGATGAAGAGCAGCCGGTCCCCGGGTTCGACCCGGAAGTGCTGCGGGACGTAGTCGGTGTCCTCGAACATGCCCAGAGGCATCTGCGCCTCCAGCTCGATCGGCTCGACGGCCCCTTCGCGCACCCTCCAGACCCGTGGGGAACCGGCATCGACGACCTCCACGTTCCCGGTCGGAAGGTGGAAGCGGAAAAGCAGCGTCGACAGGTACTGGCTGCCCCTGTGCTGCCCGTACACCGCCTGATCGGCCAGATACGCCTGGTCACTCAGACCGAGGCCGGCGCGGCGGGCGTTGCGCAGCGCGTTGACCGCGAGGTTCGTCAACAACGCGGCGTCGATGCCCTCGCCCATACCGTTGCTGACGGTCACGTACAGGTCATCGGCCGAGGCCGACCAGTCGAAGCTGTCACCGAAGATGGCGTAGGCGGGCTCCAGCTGGGCCCCCAGGCTGTACTCCGGGCGGGCGCAGGAACGCCCGGGGAGCAGCTGCCACTGCATCTCGGCGGCCAGGGTCAGCCGTTCCGCCCGTCGCGCCTGGAGGAAGAGGTCGGTGTCCCGTTCCGCGACGACCACCTCGTGCGCCAGCGCGTCGGCGCACTCCCGCAGATCCTCCAGCACGTCCGCCGCCGGCCCGTCGTCCTCCTCCACCGGCACGGTGACACTCAGGATGCCCAGCCGGTCGCCTCGGACGCTGACCGGCAGGTGCACGGTCGCCGTGGATGCCGCGTGGTCGTACACACAGTGCGGTTCCTGGGCGCCGAACGCCCGCCCCGGGGCGCTGTCGTGCACCGAGACCGGAGGGCGCGTACGAGGCAGCACCTCGACGGGCTGCAGCCTCGTCATGGCGTAGTCGACCAGCAGGAGCTCCACCGCCCGGGCCTGATGGCGGTCCTCGATCACGGAGCGCATCACGTCGAAGATCTCATGGGGCGCGGCCGAGCGCAGGGAGCGCTCCACCGCACTGGGTCTGGGTCTGGGGCTGTCCACCGGTACCGGACCTGCCTTTCGCGTTGACTCCGTCGAAGCGGCCGTCACCATCGACCGGCCGGGGCGGGCCGCAAGGCCCATCGGGAGTGTCACACGCACCAGGGCTCGGCGTCGGAGCGCCCTGGTGATCCGGGTCCGGTCCGACCTGTCTGAGATGAGTGGCAGCGGGTAGGCGGGAGAAGTCCCACCCGCGGTGGATGCGGGTGGATGTTGACGGGGGCACGTTTCATGGAGCAGTCGATGATGTACGGCAGGACCGGACAGGAGCGGCGGGAGACGGCCGGCACCCACACCATCCAGGACAGCGCCGCGTATGAGATGACCTCGGGTGAGATCGCGCGCGCCCGTGCGTTCGTGCGGGACTTCCTCTCCCGGGCGCAGTCCCTGCGGGGGGCGTCCGTGTCCGAGCGGGCGGTGGACGTGGCGCAGCTGGTGGTGAGCGAGCTTGCCACGAACGTGTGCAAGTACGCGGCGGGTCCGTGCTTGCTGGATCTCGAGACCGACGGCAGCGTGCTGGACATCGCCATGTGGGACTCCGGCTCCGTGCTTCCGGCGGCTTCGGCCGCCGATCCGACCCGAGTGGGCCGGCACGGGCTGGAACTGGTGCTCATGGTCTGCCAGAGCTTCGAGATCCGCCGGGAGCCCGTCGGCAAGCGCGTCCGCGTACAGCTCTCCCTCCATGACAGCCCCAACGGGAACCCGGCCGGCCAGACCACCTGGTAGGGGCTCCCCCGGTGCCGCCGGAACGCGGGGACCCGGAAGCCGCGCGCAACGGAACGCTCGGCTTCCGGGTCCCGGCACGCCCGACCGTGTCAGGCGAGCCCGAACGACCGGATCGCCGCGAGGAATTGCGCCGGCCGTTCGGTGTGGATGAGGTGCCCGGCGTCGATGGTGACCAGCTCGGCGTCCGGTATCGCCCGGGCCAGCCGCGCGAGCTGTTCCTGGTCGATGTGGCTGGTGGGGCCGCCGCCGATGACGAGGGTGGGTGCGGTGATCTCCGGGAACCGGCTCCGGACGGCCGGGTCGGGGTCGGCCAGCTGGACGTCGATGTGGGGGACGACGGGCCAGTCGAAGTCGAGCGCGCCCTCCGGGCGGACGGAGGGCGGCCGGGGCCGGTCGAGCGGGAGGAGGGGCGGCGCGTCCTCGATGACCAGCCGTCCGATCAGGCCCGGTTCCCGCTGGGCCAGGAGGTAGGCGGCCACCCCGCCCATGGAGTGCCCGACGACGGTCGCGCCGGCCAGGTTGCGGGCCTCCAGGAACGCGTGCAGGTCGTCGCGGAACGTCTCGAAGGAGTAGCGGCCGGGCCAGTCGCTCAGACCGTGGCCCCGGAAGTCGGGGGCGTACACGCGGTGGTCGGCGGCCAGGTCCTCCGCGATCCGGGTCCAGGTCCCGCTGGAGCCCGCCCGCCCGTGCAGGAGGACGACGGGCGGGGCCGCCTCGTCGCCCCACGCCCGGTAGGCAAGCCGGACCCCGCCCGCCTGCACCGTGCGGACGTCCGGGTCGAGGAAGGCCTCCACCGTACGGGCGAAGGCTCCCGGGTCGTCCAGCCACGGGAAGTGCCCGGCGCCCCGCTGGACGGCGAACTCGGCGCCCGGGAAGAGCGCGGCCAGCTCCGTGGCCCGGTCCGGGCTCGGGTGGCCGTCGTACTCCCCGGCGAGGACGAGGACCGGCACGGCCAGTGCGCGCAGGGCGGCGGCGGTGGCGGCGGGGTCGTGAACCCCTTCGGCGCCGTAGTGGCCGCGGGCCTCCGCGTTGGTCTGTCCGGCGGAGGCTTCGGCGTGGGCGCGGGCGGCCGCGTCCCAGCGGCCGTAGGTGAGGGGCCGGACGGCGGGCCACAGCTCCGCGAACGGCCCGCCGGCGAGCAGCGCCTCCTGGGCGGCCCTGGCCTCGGCGTACCAGGGCTCGTCGCGCCGCAGCTCGGCGGCCTCGCGCAGGTCCTGGTCGCTGATCTCGATGCCCACGGCCCGGGTGCTGGGCGTGACGAGGGTCAGGGTGCGCAGCCGGTCCGGGTGCCGGGCCGCGTACAGCAGGGCCAGGTCGGCCCCGGCGGAATGCGCCAGTACGTCGATCCGATCGAGGCCCAGGTGTTCGCGCAGCGCCTCCACGTCGTCGACGAGGCGGTCGCAACGGTACGTCGAGGGGTCCTCGGGCACACCGGAGTCGCCGGTGCCGCGGAGGTCCAGCAGAACCAGCTGCCGCCGGGCGGCGAGCCCTCCGAGGTCGCCGAGGTACGCACTCGCCCGCATCGGCCCGCCGGGCAGACAGATCAGCGGCTCCCCCTCCCCCACCAGGTGATGGGCGAGCGGGGTCGTGTCGTGCGCGGAGAAGATCGGCATGCCTCCCATCCAAACAGGAAGCAGTCGGCGGACGCACCGGACTTCGCCGCGGGCTGATCCGCCGTTGGGGCCTTTCGTTTGGACCATGCCGGGCTCGCGGGGTCCGGCATGGTCCAAACGAAAGGCCCTAACCCCGCGAACCCCTTGCCAGCACCCCCGACCGCCTGAATTACTGCTCCCAGGAAGATCGACCGAATGATCGGTCGCCCCCTTGCGGCCTGTTTGTCACCTGGCGGCCGCCGGTTTCGGAGGGAAGGGTCCTGATGACGGCCATGCTGGACGCGGCGGAACGGCTCGGCCGTGGCGAACTGGAGGCCCTGCAACGGGAGCGGCTCCGGTCCACGCTGCGCCACGCGTACGACAACGTGCCCTTCTACCGGAACGCCTTCGACAGCGCGGGGCTGCGGCCCGACGACTGCCGGACGCTCGCCGATCTGGCCCGGTTCCCGTTCACCGTGAAGGCGGATCTGCGGGACAACTACCCGTTCGGGATGTTCGCCGTGCCGGAGCACGAGGTGCGCAGGATCCACGCCTCCAGCGGCACGACGGGGCGTCCCACGGTCGTCGGGTACACCGAACGGGACCTGGACACCTGGGCGGACGTGGTGGCCCGTTCGATCCGGGCGGCGGGCGGGCGGCCCGGCCACAAGGTCCATGTGGCCTACGGATACGGGCTGTTCACCGGCGGGCTCGGGGCGCACTACGGGGCGGAGCGGCTCGGCTGCACGGTGATTCCGGCGTCCGGGGGCATGACCGCGCGCCAGGTCCGGCTGATCCAGGACTTCCGGCCCGAGATCATCATGATCACGCCGTCGTACATGCTGACGCTGCTGGATGAGTTCGAACGGCAGGGCGTCGACCCGCGTTCGACGTCCCTGAAGGTCGGGATCTTCGGCGCGGAGCCGTGGACCGAGGAGATGCGCCGGGAGATCGAGGACCGGTTCGCCATCGACGCGGTCGACATATACGGGCTCTCCGAGGTGATGGGCCCGGGGGTGGCGCAGGAGTGCGTGGAGACGAAGGACGGGCTGCACATCTGGGAGGACCACTTCTATCCGGAGGTCGTGGACCCGTTCACCGGTGAGCCGTTGCCGGACGGTGAGGAGGGGGAGCTGGTCTTCACCTCGCTGACCAAGGAGGCGATGCCGGTGATCCGCTACCGCACCCGGGACCTGACGCGGCTGCTGCCGGGGACGGCGCGGACGTTTCGCCGGATGGAGAAGGTCACCGGCCGCAGCGACGACATGGTGATCCTGCGCGGGGTGAACCTCTTCCCCACGCAGATCGAGGAGATCGTGCTGCGTACGCCCGCCGTCGCCCCGCACTTCCAGCTGCGGCTGACCCGGCACGGGCGGCTCGACGCGCTCACGGTGCTCGCG
Organism: Streptomyces sp. NBC_01116; assembly: GCF_041435495.1. Lineage (NCBI taxonomy): Bacteria > Bacillati > Actinomycetota > Actinomycetes > Kitasatosporales > Streptomycetaceae > Streptomyces > Streptomyces sp. NBC_01116. Next base: position 422,848 of record NZ_CP108644.1, read on the forward strand.
GAGGCGCGGGCGGACGCGACGGCCGACGAACGGGAGAGGGCGGCGCGGTCCATCGTGGCGGCCGTGAAGGACGGTGTCGGGGTGTCGGTGAGCGTCGAGATCGTGGATCCGGAGTCGCTGGAACGCTCGGTGGGCAAGATCCGGCGGATCGTGGATCTGCGGGAGTCCGGCACGGGCTGAGGGAGCGCCGGTGACCGGCGTGTTCACACCGCCGCAACACCCGTTCCCACTATGCGGACAGCTGCCGGGAACTCTCGACAGGGAGGGCCGGGCACTGCCAGTCTCCCGCTATGCATCTCGCCAACCGGCCCCTGGTCACCGCCCTCTGCTCCGCCGTCGCCCTCTGCGCCGCCCTCACGGGCTGTGCCCCGCAAGCGGAGGAGAAGGCACCGGACCGGGCCGCGGGCGCGACGGCGTCCTGCGCACCCGGCAAGCTCGCCACCCAGGTGCCAGGCAAGGTCACCGTCGGCACCGACAAGCCCGCGTACGCCCCCTGGTTCTCCGACGACGAACCGTCCAACGGGAAGGGCTTCGAGTCGGCGGTGGCCTACGCCGTGGCGAAGGAGCTCGGCTACGACCGCGACGCGGTGGTGTGGCAGCACACGCCGTTCAACAGCGCGTTCGCGCCCGGCGCGAAGAAGTTCGACTTCGACATCAACCAGGTCTCCATCAGCGAGGAACGGAAGAAGGCGGTCGCCTTCTCCTCCGGCTACTACGACGTGCGCCAGGCCGTCGTCGCGCTGAAGTCGTCGAAGGCCGCGAAGGCGACGCGGGTGGCCGACCTCAAGGACGTGAAGCTCGGCGCCCAAGTGGGCACCACCAGCCTCGACTTCATCACCGACCTGGTGGAGCCCGAGGTGAAGCCCGCCGTCTACCAGCGCAACGACTTCGCCAAGTCGGCGCTGAAGACCGGTCAGGTCGACGCCATCGTCGTGGACCTGCCGACCGCCTTCTACATCACCGGGGCCGAGGTGCCGGAGGCGGAGGTCGTGGGCCAGTTCGCCGCCTCCTCGGGTGATCCCGAGCGGTTCGGTCTGGTCCTGGACCGGGAGAGCGCGCTCACCTCCTGCGTCAGCGGTGCGGTGGACGCCCTGCGGGAGGACGGCACGCTCGCCGCCCTGGAGAAGAAGTGGCTCTCCGACGCCGTCGACGCGCCGGTGCTCAAGTGACCCTGCACACGGCGCCGGCCGTCCACGAGGACGGCTACGTCCCCTCCGAGCGCCGGATCGCCCGCGAGCGGTACCGGCGGGCCCGCACCCGGCGGGCCACCGCGATCGCCGCGACCAGCACCCTGGTGACGGGCGCGGTGCTGTTCCTGCTGATCACGGGCTCGCCGGGCTGGACCCGTACCAAGGAGACGTTCTTCAGCGCCCACTACGCGCGCGTCGCCTTCCCGCAGGTCATGGAGGGGCTGTGGCTGAACCTCCGGCTGCTGGCCGTGTGCGGTGCGGCCGTCCTGGTGTTCGGCCTGCTGCTGGCGGTGGCCCGCACCCTGCGCGGGCCGGTGTTCTTCCCGGTGCGGGCCCTGGCCACCGCGTACACGGACTTCTTCCGGGGGCTGCCGCTCATCATCTGCCTGCTGATGGTGGTGTTCGGGGTGCCCGCCCTGCGGCTGGAGGGGGTGACCACCGATCCGGTGCTGCTGGGCGGCGCCGCGCTGGTGCTGACGTACTCGGCGTACGTCGCCGAGGTCTTCCGGGCCGGGATCGAGTCCGTGCACCCCTCGCAGCGGGCGGCGGCGCGTTCGCTGGGGCTGAGCAGCGGGCAGGCGCTGCGCTTCGTCGTGCTGCCCCAGGCGGTGCGCCGGGTGGTGCCGCCGCTGCTCAACGACCTGGTGTCGCTCCAGAAGGACACCGGGCTCGTCTCCATCGCCGGGGCGGTGGACGCCGTGTACGCGGCGCAGATCATCGCGAGCAAGGACTTCAACTACACCCCGTACGTCGTCGCGGGTCTGGTCTTCGTGGCGCTGACCATCCCGATGACCCGGCTCACCGACTGGGTGACGGCCCGGATGGACCGGCGGCGGGCCCAGGGAGGGATCGTATGAGCGTGGCACCGGCTCCGGAACCGACCGCTCCGGTACTGCGGATGGAGGCGGTCCGCAAGTCGTTCGGGGCCTCGCCCGTGCTGCGGGACGTCGACCTGGAGGTGGCCCCGCACACGGTGACCGCCCTGATCGGCGCGTCGGGGTCCGGGAAGTCGACCCTGCTGCGCTGCGCGAACCTCCTGGAGGAGATCGACGACGGCGCGATCTGGCTGGAGGGCGAGGAGATCACCGACCCGCGGGCCGACGCGGACGCGGTGCGCCGCCGGATCGGCGTGGTGTTCCAGGCGTACAACCTCTTCCCGCATCTGACCGTCCTGCAGAACATCACCCTGGCGCCGCGCCGCGTCCACGGGCTCTCCCGGCCCCGGGCCGAGGTGGAGGCGCGCGAGCTGCTGGAGCGGCTGGGGCTCGGGGCGAAGGCGGACGAGTATCCGGACCGGCTCAGCGGCGGCCAGCAGCAGCGGGCCGCGATCGTCCGGGCGCTGGCCGTACGCCCCCGGCTGCTGCTTTTGGACGAGATCACGGCCGCCCTGGACCCGGAGCTGGTGGGCGAGGTGCTGGGTCTCGTACGGGAGGTGAAGGAGGAGGGCATGACGATGGTCATCGCCACCCACGAGATGGCGTTCGCGCGTGAGGTCGCCGACCAGGTGTGCTTCCTGGACGCCGGGGTGGTGCTGGAACGCGGCACGCCCGATGAGGTGTTCGGCGCGCCCCGCCAGGAACGCACCCGGCGGTTCCTGCGGCGGATCGTGGCGGCGGGACGGCTGTGAGCGCCGCCTGCCGGAGGCGCCGGCCTCAGGCCAGCTCGTCCCGCAGCTGCCGTTTGAGGATCTTCCCGCTGGCGTTGCGCGGGAGCGCCGACACGAACACGACGCGCTTGGGCGCCTTGAAGGCGGTGAGCTTCTCGCGGGCGTGGGCGATGAGTTCGCTCTCGTCCGCCTCGCCGCGCAGGACGACGACGGCGGTGACGGCCTCGATCCAGCGGTCGTCGGGGAGACCGATGACGGCGGTCTCGGCGACGGCGGGGTGGGTGTAGAGGGCGTCCTCGACCTGGCGGGAGGCGACGAGGACGCCGCCGGAGTTGATGACGTCCTTGACCCGGTCGACGACGGTGAGGAAGCCCTCGGCGTCGCGGACCGCGAGGTCGCCGGAGTGGAACCAGCCGTCGCGGAAGGCGGCGGCCGTCTCCTCGGGCTTGTCCCAGTAGCCGGAGCACAGCTGGGGCGAGCGGTAGACGACCTCGCCGGGAGTGCCGTCGGGGACGTCCTCGCCCTTCTCGTCGACCACCCGGGCCTCCACGAAGAGGACCGGCCGGCCGCAGGACTCCATCCGGCCCTCGTGCTCGTCGGGGCCCAGCACGGTGGCCAGGGGTCCGATCTCGCTCTGGCCGAAGCAGTTGAAGAAGGCCAGGTGCGGGAGGTTCTCGCGCAGCCGTTCCAGGACGGGCAGGGGCATGATCGAGGCCCCGTAGAACGCCTTGCGCAGTCCGGCGAGGTCGCGGGCGGCGAACTCCGGGTGGTTGGCGAGGCCGATCCAGACGGTGGGCGGGGCGAACAGGCTGTCGGCCTCCCCCGCTTCCACGAGGTCGAAGATCGTGGCGGCGTCCGGGGCGTCCAGGATGGTGTTCTGCGCGCCGACCGCCAGATAGGGCAGCAGGAACACGTGCATCTGGGCCGAGTGGTAGAGCGGCAGGGAGTGCACGGGCCGGTCGGTCGCGGCGAGGCCGAGCGCGGTGATCGCGCTGACGTACTCGTGGACCAGGGCCCCGTGCGTCATCATCGCGCCCTTGGGCAGGGCGGTGGTCCCGGAGGTGTACAGCAGCTGCACCAGGTCGTCGGAGGCGGGCGGGCGCCGCGGGGTGAACGCCCGTTCCGTCTCCAGGGCGTCGAGCAGCGAGCCGGGGGCGTCGCGCAGCGCGCGCACCGGGCGTCCGCCGGGGAGCCGCCCGGCGAGGTCCGGGTCGGTGAGGACGAGGGACGAGCCGGACTGGTCGAGGAGGTAGGCCAGGTCGTCGCCGGTGAGGTTCTGGTTGACCGGTACGTGGACGAACCCGGCCCGTGCGCAGGCGAGGAAGCCGATCAGATAGGCGTCGGAGTTGTGCGCGTAGGCGGCCACCCGGTCGCCGGGGACGAGTCCGTGCTCCTCGGTGAGGACGGCGGCGGCCGTGGAGACGGCGGCGTCCAGGGAGCGGTAGGTCCAGGCCCGGCCGGCGTACCGCACGGCGGTCCGTCCGGGGGTGCGCCGGGCGCTGCGGGTGAGGACGCCGTCGACTGTGCTGCTGCGTACACCTGTCATGGCGTGATCCTGTGCGTCCGGGCCCCCGGGGGTCAAGAGGCTGGATACCGACCAGACGGTTGACAGCTTCCGGGGCTCCCTGGCTGAGTGACGCTTGGCCGTCCGGGCGTTCCGGACCGGCCGCGCCCGTGCCACCCGCACCGCTGGGAGGAAACACCTTGACGTTACGCAACCGTCTGAGACTGCTCGGTGTCGCCGGTCTCGCCCTGTTCACCGTGTCGGCGTCGCTTCCGCCGGCCGCCGCGTCCGGGGGCCAGGAGACGCGGCACCCGTCCGGGGGCGGTCTCTCCGCCGTCATCCGGTACACGGAGTACGGCATTCCGCACATCGTGGCCAAGGACTACGCGCGGCTCGGCTTCGGCACCGGCTGGGCGCAGGCCGCCGACCAGGTGTGCACGCTGGCGGACGGCTTCCTCACGGTGCGCGGGGAGCGGTCGAGGTTCTTCGGCCCGGACGCCGCCACCGACTACTCCCTCTCCTCGGCGGCGACGAACCTCTCCAGCGACCTGTACTTCCGGGGCGTCCGGGACAGCGGCACGGTGCAGAAGCTCCTCGAGGAGCCCGCGCCCGCCGGTCCGAGCCGGGACGTCAAGGAGACGATGCGGGGGTTCGCCGCCGGGTACAACGCGTGGATCGCGCAGAACCGGATCACCGACCCGGCCTGCCGGGGCGCGTCCTGGGTGCGCCCGGTGACGGCGCTGGACGTGGCGGCGCGCGGCTACGCCCTGGCGGTGCTCGGCGGCCAGGGGCGCGGCATCGACGGCATCACGGCCGCGCGGCCGCCGACCGCCGCTCCCCCGGCGGCCGGGGTCACACCCGAGGAGGCGGCGACGGCGGCGGAGCGGCTGCTGTCGACGCAGAACGCGGACATGGGTTCCAACGCGGTGGCCTTCGACGGCTCCACCACGGTGAACGGGCGCGGGCTGCTGCTCGGCAACCCGCACTACCCGTGGCAGGGCGGACGCCGCTTCTGGCAGGCCCAGCAGACGATCCCCGGCGAACTGAACGTGTCGGGCGCGTCCCTGCTGGGCTCGACGACGATCTCGATCGGGCACAACGCCGACGTGGCGTGGAGCCATACGGTCGCCACCGGCGTCACGCTGAACCTGCATCAGCTCACCCTCGATCCGGCCGATCCGACCGCCTATCTGGTGGACGGGAAGCGGGAGCGGATGACGAAGCGGACGGTGAGCGTCCCGGTGAAGGGCGCGGCCGATGTGACCCGCACCCAGTGGTGGACCCGCTACGGGCCGGTGGTCACCTCGATGGGCGCGGCGCTGCCGCTGCCGTGGACGGCGAGCACCGCGTACGCTTTGAACGACCCGAACGCGACGAACCTGCGGATGGCGGACACCGGTCTGGGCTTCGGCAAGGCCCGTTCCACGGGTGACGTCGAGCGGGCGCTGCACCGGTCGCAGGGCATGCCGTGGGTGAACACGATCGCGGCGGACCGGGCGGGGCACTCGTTCTTCGCCCAGTCGCAGGTGCTGCCGAGGATCACGGACGAGTTGGCGGAACGCTGTTCGACCCCGCTGGGCCGGGCGACCTATCCCGCCTCCGGTCTCGCGGTGCTGGACGGTTCGCGGACGGACTGCGCGCTGGGCAGCGACCCGGACGCGGTGCGGCCGGGGATCTTCGGACCGGGGCGGATGCCGGTGCTGAAGGACCAGCCGTACGTGGAGAACTCCAACGACAGCGCGTGGCTGACGAACGCGGATCGGCCGCTGACGGGGTACGAGCGGGTCTTCGGCACGATCGCGACGCCCCGGTCGATGCGGACGCGCGGTGCGGTCGAGGACGTCGCGTCGATGGCGGACCGGGGCCGGCTGCGGGTCGGGGACCTCCAGCGGCAGCAGTTCGCCAACCGTGCGCCTGCCGGGGATCTGGCCGCGTCCGAGGTGGCGCGGTGGTGTGCCGCGCTGCCGGGCGGCACGGCCGTGGGCACGGACGGGACGCCGGTCGACGTGTCGGCTGCCTGCCGGGTGCTGCGGCGCTGGGACCGGAGCGTGGACAGCGACAGCCGGGGCGCGCTGCTCTTCGACCGGTTCTGGCGGAAGGCGTCGTCGGCGCCCGCCGCCGAGCTGTGGAGGACGCCGTTCGATCCGGCCGACCCGGTGCGCACCCCGCGCGACCTGAACCCGGACGCCCCCGTCCTGGGCAGGGCCCTGGCGGACGCCGTGGCGGAACTGCGGGCGGCGGGCATCGCCCTGGACGCGCCGCTCGGCGAGCACCAGTTCGTCGTACGGAACGGCAAGCGGCTCCCGATCGGCGGGGGGACGGAGTCGCTGGGCATCTGGAACAAGACCGAGCCGCGGTGGAACGCGGCGGGGGGCGGCTACACGGAGGTGTCGTCGGGCTCCAGCTACATCCAGGCGGTCGGCTGGGACGACAGCCGATGCCCGGTGGCCCGGACGCTGCTGACGTACTCCCAGTCGGAGAACCCGAAGTCGCCGCACTACAGCGACCAGACCCGGCTGTACGCGGGTGAGCGCTGGGTGACGGCCCGGTTCTGCGAGAGGGACATCGCCCGCTCGCCGGCCCTGCGGGTGGTGCGGGTGCACGAGCGGCGGTAGGGCTGTGGGCGGGTGGGTGCGCCCATCCGCGGTGAGGGGGCGTCCGTCCCGGCGGGCGCCCCCTCACCGACGTGTCGTGAAGATCCGCGCGACGCGTCACGACACGTCGGTGAGGGGGGCGGGTGGCGGTCACGTCATGCCGAAGAACCGAGTCCACCAGGTGGACCGCGCGTCGTAGCACTCCAGTGCGCCGGGCCCCTCGTATCCGTCTCGAACCGGCGCACGAGCCCGCGCGACGCGAGGCGGGACGCGGAGCGATCGTAGTGCAGCGGCCACTCCGGCCGTTCGGGGTCGTCGAGTTCACGCAGGAGGGCCGGCGGCTCCGTCTCGCTCGTTGCCATCCGCCCTTAACGCCGTCCGGCGGGTGGGATGGGCTCGGCGGACAGGGCAGCGGGACCGCGAGGCGAGCGGGCCCTCTCGGACCCGTTGCTCTACAGGGGACGTCGGTGCCCCTCCCAGTACGGTTCGCGCAGCCGCCGCTTGTAGAGCTTGCCGTTGGGGTCACGGGGCATCGCGGCGATGAAGTCGAGGCTCCGGGGCCGTTTGTACCCGGCGAGCCGCTCCTCGCAGTGGGCGAGGATCGCCGCGGCGAGCGCCGGTGACGGCTCGTGTCCCTCGGCCGGTTCGACGACGGCCTTCACCTCCTCGCCCCGGTCGGCGTGCGGGATGCCGAAGGCGGCGGCGTCCGCGACGGCGGGGTGGGTGAGCAGGGCCGACTCGATCTCGGCGGGGTAGATGTTGACCCCGCCCGCGATGATCATGTCGATCTTGCGGTCGCGGAGGAAGAGGTAGCCGTCCGCGTCGAGCACGCCGAGGTCGCCTACGGTGAAGAAGTCGCCGATGCGGTTCGTGCGGGTCTTGGTCTCGTCCTTGTGATAGCTGAAGCCGCCGGTGCTCATCTTCATGTAGACGGTCCCCAGTTCGCCCGGCCCGAGCCGGTTGCCGTCGTCGTCGAAGACGGCCAGCTCGCTGATCGGCCAGGCCTTGCCGACGGTGCCCGGCTTCTTCAGCCAGTCCTCGGCGGTGGCGAACGCTCCCCCGCCCTCGCTGGCCGCGTAGTACTCCTCGACGCAGCTCCCCCACCAGTCGATCATGGCGCGCTTGACGTGGTCGGGGCAGGGCGCCGCCCCGTGGATGGCGTGCCGCAGGGAGGAGACGTCGTAGCGGGACTTCACCTCGTCGGGCAGGGCGAGCAGCCGGTGGAACTGGGTGGGCACCATGTGGGTGTGCGTGCAGCGGTGGGCGTCGATGAGGCGCAGCATCTCCTCGGGCGACCAGCCGTCCATCAGGACCAGCGGGTGGCCGATGTGGAGTGCCGCGCTCGCGAACTGGAGTACGGCCGTGTGGTAGAGCGGTGAGCAGACCAGGTGGACGTTGTCGTCGAACGGGCGGATGCCGAAGATGCCGAGGAACCCGCCGAGGTAGGTCTCCTCGGGGCGCTTGCCGGGCAGGGGACGCCTGATGCCGCGCGGGCGGCCGGTGGTGCCCGAGGTGTAGTTCATGACCCAGCCCAGGATGCGGTCGTCGGGCGCGGTGGCGGGACGGCCTTCGAGGAGTTCGGCGTAGGGACGGCAGCCGGGGACCGTGCCGACGCCGTAGCGGTGGGTCGCGGGCAGTTCCGCCTCGTCGGCGGCGGCCGTCGCGGTGGCGGCGAAGCGTTCGTGGGTGATCAGGACGCGGGCGCCCGAGTCGGCGACGATCCAGGCGATCTCGGGGCCGACGAGGTGGTGGTTGACCGGGACGAGGTAGAAGCCGGCCTGCGAGGCGGCGAGGTGGGCGGTGAGGAGTTCGACGCCGTTGGGCAGCACGACGGCGAACGCGTCGCCCTCGCGCAGTCCGGCCGCGCGCAGTCCGTGGACCATGCGGTTGACGTCGGCGTGCAGCCGGCCCGCGCTCCACTCCTCGCCGTCGGGGGCGATCAGGACGGTGCGGTCGGGGTCGGCGGCGGCCTGGGCCCAGAAGCCGTTGGGCGGCTGGTTCATGTGGCGCTCCTTCCGGCGATGCGGTTCATGCGGGTGACGGCCCGTTCGAAGCCGCGGGTCAGGTCGTCGACGACGGCCCGGACGCTGCGTTCGCTGGTCATCCGTCCGACGATCTGCCCGACGGGTGTGCCGAGCAGCTCGCCGACCTCGTACTTCTGGATCCGGGACACGGCCTCGGCGACCAGCAGCCCCTGGAGCGGCATGGGCAGGGTGCCGGGCCCGGCCGGGTCGTCCCAGGCGTCGGTCCACTCGGTACGGAGCTGGCGCGCGGGTTTCCCCGTGAGGGCGCGGGAGCGGACGGTGTCGCCGGAGCCCGCGGCCAGGAGCTTGGCGGTCAGGGCCGGGGAGTGCAGGTCTGCCTCCTCGGTGGTGAGCCAGAGGGAGCCGAGCCAGACGCCCTGCGCGCCGAGGGCGATCCCGGCGGCGGCCTGTTCGCCGCTGCCGATGCCTCCGGCGGCGAGCACGGGCAGCGGGGCGACGGCCTCGACGACTTCGGGGACCAGCACCATGGAGCCGATCTCGCCGGTGTGGCCGCCCGCTTCGTACCCCTGGGCGACGACGACGTCGATGCCCGCCTCCGCGTGCCGGCGTGCGTGCCGGGCGCTGCCGGCCAGGGCGGCGACGAGGACGCCGTGGTCGTGGGCGCGCTCGATGACGTCGGCGGGCGGGGAACCGAGGGCGTTGGCGAGGAGCTTGATCGGGTAGTCGAAGGCCACGTCGAGCTGGCTCCGGGCGACCTCCTCCATCCAGCCGGTGATGCGCCAGCCGGACGTCTCCCCCTCGGCCAGCTCGGGCACACCGTGGCGGTCCAGGACTTCCGTGACGAATCCGCGGTGCTCGGCGGGGATCATCGCCTCGACGTCCGCCTCGGTGACGCCCTCGACCTTCTTGGCCGGCATGACGACGTCGAGGCCGTAGGGCTTGCCGTCGGCGAGTGCGTGCAGACGGTCCAGGTCGCGCGCGAGGTCGTCGGGAGCGGTGTAGCGCACCGCTCCGAGCACGCCGAAGCCGCCGGCTCTGGTGATGGCCGCGGCGACCTCGGGGAACGGCGTGAAGCCGAAGATGGCGTGCTCGATACCCAGGTGCTTGCTCAGCTCCGTCTCCATGGGCGGCAGGATGCCGCAGCCGGGCGGCCGAGGGAAGAGCTTTTCTGATGAAGCGTCAGATTCTTTGCGGGCCGGGACGCACCCGGGAGCGCGGAGGTGACAGTAATCTCTGCGGCGGCAGGAACTTTCACTGCTCGGCGAGATTTCGGAAGTTACTTTCGCGCAGGCTCCGGCGCACGGGCAGGGCCCGGTGACCGGACGTCGGGCGCGGGAAGGAGTCGCGGATGACCGGGGACATGCGGGGCAACGGGCGGGCGGAGGACGGGCGGGGCGCGCGTGGGGGCCCCGAGCGGGCCGGGGGCCTCGGTTCCTCGGCCGGCGCCCGCGCCGGCGGGAGCGGCATCGCCCGGCGGCGGCTGGGCGGCGGGATACTGGCGCTGGGCGGTGCCCTCGCGCTGACGCCGATTCCGCTCGCGGGCGCGGCCGACCGGGGCGGGCCGAGCGCGGGGACCGCGGACAGAGCGGCGGACACGGGAGCGGGCATGGAGTCAGGGTCACACCGGCCCACGCTGCGGCGCGGGAGCGCCGCGCGCGCCGGGCTGCTCCAGGGCCCGCTGGACCAGCTGGTCCGGGACGCCGAGGCGTATCTCGCCGACTCCCCGAAGCACCCCTGGTACGCGGGCGCGGTGCTGCTCGCCGGGCGGGGCGGGACGGTGGCGCTGCACCGGCCGATCGGCAGGGCGGTGCGCTACGCCGCGTACGACGAGAAGACCGACACCGGGGTGGAGTTCCCGGCGGACCGGCAGATCGCGATGGCCGAGGACACCGTCTTCGACCTGGCCTCGATCTCCAAGCTGTTCACCTCGCTCCTGGCCGTCCAGCGGATCGAGCGCGGCGAGCTGGGGCTGGAGGCCACGGTCGCCTCGTACCTCCCGGACTTCGCGGGCGGCGGCAAGCAGGACATCACGGTCCGCCACCTGCTGACGCACACCTCGGGTTTCCGTTCGTGGATCCCGCTGTACGAGGAGCCGACCCGGGAGGGGAAGCTCCGGATGCTGTGGGAGGAGGTCCCGGCGAGCACCCCGGGCAGCGCGTACCTCTACTCCGACCTCAATCTGATCTCCCTGCAACTGATCCTGGAGGAGATCACCGGCCGCCCGCTGGACACGCTGCTCCGCGACGAGATCACGGCCCCGCTCGGGATGCACCGCACCCGCTACAACCCGCCCGCCTCCTGGAAGCCGAAGATCGCGGCGACCGAGGACGCCCGGCCGCCCTGGTCCGGTCTCGATCGCGGGCTGGTCTGGGGCGAGGTGCACGACGAGAACGCCTTCGGCTTCGGCGGGGTGGCGGGCCATGCCGGGGTGTTCTCCTGCGCCTGGGACCTCGCGATCCTCGCGCGGACCCTCCTCAACGGCGGGGTCTACGGTCGCTCCCGCATCCTCTCCGAGGAGTCGGTCGACCTGCTGTTCACCGACTTCAACACCGCGTTCCCGGGCGACGAGCACGGCCTCGGCTTCGAGCTCTACCAGCACTGGTACATGGGCGCGATGGCGTCCCCGCGCAGCGCGGGGCACACCGGATTCACCGGGACCAGCCTGGTGCTCGACCCGTCGACCGACACCTTCCTCATCGTGCTCGGCAACTCCGTCCACCCGGTGCGGAGCTGGCGCTCGGGCAGCGCGCCCCGGGTGGCGGCCGCCAACCAGCTGGCGCGGGCCGTTCCGGTCCGTCCCGCGCGCGGGCGCACCGCGTGGTTCTCCGGAATGGCCAGCGCGTCCACCGCCACCCTCACCCTGCCCGCCCTGCGCCTGGACTCCGCGCGGGCCCGCCTGGAGTGCGCTCTGTGGTGGGACACCGAACCGGCCTCCGACGGCCTCTTCCTGGAAGCGGCGGCGGGGCAGGACTGGCAGCCGGTGCCGTTCACCACCCTCGCGCCGGGCCCCGGCCACCGCCCGGAACCGCGGCCGCACCCGGCGGGCTCGGCGACCGGCTGGTCGGGGCGCGTCTGGCACCGGCTGGAGGCGGACCTGACGGCCTGGCGCGGCCGGGACGTACGCCTGCGGTGGCGCTACGCCACCGACCGGCTGTACGTGGGACGCGGCGCGTACGTGGACGGGCTACGGGTCCGCGACGGCGCTCGCACGGTCTTCGACGCGGAACGGCCCCGGGACGCCGGCCGGATCGAGGCGACGGGCTGGGTGCCCTCGGCGGACTGAGCCCCGGCGGCCGGTCCCCTCACCCCGCCGGAGCCACCGCGCCCGGAGTCGCCGCGTCACGAGTCGCCGCTTCCGGAGCTACCGCGTCCGGAGTCGCCGCGTCCGCGGGCACGGGCGCGGTCGACTCCCGGACCACCAGCCGCGGCCGGATCAGCAGGGAGCGGCCCGCCGAGGGCGCCGACTCGATCCGGGCGCGCAGTTGCTGGAAGGTCTCCGCCGCCATCTCCGTCAGCGGCTGGCGGACGGTGGTGAGCGGCGGCTCGAAGAGGTCGGCGAGCAGGATGTCGTCGAAGCCGACCACCGACACATCGCGCCCGGCGGTGCGCCCGGCGTCCTTGGCGCCCCGGCAGATCCCGATCGCGCACATGTCGTTGATGGCGACGAACCCGGTGGGCGGGCGGGGCCCGGAGAGCAGTTCGCGGGCGGCGTTGCGGCCCAGTTCGGCAGCGTCCTTGTCGCCGAACTCGGTGGTGTCCGCCCCCGGCCAGACCGTGGCGTCGGCCGGGTCGATCCCCGCCTCCTCCAACGCGGCGCGGAAGCCCCGCAGCCGCTCGCGGCGGTTGACGCTGTTCACCGAGCCGGAGACGAAGGCGAGTCGTCGGTGGCCGAGTCCGAGGAGATGACGGGTGGCCAGCTCCGCCCCCATGGCGTTGTCCACGCTGATGCTCGCCAGTGACGGCGGGTCGCCGGCCTGGGCCGTGCGGTCGAAGGCGACCATCTTCAGCCCCCGGCTGAGCAGCGGCTCGACGTGTTCGAGCGAGGGGAGCGAGGAGCAGAGCACCACTCCGCTGACTCCGTCCGCCAGGAGCTCCTCGCCGTACTTGAGCTCCCGGGCGGGGTCGCGTTCGCTGTTGCAGAGCAGCACGTGGTACCCCTCGGCGAGCGCGATGGCCTCCAGCTCCCGCGCGAGCGACCCCCAGAACGGGTTCGCCACGGAGGGCACGATCAGACCGATCACCTTGATCCGGCCCGTGCGCAGCATGCGTGCCGCACGGTTGGGCCGGTAGCTGAGGCGCTCGATGGTCTGCTCGACACGGGCCAGGGTGGCCGCCTGCATACGGTCGGTGCGCCCGTTGAGGACGTTGGAGACCGTACTCGCGGAAACGCCCGCAGCCGCCGCGACCTGATGGATCGTTACCCCGCTCATGCCACCTCCGGTTCGAAACTCCCTGACGACTCTAGTGTATCGATTTACAGAAGTCTCTCTACCGATACACCCGTTAACTTGCCCGAAAAATTCTTGTGCATCAGCTGTTGACGTCGCTCCAAGGGCATTCCTAGTCTCAGTGCATCGATTTACCAGCACTTCCCGGCCATGGCTGGGACACCCTCACTGGATCGATCCACAAACTCCGCCTCAAAGGGGTGCCTCATGGAACTCAACAGACGGTCGCTGCTCGCCGCCATCGGTGCGGGCACCGCCGCCGCGCTCACGGGCTGCGGCACCGGCACCTCCGCGGCCGGCTCCGCCGACGGTCCCGCCGAGGGCGAGATCACCCTCCTCACCCCGATCTACGAGGGCGCGAAGGGCAAGAAGCTCCTGGAGGGCGACATCCTCGGCGGGTTCCGGAAGAAGTATCCGGACGTCAAGGTGAACGTGGACTACACCACGTACGACCAGCTCAACGAGAAGATCACCACCGGACTGGCGGGCGGCCTGCTGCCCGACGTGCTGATGATGGGGGTCGGCTGGATCCCGCCGTTCGCCGCCAAGGGAGCGATCGCGGAACTGCCCGAGGAGCTGGCGAAGACCCACGACTACGAGAAGCGGGTGCTGGAGCCGTCGCGTCACGACGGCAGGCTGTACGCGCTGCCCGTCGTGCTCGACACCCGCATCGTCGTCTACCGCAAGGACCACTTCGCCCAGGCCGGCATCCGCAAGACGCCCGCCAACTGGTCCGAACTACGCGCCGTCGCCAAGCAGTTGACGACGAAGGGCCGGGTCGGGTTCGACCCCTTCTCCATCAATCTGCGCCAGTGCTGGGAGACCTTCCTCTTCGCCAACGGCGGTCAGCTCTTCAGCGCGGACGGCAGGAAGCCGCTGTTCACCGACGCCCGCGGGGTGGAGGCCCTCCAGTTCTTCAAGGACCTGGTGGCCGACGGTTCGGCGGACTACGCGCGCAAGACCGACACCGGAGCACCGTCGAACGTGCAGACCGGCCAGGGCTCGATGATGATGACGACCAGCGCGCTGTGGGTCCAGGTCAAGGAGCAGAACCCGGAGCTGATCGAACAGGACAGGCTCGGCTCCTTCGTCCTGGCCAACCGCAGGCCCGCGATGCTCCAGGGCGGCACGCTCGTCAGCCAGTCGGCGAGCTCCAGGCACCCGGCCGCGGCCCGTGCGCTCGTGGAGTGGCTGGCCACCCCCGAATCGATCCTCGGCGCGGCCCAGCAGCGCGGTTCGGTGCCCGGGCTGCGGGATCTCAGCGACACCGCCTACGTCAAGGAGAACCAGTTCGTCGACCTCTCCCTGAAGAACCTCCAGCACGCGGCGTCCGAGGGCGGGACCGCCGCCTGGATGGAGATCCGCGAGAAGATCGTGCCGACGCTGGAGCCCGCGATCGTGGGCGACCAGTCGGCGAAGGACGCCATCGCGGAGCTCGGCCGACTCGCCGAGGCCGCCATCGGCCGGATGTGAGGACCCGTCACTGTGGGAGCGACATCCGTACTGAAGGCGCGGCCCGTGCGGTCGCCCGCACCTCCTGAATCGGCGCCGACCCGGCGCACCCGCCGGACCCCCACGGGCCCCGGACGCCGACGGCGCCGGGCCGGCATGCTCATGGTGGCGCCCGCGCTGCTGCACGCCTCGCTGTGGATCGGCCTGCCGGTGCTGGCCGCGGTGGTCCTGGCGTTCACGAAGTACGACGTGCTGACCGCCCCGCAGTTCGTGGGTCTCGACAACTTCCGCGACATGCTGGACGACGCGGTCTTCCGCAAGTCCATCGTCAACACCGTCGTCTACACCTTCTTCACCGTGCCGTTCGGCATGCTGCTGGGCCTGCTGCTGGCCATGGCCCTGCACACCGGCCTCAAGGCGCGCGGCATCTTCCGCACCGCGGTCTTCCTGCCGCAGGTCACGGCCACCGTCGCCATCGCCCTGGTCTGGCTGTGGATCTACAACCCGGGCAACGGCCTGCTCAACGCGCTGCTGTCGTTCCTCGGCATCGACGGCCCGGCCTGGCTCTCCTCGACGACGTGGGCGATGCCCTCGGTGATCCTGGTCGGCATCTGGCAGGGCATCGGCATGAAGATGCTCATCTATCTCGCCGCGCTCCAGTCGCTCCCCAGGGAGCTGTACGAGGCGGCGTCGGTGGACGGCGCCTCGAAGGTCCGGCAGTTCTTCTCCATCACGCTGCCGCTGCTGAAGCCCGCCACGTTCTTCGTGCTCATCACGTCGATGATCAGCGCGTTCCAGTCGTTCGACCAGATCTACATCCTCACCGACGGCGGCCCCGCCAACAGCACGACGATGATGACCTACGAGATCTACAAGTCCGCCTTCCGGGAGTTCCGCGTCGGATACGCCTGCGCCCAGTCCCTGGTGCTGTTCGTGCTGCTGATGGGGTTCACCCTGGTCAACCGGCGGATCATGGGAGGCACCCGTGGCCACAGTTGATACGCGGAAGCCGGCAGTCCCGGGCACCGCGAAGCCTCGGGGGCGATCCGGCCGTCGGCCGGTGTCCCCCGGCCGGATCGCGCTCTACATCACGCTGTCGGTGATCTCCCTCCTGATGGTGGTGCCGTTCGTCTGGATGGTGATCACCTCACTCAAGTCGCCGGTGGAGATCGCCTCCCAGGACGCCGGGCTCCTCCCCGGCAGCTGGCAGTTCAGCAACTACGTCGACGCGTTCCGGGCGGCCCCGTTCGCCACGTACGCCCGCAACAGCTTCATCATCGCGATCAGCCACACCGTGCTGAACGTCCTGGTCGCCTCCATGGCCGGGTACGCGCTGGCGCGGATCAGGTTCCGCGGCAGCGAGGTGATCTTCTACCTGTTCATCGCCGCGCTGATGATCCCGACGTACACGAAGGTGCTGCCGGAGTTCCTGATCGTCCGCTTCATGCCGCTGGCCGGCGGGAACGACATCCTCGGCCAGGGCGGGAGCGGCTGGCTCGACACCTGGTGGGCCCTGATCATCCCGGGTGCGGTGACGCCGTTCGCGGTCTTCCTCTTCCGCCAGTTCTACCTGGACCTGCCGGTGGAGCTGGAGGAGGCGGCCCGCCTCGACGGCCTCGGCGAGTTCCGCATCTACGCCCGGATCATGACGCCGCAGGTCAAGCCGGCCCTCACCACCGTGGCGCTGCTGACCTTCGAGTCGTCCTGGAACAACTTCCTGTGGCCTCTGCTGGTGACCCGGACGGACAGTCTGCGGGTCATCCAGGTCGGGCTCTCCGTCTTCAAGACGGAGAACGGCACCCAGTGGCACTTCCTGATGGCCGGCACCACGCTCGCCACCCTTCCCATGGTCCTTCTCTTCCTCATCGGCCAGCGCTACTTCGTGCAGGGCTTCGCCACCGCCGGTCTCAAGTGACCGGCCCCCGGCCCTCCGTGGCCGGGCACCGCATCCGGCCCCCAGCGGCCGGAAACCGAAAGGGCTTCACCCATGTCTGCTGATCTGCAGGGCTCCCGCGCGCTGGTGACGGGGGCGGGGCACGGCATCGGCCGCGCCATCGCTCTCGCCCTGGCCGAGGCCGGCGCCGACGTCGCCGTGCACTACCACTCCTCCGCCGACCGGGCGGCCGACACCGTCTCGGCGATCGAGGCGCTGGGCAGGCGCTCCAAGGCGTTCGCCGCCGACGCGACCGTCACCGCGGACGTGGACCGGCTGGTCGAGGAGGCGGCCGGCTTCCTCGGCGGACTCGACATCCTGGTCTGCAACGCCGGTCACCTCGTCGGCCGCTCGACCATCGCCGAGATGAGCGACGAGCACTTCGACCGGGTGATCTCCACCAACCTGTCCTCGACGTTCCGCACGGTGCGGGCGGCGCTGCCGCATCTGACGCGCTCCCCGGCCGGACGCGTCATCACCATGTCCTCGCTCGCCGCGCACAACGGCGGCGGCCCCGGCTCGGTGGCGTACGCCGCCGCGAAGGCGGGGATCCGCGGCTTCACCAAGGGCCTGGCCAAGGAGCTGGCCGGCACCGGCATCACGGTCAACGCGGTCGCGCCGGGCTTCATCAAGGGCACCGCCTTCCACGACACCTTCACCGCGCCCGCCGCGCAGGAGGCCATGGAAGCGGGCATCCCGGTCGGCCGGGCGGGCACCCCCGAGGACGTGGCGTCCGCCGTGGTCCACCTGGCCTCGCCCGCCTCGGGCTTCCTGACGGCGACCACGACGGACATCGACGGTGGCGTATGGCCGCGTTGAGGCGGATCGCGCGGGAGCGCGGCGGCTGGTGGCACGCGTATGTCTGCCCGGCGCACGGGGTGGAGCTGGAGCACGGCGATCTCCTCGCGGGCGTGTTCCCCGAGGGCGGTGCGCGGTGTGCGCACGGCTGCCGGGTGGACAGCGAGGCGGTGCGCGGCGCGTGGCTGGTCCTCTCCCACCAGGCGTGGGCCCGTCGTCTGCGGGTGCTGGCGCACCGGGGCGAGCGGGCGGAGGCGGTGGAGCGGCTGGGCGAGTACGCGGGCCTGTACGCCGAGCTGGCCGCCGACCGGCACGGCGAGGCCCAGGGCTGGATGCTGCGCGGCCGGCTCTTCCACCAGGCGCTGACGGACGCCATCTGGGCGGTGAACGTCGGGCACGCCGTGATCACCCTGGCGGAGAAGGAGACCGGGGACCTGGCGGCGGTGCTGCCGCTGCTGGAGGCGCTGGAGCAGGCGGCGCTGGAGGCCCGGGACGTGCTCACGGGTCAGGGGCAGCTGGCCTCCAACTACACGGCGTGGCTGAACGCGGCCGGTGTCGCGGCGGGCCGGGCGGCGGCGGCCGTCCGGGGCACGTCCTGGGAGGGCGCAGGGTGCTGGCTGGAGGGCGGGCACGGGCTGTACGCGCATCTGCGCGTGGCCGTCGCGGACGACGGCTGGGAGTGGGAGGGCAGTACCTACTACCACGGCTTCGTGCTGCGGGCGGCGCTGCTGGCGCTGCGCTCCACCGCCCCGTCCGCCCTGCCGGCCGACGTGGTGGGCGTGCTGGCGGGGATGACGGACGTGCTGGCCGCCGTCGCGACGCCGGGCGGTGTGCTGCCCGCGCTGCACGACGGCCCCTACCGGCGCGACGCCCTCGGTCGTGAGTGGCTGGAACTGATCGCGCTGGCACAGCAGTCGGTGCCGTCGGACGCGCTGGAGGCGGTGGCGGACCGGGTCCGCGCGGAGCTGGGCGACGCGGACGACGCCCTCGACCGTGAGCTGGGCGGCTGGTTCGCCGGGCCCCCGCTCCCCCGGCGGGCCGCTGCCGCCCCGGTCTCCGTGTTCCCCTCGACCGGGTACGCGGTGCTGCGGGCGGCGGGCATCCACGCCCTGGTGGACTTCGGCCCGCACGGCGGATCGCACGGCCACCGGGACAAGCTCTCGCTGTATCTGTACGGCGACACCACCGCGTGGCAACCGGACCCGGGCCAGGTGCCGTACGCCCACCCGGACTTCCGCGACCTGTACACCTCGACGGCGGCCCACCCCGCGTTCCGGGTGGACGGCGCCGAGCAGGCCGAGTGCGCCGGGGCGCTGACGGCGGCGGACGCCGTCTCGGTGACCGCCGAGGCGACGGAGGCGTACGAGGGTGTCCGGGCGGTCCGCCGGGTGGCCGTCGGCCCGTGCTACCTGGTGGACCTGCTGACGGTGGAGGTCACGGGCCGCGAGGCCCCCCGCATCACCGCCCAACTGCGGCCCGGCACCGCGCTGGACGTGCAGGTGCAGGCGGCGGGCCCGGTGCGCACCACCTGGTACGGGGACGAGACGCTGCACGGCTGGCACACCTGGAGCGCCGAGGTGCCGGTGCGCCCCTTCACGGTGCCGGGTCCCGGTCCGGCGGACGACCCGCAGCGCACCCGGACCCGGGTCGACTTCACGGCCGAGGCCGCGCACGTCGTCTTCGCCTCGGTCTACCAGGCGGCGTCGGCGGGCCCCGCGGTGAGCGATGTGCGGCTGGACGGCACGGAGCTGACCGTGGAACTGGCGGACGGTTCGATCGCCCACTACCGGACGGAGGGCTGAGCCGTGCTGCTCTCGGCGACCCCGCCGCCCGGCCCGCGCCCCGCCCAGGAGACCCGGGTGCGGGAGGAGGCGGCCCGGCACCGAGCCCTGACCCCGCCCCGCACCCACCCGCTGGCCAGCATCACCTGGCTGGGCCCGGCCACCTCCAACCCGGCCCTGGCCTACCGGATCGGCGGCGACCCGGCCGATCTCGCGGAGAGCGTGCGCTGGATCGAGGCGGCGTCACGGCTGCCGCACTGGGGCCGCGCCCATATGCCCGACCACGACCTGGACGCCGGCTGGCTGCTGCACCACCTGGCACTCGCCCTGCGCTGGATCGGGAACGACCTGCCGGACGACGTGGCCGCGCTGCTCCGCTACAAGCTGCTGATCCAGGGGCGTCGCCTGTACGACTTCGCGGTCGCGAGCGAGGGCCGCTGGTGGTCGTCCTCCTACTGGCAGAACCACAACTGGATCTGTTACGCCGGTCTGGCGACGGCCGGTTACGTGCTGGGCAAGGAGGAGTGGACCGAACGGGCGAAGTCGAACCTCGCCACGGTGCTGGAGGTGATGCCCGAGGACGGTTCGCACGCGGAGGGGGTCGTCTACTGGCGTTACGGAGTGCCGTTCCTGGCGATCCACCTGGATCTGCTGGCGGAGGCCGAAGGCGTCGACTGGTGGGACCGGGGAGGCTTCATGGCGAACACCTTCAACTACCGGCTGCACCAGAGCGCGCCCGGCTTCGCGTTCACGATCGACCACGGCGACTGCCACGACCGGCGCAGCGGCCACAGCGCCGGGCTCTACTACCGGCTGGCCGCGCAGTACGGCATCGCCGAGGCGCAGTGGCTGGGCGACCTGGCCTCGGGCGAGCTGCTGTGGGCGGAGGCGGAGCACAGCGGGGTGCGGCCGGGCATCCTGCCGGAGGCGTACCTCGAATACCTCTGGTACGACCCGGCCGTCGCGGCGGCCCGGCCCACGGCGACCCGGGCGTTCTTCCCGGACCTGGGGCTGCTCGCGGCCCGCACCGGCTGGGACGCCGACGCGACGGCGGTGTCGTTCAAGGCGAGTCCGGGCGGCGGCCACCGGGCCTGGGAGACGAGCGCGAAGCACCGGGCGGAGCTGGGCCACGAGACCCTGAACCAGGGTCACCACCACCCGGACTCCGGCTCCTTCGTCCTGCTGTCGGGGGGCGCCCACCTCGCCGTGGACGACGGCTACAGCAACCGCAAGCGGGCGGAGCACCACAATCTGCTGCTGGTCGACGGGCAGGGGTACGCGGACGAGGACCGCTACCACGTCTACGAGGGGATTCCGTATCTGCGGCAGGCCCGGCAGCGGGACGTGCTGGTGGGCGACGAGGAGGGGTGGGCGCACGCCACGGCGGAGATCGCCGCGATGTACGACCCGGCCCTCGGGGTCCGCCGGCTGGACCGGACCCTGGTGTTCACCCCGGCGGGGCGCCTCGTGCTGCTGGACCTGGCGGAGTCGGACGAGCCGCGGGAGTGGACGTTCCTGCTGCGGACGGACCGGCCGACGGAGGAGCACGGCGACGGCAGCCGGCTGATCAGGTCCGGCGAGGCCACCGCCCGGGTGCGGCGGCTGGCCCCGGACGAGGCGTCGGTGCGCACCGGGGTCCTGGAGGTGGAGGCCAATCCGACGTCCAGCACTCCGGAACTGCGGCTCACCCGCACCCTGCACACGCTGGACGTGACCACCCCGGCCTGCCGCGCGGGTCTGTTCCTCACCGCCATTACGCCGGACGCCGCGTGCCCGGCCGCCGGGGCGGAGGTGGCCGAGGGCCACGGCGTGCGGTTCGCGGACGGCGAGGAGAGCGTGTTCCTCTCCCCCGTCGCCCGCCGTATCCGTGGTGAGGGGCTCTCGGCGGACGCCGCCGCCGTCCTGCTCACCGCCGCCGGAACCCCGTACGTCGTGGCGGCGACCAGGCTGGAGCTGGCGGGCCGGGTACTCCTCGACGTAACGGATCCGTACACAGGAAAGGTCGGGTAGACCATGGGGACCCGTCTCGCCGGGGCGGTGGCGTCGCCGCCCGTTCCGGACGCCACCCCGTCGGGCTGGCCGACGCTGCTGCGACGGCTGGAGTTCGTCGCCTACCCGGCCGCCGCCGGGGCCGCGTTCACGCTGCTGGCGCTGGGCGTGGTGACCTGGCTCCCGGCGCTCGCCGCGATGGGCCGCGCGCTCCAGCGGTGGCGGGTGGACGGGGACAGCCGCTGCTTCGCCAACACGTTCGCCTCCTTCGGCGGGTACTGGCGCGCGCTGTGGCTCCACGGCCTGCTGTCCACCGCCGCCGCGGCCGTCCTGGTCGCCAACACCCTGCATCTGCTCGGCCGTTCGGAGGCGTGGACCTTCCCGTTGCTGGCCGCGCAGGTGGGGATCGCGGCGGCGTTCGTGATCCATCATGTGGCGCTCGCGGCCGTGGCGGGCCGGGACCCGGACGGCGGTGTCCGGTCCTGGTCGGCCGGGGCGCTGTCGCTCGGCTTCGGGTCCCCGGCCCGGGGCACCGCCCTGCTCGGCGCGGTGGTCTCCGCCGTGCTGCTCTCCCTCGTCGTACCGCTGGGGCCACTGCTGCTCGGCCCGAGCGTTCCGGTTCTGCTCGCCCTGTCCTTCGCCGATCCCAGGAGGCACACCCCGTGACCCGTCCACCGCGCACCGTCCTGGCCGCCGCGCTCGTCGCCGGCCTCTCCCCGCTCGTCGTGACCACGCCCTCGGCGGCCGCCCCGGCGGCGAGCGCGTACTACGTGTCGCCGACCGGCAGCGACGCCAACGCCGGTACGTCGGCGGGCGCCCCGCTGGCCACGATCCAGAAGGCGGTGGATCTGGCTCCGTCGGGCGCGGTGGTGAACCTGGCCGCGGGCACCTACCGACAGGACGTGGTGACCGCACGGGCCGGGGTCACCATCACCGGACCGTCGAACGCCGTGGTGAAGGGCGCGGGCGACGCCCGGATCATCCAGGTCCGGCACGACAGCACGACGCTCAGCGGCTTCACCGTGGACGGGCTGCACGGCTCGGCCTCGGACGTGTCCGGCTACCGGCTCAAACTCATTTATGTCATGAGCACGACCCCCGGGAACGGGGTCGGCGGCCTGCGCGTCACCGGCATGACCCTCAAGAACGCGGCCGACGAGTGCCTGCGGCTGCGCTACCTCGTCACGGGTGCCGAGGTGGACGACAACATCATCACCGACTGCGGGGTCGCCGACTTCGTGTTCGACGGGGGCGGGAAGAACGGCGAGGGGATCTACCTCGGCACGGCCCCCGAGCAGCAGGGCTCCAACGGGGCACCGGACGCGGCGGCCGACGTCAGCCGGAACAACCGCATCCACCACAACACCATCGTCACGCGGGGCAACGAGTGCGTGGACGTGAAGGAGAACGCCACCAACAACTACGTCGAGCACAACGACTGCGGCGGCCAGCGCGACCCCAGCTCCGGCGGGCTCGACGCCCGGGGCAGCGGCAACATCTTCCGGTACAACACCGTCCACGACAACGTGGGCGCGGGCGTCCGGCTCGGCGGTGACACCGCGACGGACGGCACCGCGACCTCCGTCTACGGCAACACCATCACCGGCAACGCGGGCGGCGGCATCAAGTTCATGCGCACCCCGCAGGGCCCCGTCTGCTCCAACACCATGAGCGGCAACACGGGCGGCGACGCCGTGGGCACCTACGGCAGCTCCTACGACCCGACCGGTGTGTGCCCGCAGTGAGCGGCCGGGGGCCCGCGAGACGCGGGGTTCTGTACGCGGCGGCGGCAGCCGGGGCCGCCGCGGTCGCCGCCACGGCGACGGACGCGCGCGCGGCCGGGACGACCGGCCCCGCGCGTTCGCGCTGGACGACGTCCTGGGCCACCGCCCAGACAGCGCCGACCCCCACCGATCCGGTGGCGTACGCCGGGCTGACCGACGGCGACTGCACGGCCGTGCTGCGGCTGTCGGCGGGCGGAGCGGTCCGGCTGCGGTACGCGAACACCTTCGGGACCGCGCCCGTGCTGGTCGGCCCGGTGACCGCGGACGGCCGGCCCGTGACCTTCGCCGGGCGGAGCCAGGAGTGGCTGGCGGCGGGCGCGAGTCTGACCAGTGACGCCGTCCCGGGGCTGCGGGTGGCGGACGGGGCGCGGCTGGTGGTGCGGACGCGGGTGCCCGGCCCGACCGGTCCGCTCTCCTTCCACCGCAACACCCATGCCTGGCACACCGTGGACGGGGTGCGCACCCGGTCGGTCCTCCTGCTGACCGGGGTGGAGACCACCGGGGCGCGCGGCCCGGTGGTCGCGGTGTTCGGCGACTCCATCGCGGAGGGCGTCGGCACCCCCGACGACGCCGATCTGCGGTGGCCCGACCAACTGGCGCGGCGGCTGCCCGGTTCGGCCGTCGCCAACCTCGGCATCAGCGGCAACCGGCTGCTGCTCGACGACGTCCGCTTCGGGCCCGGCGGCCAGGCCCGCTTCGACCGCGACGTCCTCGGGCTGCCGGGCCTGCGGACGGTGCTGGTGCACCTAGGCGTCAACGACCTCCAGCAGCCGCCGGGCCAGAGCGGTCCGGACCAGGTGCTGACCGGATACCGGCAGGTGGCGCTGCGTGCCCGGGGCGCCGGTCTGCGGGTCGTGGGCGCCACCATCACCCCGTTCGAGGGGTGGACCCGCTGGTCTCCCGAGCTGGACGCGGTCCGCGGGCAGATCAACCGGGCCGTGCGCACCGGGCACGTCTTCGACGAGGTGGCCGACTTCGACGCCGCGCTGCGCGACCCGGACCGCCCTTCCCGGATGCTCCCCGCGCACGACAGCGGCGACGGCCTGCATCCGGGCCCTTCCGGTCACGCGGCGCTCGCCGCCGCCGTCGACCGCCGACACCTTCGGTGAGCCGGCGTGGACCGAGATCCCCGGCCGGCCGACACCTTCCGCGAGCCGACACCTTCCGTGAGCCGACACCTTCCGTGAGCCGACACCTTCTGTGAGAGGCGACATGACGAACCGAGCCACCACCCGGCGCACCGTCCTGACCGGCGCGGCCGCCCTGGGCGCGGCGGCGACGCTGCCCCTGACCCTCGCCGGCCCCGCACACGCCGCGTCCGGCGCCACGGCACGGACCGGGGCGGAGGACGCCGCGGCGCTGCGCACCCGTTGGCACACGCTGCTGACCGGCGGCCCCGACCTCGACCGGGACGACGAGCGGATCGCCGCCGCGACCGCCCGGGTGGGGCGGGCCGGGGCCACCGCCGCCACCGGCCTGGACCCGTCCCGGACGGACGGTCTGTTCCCCGACCTGACCAGCACGACGCTCTCCAACCACGTCACCACCTCGTTCAAGCGACTGGCGACGGCGGCCACCGCCTGGGCGGTCCCCGGCACCCCGCAGCACGGTGACACGGCGCTGCTGGCGAAGCTGCTGAGCGGCGTCGACTGGATGCTGACCCACCGTTACGGCCCCGAGCACACCCGGTTCGACAACGACTGGGACTGGGAGATAGGCGCGGCGCTCGCGCTCAACGACACGGCGGTGCTGCTCCACGACGAGCTGGGCGCGGAGCGCCTGGAACGCGTCACCGCCGCCGTGCTCCACTACACGCCGGACCCGAACCTGTGGCGGGCGAACCGGCAGATCGCGACCGGCGCCAACCGCGTGTGGGTCTCCACCGTCGTCGCCGTCAACGCGGTGCTGCGCGGCGACGGCGACGCGCTGGGCCGGGTCCGGGACGCTCTGTCCGACGTCGAGGGCTCGGGCGCCAACAGCGTCCTGGCCTTCAACGACACCGGCGGTGCGGCGGCCGGCACGGGCGAGGGCTTCTCGTCCGACGGCTCGTTCCTCCAGCACTACAAGCACCCGTACAACGGCGGTTACGGCAAGGAGCTGCTGGGAAATCTGTCCCGGCTCCTCAACCTGCTGGCCGGTACGGCGTGGACGGTGACCGATCCCGATCTCGACAACGTGCGGGGCTGGGTGGACGACGGCTTCGACCCGCTGATGTTCCGGGGCGATGTGATGGCGTCGGTGTGCGGGCGGGAGATCGCCCGGCCGAGCAAACAGGGGCACGCGTCGGCGCAGACGGTCGTCGAGGCGGTGCTGCGGCTGATCCCGTGCTTCCCGGGAGAGCCCGCCGACCGGTTCACGGCGCTGGTGAAGCAGTGGATCGCCGAGGACGGCTACCGGGACTTCCTCGCCGTCACCGACCTCGCGTCCCTGGTCGCCGCGCAGGCCGCGATCGCCTCCGCCGTCCCGGCCCGGGGCCCGCTGGTCGCCCACAAGCAGCACCCGCTGATGGACAAGGCGGCGCACCACCGCCCCGCGTTCGGGCTCGGCATCTCCGCGTACTCCACCCGGATCTACAACTACGAGTCGATCCAGAACGAGAACCTGCGCGGCTGGCACCTCTCGGACGGGATGGTGCTGCTGTACACCGACGACCTCGGCCACTACAGCGAGGACTACTGGCCCACCGTCGACCCGGCCAGGCTGCCCGGCACCACCGTCATCGCCGGGCGCCCGGCCGACGCGGCGGGACAGCGCACCACCAGCACCGCCGACTGGGCGGGCGGCACCGCGCTCCCGGACACCACGCTGGGCGCGTACGGGATGGAGCTGCGGGCCTTCGGCAGCACGCTGCACGGGCTCAAGAGCTGGTTCTGCCTGGACGACGTCATCGCCTGTGTCGGTTCGGGCATCACCGCGGAGGCGGGGACCGCCGAGACCGTGGTGGAGAACCGCAAGCTGCGCGACCCGCGGGCCGCGCTCCTCGTGAACGGCACGGCCGCCCCGGACGGTGCCGGCTGGTCCGACGAGCTGGCGGACGTCCGGTGGCTGCACCTGGCCGGAACCGGCGGGTACGTCTTCCCCCGGCCCACCTCCGTGCGCGCCCTGCGCGAGGAGCGCACCGCGACCTGGCGGGAGATCAACCGCAAGTACGGCACCGACACCCCGGTCACCCGCCCGTACCTGACGCTCTGGCACGACCACGGCCCGGCTCCGAGCGGGGCAGGCTACTTCCACCTCCAGCTCCCCGCCGCCTCGGCCGGGCGCACCCGGCTGCTGTCGGCCGCACCGCCGGTGGAGCTGGTCGCCGATTCGACCGCCGTGCACGCGGTGCGGCGCGGTACGGACGGGCTGCTGGCGGCCAACTTCTGGCGGGCGGGCTCGGCGCGGGAGCTGAGCTGCGACGGTCCGGCGTCCGTCCTGGTGCGCCCGCGGGGGCGAACTGTGGACGTCGCCCTGTCCGACCCCACCCACCTGCGGTCCACCGTGGTCGTCGAGCTGGCCGGGCGTGGGCTGGCGCTCGCCTCGGGCGGCCCCCGGGTGAGCGCGGCCCGCACGCCGGGCGGCCTCCGGATCACCGCCGACACGTCGGGGCTGCGCGGCGCGACCCTCGGCCTCACCCTGAAGAGGAGCTAGAGCCTTGCTGTTCGACATGGACCTGGAGCGGCTGCGGGAGTACCGCCCCGAGCCGCAGGAACCGGCCGACTTCGACGCCTTCTGGGGGAAGACTCTCGCGAAGACGGCCCGGCACGACGTCGACGCCCGGTTCGTGCCGTACGGGACGGGACTGGCGACCGTCGACGTACTCGATGTGACGTTCAGGGGCTGGGAGGGGCAGCCGGTGAAGGCGTGGCTGATGCTGCCGAAGCAGCGCTCCGGGCCGCTGCCCGCCGTGGTGCAGTACATCGGGTACAACGGCGGCCGGGGCATCCCGTACGCGTGGCTGACCTGGAGTGCGCTCGGTTACGCGCACCTGGTGATGGACAACCGGGGGCAGGGCGGCGGCGGCAAGAACACCGCCGACACCCCGGACATCGGGCCCGAGGGCCACGGTTCGTCCTCGCCGGGCTTCCTGACCCGGGGCATCGAGGACCCCCACCGGCACTACTACCGGCGGCTCATCACCGACGCGGTCCGGGCCGTCGACGCGGCGGGCGCCCACGAAGCGGTGGACGCCGGGCGGGTCGCCGTCCTGGGCGGCAGCCAGGGCGGCGGGCTCGCGCTGGCCGTCGCCGGGCTGCGGGACGACGTGGCGGCGGCCGTCGCCGACGTGCCGTTCCTCTGCCACTACCGGCGGGCCTCGCAGATCACGGACGCCGGACCGTACGCGGAGATAGCCCGCTGGCTGTCGGGGCACCGCTTCCGGATCGAGGAGGCGATGGAGACCCTGTCCTACTTCGACGGGGTCAACTTCGCCGCGCGCGCGAGCGCTCCCGCGTGGTTCTCGGTGGGGCTGATGGACCGGATCTGCCCGTCCTCCACGGTGTTCGCGGCCTACCACCGCTACGCGGGACCGGCCGAGATCGAGGTGTTCCCGTACAACGGGCACGAGGGCGGCGCGGAGTACGACCTGCCGCGCAAGCTGGGTGCGCTGCGGGGGGTGTTCGGGGCCTGAGGGAGCTGGGGGATCTGAGGGATCCGAGGGGCGGCGTCATCGGCCCAGCGCGGCCATCGCCGCGTTGTGGCCGGGGACCCCGCTGACGCCGCCGCCGCGCACCGCGCCCGCCCCGCAGAGCGAGACGTTGGCGTGCGCGGTCTCCACACCCCAGCGCCCGGTGCCCTCGTCCGCGTACGGGAAGGAGAGGTCGCGGTGGAAGATGTGGCCGCCGGGCAGTCGCAGATCGCGCTCCAGATCGAGCGGGGTCTTGGCCTCGATGCAGGGTTCGCCGTTCGCGTCGAGGGCCAGGCAGTCGGTGACCGGCTCCTCCAGGTGCGCGTCCAGTTCGGCCAGGGTCGCCTTGAGCAGGGCCGCGCGGGCGGCGTCGTTGTCGGCGGCGAAGAGCCGGGCCGGGGCGTGCAGGCCGAAGAGGGTGAGGGTCTGGTAGCCGCGCGCGGCGAGGTCGGGGCCGAGGATCGAGGGGTCGGTCAGCGAGTGGCAGTAGATCTCGGAGGGCGGGGCGGCGGGCAGCCGGCCCGCCGCCGCGTCCCGGTGGGCGTCGGCGAGCTGCCCGTACCCCTCGGCGATGTGGAACGTGCCCGCGAAGGCCTGCCGGGGGTCGACGGACCGGTCGCGGAGCCTGGGCAGCCGGGTGAGCAGCATGTTCACCTTGAGCTGCGCGCCCTCGGCGGGCGGCGGCGGGGTGTCGCCGAGGAGGGCGGCGAGGGCCTGCGGGGAGGCGTTGACGAGCACCCGGCGGGCGGCGACGACGTGTTCTCCGTCCGGGGTGCGGACGGTGACCTCGGCGTGGGTGCCGTCGGTCTCGATCCGGGTCGCCTCGTGCCGTACGCGGATCTCGGCGCCCGCCGCACGGGCCGCCCCGGCCAGCGCGTCGGTGAGCGCGCCCATGCCGCCGACGGGGACGTCCCAGTCACCGGTGCCGCCGCCGATCACGTGGTAGAGGAAGCACCGGTTCTGGAGCAGCGAGGCGTCGTGGGCGTCGGCGAAGGTGCCGATCAGGGCGTCGGTGAGGACGACCCCGCGCACCAGGTCGTCGGTGAAGGTCTCCTCGACGGCCACCCCGAGCGGCTCCTCGAACAGCATCCGCCAGGCGTCGGCGTCGTCGATGCGCTCGCGCAGCGCGTCCCGGCTCGGCAGCGGCTCGGTGAGCGTCGGGAAGACCCGTGTCGCGAGCCGCTGCGTCATGGCGTAGAACCGCTGCCAGGCCGCGTACTCGCGCTCGCCGCCGGTCAGCGCGGCGAAGGACTCCCGGGTTCCGTCGCCCGCCACGAGCAGGCCGGTGGGGCGTCCGTCGCGCACGGCGGGGGTGTAGGAGGAGACGGTCCGCTTGCGTACGGCGAAGTCGAGGCCGAGGTCCCGGACGATCTTGTCGGGCAGCAGGGACACCAGGTACGAGTAGCGCGAGAGACGGGCGTCCACCCCGTCGAAGGGGCGGGTCGAGATCGCCGCTCCCCCGGTGGCGCCGAGCCGTTCCAGGACGAGGACCGACTGCCCGGCACGGGCCAGGTAGGCGGCGGCGACCAGGCCGTTGTGGCCGCCGCCGACGATCACGGCGTCGTAGCGGTCGCGGTCGGGCACGCCGGGGCCGGAGGCCCCGTGGGCGGCGGGGCGGCCTGCGGGCGACCGGGGTGCGGGTGTCTGGGGTGCGGGCATGCACCTTCGTAACACGCAGCCTTCCGTCCCGGCCAGGGGTGACGTGCGTACGTCCCGGCCAGAGGTGACGTCCCTCCCGGTCATGTGACGGAGGCCGAGGCCGGGAGGGACGCGGGCCCGGCGGGACGCAGGACGGGGCGGGACGCAGGACAGGCGGGCGATCAGGTGCGGTGCGGTCCGGCGGCCTCCGCCGACCGTCCGAGCCGCTCCAGGCAGTGCGCCTCGTCGTCGCGGGCCGCCAGCGTCTGGGGGTGGTCGGGGCCCAGCACCCGGGCGCGCGCCTCGGCGACCTCCCGGTACGCCACCAGCGCCTCGCTCCACCGGCCGAGCCAGCCGAGCCCCGCGGCGACCTCCCGGCGGCTGATCACGGTGTCCGGGTGATCGGGTCCCAGGGAGCGTTCCCGGAGGGCGCAGACCTCGCGCGCCTCCGCGAGCGCCTCCTCCCAGCGGCCCGTCCGCCCCAGGTTGACCCCGAGGCCGTGCCGGGCGCGCAGCGTGTCGGGGTCGGCGGCGCCCGCGGTCCGGGTGCGGTCGGCGACGAGGGAGCGGTACAGCTCCAGGGCCTCCGTGTCGCGGCCGAGCCGGCCGAGGCTGATGCCGGTCTCGTAGCGGGCGGCGAAGGTGTCGGGGTGATCGGGTCCGAGCGTGCTGGCGCGGGCCCTGGCGACGTCCTGGAAGGTGTCCAGCGCCTCGGCCCACCTCCCCAGCCTGCCCAGGGTGTACGCCACTTCGTAACGGGTCGTGAGGGTGTCGGGGTGCGTCGGGCCGAGCAGCCGGGCGCGGGCGTCGGCGACCTCCCGGGCCAGCTGCCAGGACTCCTCGGGCCGCCCCAGCCGGCTGAGGTTGAACGCCAGGTTGTGGCGGCAGCGCAGGGTGTCGGGGTGGTCGGGGCCCATGACGCGCTCGCGGACGGCGAGGACCGCCTCGTACACCTGGTGGGCCTCGGCGTGCCGGCCGAGGCGGCCCAGCGCGTGGGCGGTCGCCTGGCGGGCGGCGAGCGTCTGCGGGTGGTCGGGGCCCAGGGCGCGTTCGCGGCCCTCGGCGACCTGGGCGAACTCGCGCAGCCCTTCCTCGGCCCGGCCCGTACGGCTGAGGGTGAGGCCGAGTTCGTAACGGCTGGCGAGGGTGTCGGGGTGGTCGGGGCCGAGGACGCGGCCACGCTGGGTGGCGACCTCCCGGTGCACCTCGCCCGCCTCCTCCCAGCGGCCCAGGCGGCCGAGGTCGATGCCCGCGCTGTGGCGGCCGTCGAGCGTGGTGAGGAGACCGGTGGCGCCGTCCCCGGCCGGCCCGGGGACGGCGGAGCCGGAGTGCGGGGCGGTGGCGGCGTGCGGGGTGCCGGTGGTCCACTGGCCCGTCAGTCCGGCGGCCGGGTCCGGCCGCCCGGCGGCGGGGCCCGTCGCGCCGGTCGCCCGGTGTCCGGCGGTCATGGAGCGGGTCCAGGCGGGCAGGGCCCTCGGGCGCGGGGCCGACGGGCGCTCGGCGCCGGACAGGGCGAGGGGCCCCGGTCCGAGCGCGGGCTGTTCGCCGGTCCGGCCGAGGACGATGCGGCGGCGCAGGTCACCCGCGTCGACGGGCCGCTCCTCGGGGGCCTTGGCGAGCAGGTCGAGGACGACGCGGTCGAGGAAGCCGGGCAGGTCGGCACGGTGGGTGCGCAGCGGTTCCGGCGGGGTGTCGCGGTGGCCGACGAGCACCGCCCAGGCGTCGTCCTGGTCGAACGGCGGTACGCCGGTGGCGATCTCGTACAGGACGCAGCCCAGGGAGTAGAGGTCGCTGCGGTGGTCGACCTCCTTGCCGCTGATCTGCTCGGGCGACATGTAGTGCGGGGTGCCCATGGCGAGGCCGGTGGTGGTGAGGCGGGAGGTCATGCCGATGTCGTGGCCGAGGCGCGCTATGCCGAAGTCGCAGATCTTCACCGTGCCGTCGGTCAGGCGCATGATGTTGGCGGGCTTGAGGTCCCGGTGGACGATGCCCTGCCGGTGGGTGTAGCCGAGGGCGTCGGCGACCTGTTCCGCGATGTCGACGACGTGGTCGACGGGCAGCGGGTGCTGCTGGTTCTCCTGGAGGAGCTGGCTCAGGTTGTGCCCGTCGAGCAGCTCCATGACGAGGTAGAGCACGCCCTCGTGCTCGCCGAAGTCGTGGACGACCGTGACGCCCCGGTGCTGGAGCGAGGCGGCCACCCGGGCCTCGCGCCGGAAGCGTTCGCGCAGGACGCGGGTGAACGCCTGGTCGTGCTGGGGGCCCATGGGTTTGAGGCATTTGACGGCGACCTGACGGCCCAGCGACTCGTCGCGGGCGCGCCACACCTCGCCCATGCCGCCGCGCCCGATCTGTTCGAGCAGTCGGTACCGGCTCTGGATCAGCCTGGTGTCCGCCATCTGCCGCTTCCCGCCCCCGTTGTTCCCGCTGCCGACGCTGTGCCCTCCCCGGCCCGTCCAGTATGGCGGCCGGTCCGCGAAGTGTGTACGCGGTGGGGCCGCTGTCGGGCCCCAGCCGTGCCGTCGCCCCGAGAAGACGACCGGACGACACCCCTTGGAATACCCCCAGGGGGTATGTCGTTATGACGGGTGTCCCCAGGACGGAAGACACCCGAAGGCACATCACGAAGGTGGAGTCACCATGAACAGCAATTCCGGCCACGACATGAGCGGCCACGGCGGCGCCCGCCCCGGCGGGCTCTCGGTCTCCGAGGGCGGGTACACCCTCGA
The DNA here is from genome assembly GCF_041435495.1 of Streptomyces sp. NBC_01116. Taxonomy (NCBI): domain Bacteria; kingdom Bacillati; phylum Actinomycetota; class Actinomycetes; order Kitasatosporales; family Streptomycetaceae; genus Streptomyces; species Streptomyces sp. NBC_01116. The sequence goes on from NZ_CP108644.1 coordinate 454,885, forward strand.
ACTCGACTCGACGATCTTTCCGGCCGGAGTACGGACGGTCACCTTCCGGGTGATCGGTCCCGATGGACGACCGGTGACCGGGTTCACCCCCGAACACGAGAAGAAGCTGCACTTCATCGCCGTCCGACGCGACACGACCGGGTTCCAGCACGTGCACCCGGTGATGGACGGGCAGGGCACCTGGAGCGTCGATCTGACACTGGAACCGGGAGACTGGAGGTTCTTCGCCGACATCCATCCGACCGGCCACGGCGGGACCATGACCCTGGGCATCGACGCCTCGGTCGCCGGGCATTACGCCCCGCACCCGGTCTCCGAGGACTCGCGCAGCGCTCACATCGGCGCGTACACCGTCACCCTCGACGGCGAGCTCCTGCCCGGCACGGCGAGCGACCTGACGCTCACCGTCAGCCGGAACGGCCGGCCCCTCACCGATCTGCAGCCCTACCTGGGCGCGTACGGACACCTGGTGGCGCTGCGGGTCGGCGACCTGGGCTATCTCCACGTCCACCCGGAGGGCGAGCCCGGTGACGGCGTCACCGAGCCGGGCCCCGGGATCACCTTCATGGCCGCGGCGCCGTCGGGCGGCGCCTACCGCCTCTACCTGGACTTCCAGCACGACGGTGTCGTCCGGACGGCCGAGTTCACGGTGCGGACCACCGCGACCGCTCCCGGCCCGGACGCCGCAGTGCGGGCCGCCTCCGGGCACACGGGCCACCACCGCGGCGGCCACGCGCACCACTGACCGGCCGTCGGCACGTCACCGCCCCGTCCCGGCCGGGCCACGCACGGCCCGGCCGGGACGCTCGATCCGTCGAGCGCCCCGCCACCCTCCAGCACAGCCTCCCGTCGGAAGGATCGCCATGCCCCGCCTGACCCGACTCACCCCCGACACAGCGGTCGGCGCGTCGCGCGACCTCCTCGCCGAGCTGGTCTCCCGGCACGGCGAGGTCGGGGACATGGTCTCCACGATGGCGCACTCGCCCGCCGTCCTTGGCGGCTACCTGCAGCTCAGCCGGGCCATGGGGCGGGCCAAGCTCGACCGCGGGATCAGCGAACGGATCTCGATCGCCGTCCAGACCCGGCAGGGCTGCCGGCTCTGTCTGGACGCCCATACAACCGCCGCTCGCAGGACGGGAGTGGACGAGGGCGAGATCGAGCGTGCCCGCGCGGGCACCTCGGACGACCCCGGGACCGCGGCGGTCATCGCCCTCGCCCTCCAGGTCCACCGCGAGCCGGCGTCGATCACCGACGACCAGATCATCGCGCTCCGCGAGCACGGCTACAGCGACCGCGCGATCGCCGACGTCGTCGGCGTCGTCGCACTCAACGTTCTCACCGGCGCCTTCAACCTGCTGGCCGGCCTCACTCCGGAGGGCGGCGCCGATGCGTAGAGACATCCCCGCCTCCCTCCGCGGGGCGCGGCCTCCGGCGCGAGGCCGCGCCCCGCCGCACGGACCCGGAAGGACACGCCATGCGCCTGTTCGCCAACCGCGACTACCGCCGCCTGTTCAGCGCCCAGATCATCGCCCTATTCGGCACCGGGCTGGCCACCGTGGCCCTCGGACTCCTCGCCTACGACCTCGCGGGGCCGAGCGCCGGCGCGGTCCTCGCCACCGCCCTGACCATCAAGATGGTCATGTACGTGGTCATCGCCCCGATCGCCGCCGCGTACGTCGACCGCTTCCCCAGAAGAACCCTGCTGACCGCCCTCGACGCCGTACGCGCCGTGGTGGTCCTGGCCCTTCCGTTCGTCACGGAGATCTGGCACATCTACCTGCTGGTCGGCCTGCTGCAAGCAGCGTCCGCGGCGTTCACCCCGACGTTCCAGGCCGTGATCCCCGACATCGTTCCCGAGGAGTCCGACTACGTACGGGCCCTGTCCGCCTCGCAGGTCGCCTCCACGATGGAGAGCCTGCTCTCCCCCGTACTGGCAGCGGTCGCCCTGGCGTTCCTGAGCTTCGACCGGCTGTTCCTGGGCACCGCCGCCGGATTCCTCCTCTCCGCCCTGCTCGTCCTGTCGACGCGCATCCCCGAGGCCCGTCCCAGCGCCCAGAACCGGGCATGGGACAGGGCGACGGCAGGGATCAGGACCTTCCTCCGGACGCCGCGGCTGCGCGGCATCATGGCGCTCAACCTCGCGGTCGCGGCGGCGGGCTCGATCGTCGTCGTCAACACCGTCAACTACGTCCGCGACGTGCTCGGGGGCTCGCAGTCGGCCGTCGCGTGGATGCTCGCCGCCTCCGGCGGCGGGACCCTGCTGGCCGCCCTCGCCCTGCCCCGGATACTCGACCGGGTCGCCGCCCGGACGGTCATGGCGACCGGTGCCGGAGTCCTCGTCGGCGGCACGGCCGCCGCGGTGACGCTCGCCTCGGCCGGCCTGGCCACCTGGACCGGTACGGCGATCGCCTGGGCGCTGATCGGCATCGGCATGGCGCTGGTCATCACCCCGACCGGCAAGGTCCTGCGCGCCTCGGTCGAACCGAACGCGATCCCCGGGGTCTTCGCCGCCCAGTTCTCCCTCTCGCACCTCGCCTGGCTGATCACCTACCCCATCGCCGGATGGCTCGGCACGAACACCGGCTTCGCCGCCGCCTGGTCCGTCCTCGCGGCGCTCGCCGCGGCGGGCGCGATCGGCGCCCTGGTCCTGTGGCCGCGCCACGACGGACGAGGAGCCGCGACCGGGCCCGTGACACCCGTCCCGGGCAGGCGCCCGGCGGACCGGTCCGCCCTGTCCAGGGCCGCGTAGAACGCGCTGCCGGCCGCCGACGTCGCGCGGGCCCGTGGCCCAGCCCGTGACGGAGCCCGGCGACGGAGCCCAGAAGCCACCGGCAGACGCAGCCCATCGGCCCCGACGCCGCCGAGCACGGGCAGCGTCACCGCTGCCGTGTCACAGCAGCGGGGGGCCGACGGCCAAGGTGACGAGGCCGGCGGAACCGTGCAGGTGAAGAACGGGGCCTTCCTCGGTTATCCCGGTGACCACCGCGTGTACGGGTGCGCCGGTGAGGAGGGTATGGAGCAGTTCGCCTGTTGTCGAGTCCCAGACGCGGACACCGCTGGCGCTGCCGGCCACCAGCAGTGTTCGGCCACTGGTCAGATGGAGCCCGGTCATGGCAAGGGTTCCGTGCGCGGGCCAGGCGGCGACTTGTGTGCCGCCGGTCAGGTCCCAGACCTGGATCTCCCGGTCATTCGCCACAGCAACCTGCAGACCGTCGAACCCCGGCACCGTGCATGCGACTCGAGTGGGCGGTCCTGGCTTCCCCCGGACCCATGAGCCGAGGCGATGCCCGGTCAGCGGGTCCACGAGTTCTATGGCTCGCCCGTGGGCCACCACGATCACAGGCTCCGTCACCGTATGTGCCGTCGGCACGGGGATCAGCACAGGTGCCCCATCGCGCCGGAAGTTGGCCGGTGTCATGTAGCTGATGGTCTCGCCGCTGTTCGGGTCCAGGGTCGTGGTGGCCAGCTCGCTCCGTCCGGAAGCAGTGGCGAAGACCGGCAGCCCGTGGCCGGTGACGGTGACGCACGTGCGGGAGGAGAAGTACGGAAGCGACACAGGGTCGGGTGATGCGACGGACTCACCTGACACCAGGTCCCAGACGGACGCAGAGGTGCCCACGACCGCGACATGAGCGGCTCCCCGCGGAGAGGGCAACGCTTCGAGGACAGTGACGGGAGCCGTGGGGATCGGGATGTGCTTCAGCAGCCTTCCCGTCGTCGCGTCGTGAACGTCGAGTCCGTCGCAGGTGCCGACAACGACGCAGTCCCGGGTGCCGTCGGGGCCCGGATACGCCATCCGTCGCAGTGGCCAGGTGTGCAGGAAGAACCCGTCTGGGGCGGGTGCCGGGTACGGCGTGTCGGGCAGCACATCGCCGTGTGGTCGACTGGTGGGGGCCAGGTCCCAGATACGGATGCCCTGGGGGGCGGCTGAAATGATGCGAGGCCCGGCAGGGCCCGTCAACGCGGTCAGCTGATTGATGCGTGAAACATCGGCGGCGATGCGTTGCACTTCATTGAGTTCCCTGTCGCGTACGACGATGTGGCTTCCGGTGGCGTAGGCGAAGTCAGTGCCTCCGGGTACCTGTATCAGGGAGTGCCCTGTGCCCCGGACACCTGCCGTCCGGGATGCGGTGAAGGGCTCCCATATCTGCGTGGACGCCCCGCGGGTCTGCACAACAAGGAGGTCGTCCTGCCTCGCCCGGCTCACAGTGGCGAGCCGGACCTCACGGCCACGGGGACCGAACGGTGCGGCGGCCGTCAGTCCGGAGTAGGGGTCCCACAGCCGGATGCCTGTGCTTCCGGCGAGGGCGACCAGTGCGTGGCCGCTCGCCCGTCGGACGACTGCCGACTCCAGCGGATTTTCCGCATCATAGGGAGGGACGCCACGGGCCGGCGTGGTGTCCCCGGAGTGGGGACGCCACACCATGCTGCCACTCCGTGTGAGGACGAACAGCTTCCACAGTGAGGGGCCGTCTTCCAGGACGTGCACGTCGCGCGCCCAGGAGACGACCAGTTGCGCCACTAGTTGCCCCGAAGCCGGGTCATGGATCTCGATCCGGTGGGGGGTGAGCGTGATGAGGAAAGTACGGCCGCCGGTCGCGCGGATGGTGCGGAGCCTGAACACCGGTGCGTCAGTGGCCAGGTCCGCGGTCGGCAGGCCCGTGCTCGCGTCCCAGACGCGCACTCCTCGCGAGACGTCGGCCACCGCGACGAGCCAGCGTCGATCAAGAGTGGGAACCGCGCACAGGGCCCGGGTGAGCTTCTGTGCAGGGGCGAGTACGTTTATCTGTGCCACCCACCTGCCCCAGCGGAAGGTCAGGACACGCTGCTCATCGGCGGTGTCCCGCGTCTCGCCTCGTACGCTCTGGTGGAAGTGAATACTGTCGCGGCGGGAGCGGGGGTCTGTGTTGTCGTCAAGGTACGGCTCGATCAGCGCGGCCGCTGTGAGTGCGCCTCGATCGGGATCGCCGGTGGGCAGTGGCAGGGACAGCCGGGCGCGCAGGGTGCCTGAGGTTTCTTGTGCGAGCAGCTCGACGGGAACGTGCCGGTCGGTCAGGAGGCCTCCTGCCTGCGCGTGGTGCAGGTAGTGACGCCGAATGTAGGGATGAGCCTGGTGCGGATGAGCCCGGCGCACCAATCCCGCGAGGACTTCTGTGACGGTCGCCTGGGCAGCGGCCAGCTCTGGGGCATTGCCTGTCGTCGGGAGCGGTGGGCGCACAGAGGTGGCGCCCGATGCGCCGAGCAGCCACTCGTGGCCCGCCTGGAGCAGGTCGGTGAGCCGCTGGTGGACGGGGCGATAGACGGTACGTCCGTCTTCGCTCGCGGTGGCGAGGTATCCGCTCAGACGACTGGACCGTAGCGTGCGGACGGCCTGGTCCGCCAGACGCGCGGTCGCGGGTGCCTCGCCGCCGGGCGCCGTCGGCTCTCGTTCCGGGTCAACCGGCACAGCCGGACCGTGTGCGTCTGCAGCGAGCGCGGCGGTGACTGCGGGCCAGATCTCCCCCCAGGGCAGGCCGGCCCCCTGGGCGAGCGCGGTGGCACGCAGCGCCGCGACCAGCAGGTCGGCCGAGACCTCGGTTGCCGCTGCGATGCCCCTGACGTCTTCGCGCAGCAGGCTGCTGGTGCCGTCAGCGAGCCGGAGCAGCCAGCCTTCCTCTGCGAGGTCCTGTCGGGTTTCGGCCGTTCGCAGCTGGTCGGCGGCTATTTGCGCGTCCAGGAACGACGGGGCAACGGCTTTCGCGATCACACGGGCAGTCGTTTCGACGACTTCGTCGTCGGCGCCCTTGTAGGGGCTGCCCTCGGGGCCGCTCAGCAACGCGACCGCGTAGGCGGCGATGTCGGCCTCGCAGTCCGGGCCGTCCGTGCGCAGCGGCTCGGGCACGGCACCTTCGGCCTTGAGGGCTGCGGTCAGGCGATGCAGCAGGTCATCCGCCCGCTCGTCGCGGAGGTCGGCGCCGGAGGAGGAGGACATGACGGATGAACTGCGGATACCGAGGAGAAGGCGGACGGCGGTCTCACCGGCCGGCGCGGTGAGGCGAGCGAGCGGGAGAATGACGTCATTGACACAGGCGAGAGGATCCTCGGCTTCGTCCAGAGCGTCGATGATGACGGTCACCGGTCGGGAGAGCCCAGCCGCATGCTCGGTCGTTCGTTCGAAAAGAGCCTGCAACGGGGTGCCCTTGGCAACAGGTGTCCCGCCGAGCGCGGCAAGGAGGTCGTCGACCACGGCACGGGAGGATTTGTTGCGAGCCAGTACAGCCACGTCCACCGAGCCGAGCTCTGGCCGGAGTCCATCAGGGCTACGGGCGATGAGAGCGGCGTACGACTCGTCCTCGACGAAGACGGGAGCCGTGAGGGTGACCAGCCGGGCCAGCAGCGCGGACTTGCCCGATCCCGCGGCGCCCGTGACGATGAGCACGCCCTCGCCGTCACGGAGGAAGTCGACCAGGCGCCTCATGAGTTCGGTACGACCGCTGAAGTACCAGCCCACGTCGCCGCCGCCGGCCCGTCCGAAGGCGCGCTCCCGCCAGAACTCCAGATCTCCATGCTCGATGACCAGTTGTCGCAGGGCGGGGCCGACGGCGGTCCCCGACGGTTTGTAGCGCGGATTGGGCAGGCACGCGCTCAGCTGGTGCCGACGCGAATGGGGCATGATCCACTCAGCGTCAATCAGATCCTTCTCCACGCCGTCGGCCAGCCCGACCTCGTGCAGCAACTGCTCCCACTCAGCGAAGGACAGGTGTGAGGAGGTGTAGCCGACGGACTCGTCGTTCATCCGTTGCCAGGCGAGCGCGACGCGCCGGGTGAAGGATCCCACCTGCGGCTGATCTTCGTGGTCGCCGGCGGTGACTACTGCGATCCCGGCGTGCCTTCGACGTTCCTTGGACAAGTCTTGCAGCAGGGTGCTCAGTTCTGCGCGCAGAACTCCGGAATGGCATGAGTCGACCAGCACCAGAACATGCTCGGCCTCGCTGTCCAGCACCGCGGTGATGAGCTCGCCGGTGGGAAAGGCGGTCGACAGCAACCGTTCAGGGCGTGTCTTCGGCAGGGTCAGGTAGTGGCGGCCGGCCTGGCGGCACAGCCCGTGGCCGGTGATGTAGACGACGACGGCGTCATCGTATGCGGCTTCCGACAGCTTGACCTGTCGCAGGAAGTCACGCAGGTCTCCGACGGTGTGCAGCGGATCCTCGATCGGAACCACTTCGAACCGCCGGTCCTCGCCCAGGGCGGGGTCCGCAAGCCATGTGGTGATCCGGGTGACCTGCTCCGCGATGGCTTCGCGGAAGCCCTCGCGTTCGTCCCGGTAACCATCGACAGCAACGACGACCAGTCGTCTGCGGGTGATCCCGCTCAGGTCGTCACCGGCCTGCGTGTTCAACCGCACCCCCACCTCCCTCGCACGGACGATCTACCATATCCGCAGCCGCCTGAGGCGATGCGGGCGCAGGGGCCAGAGACGGTTGCGCGAACGACAGGCCGCATCGGTGGCCACTGCACAGGGGGAAACATATGAGTCTGCTGCATATCGTGGGTGTGCACGGCATCCGCCAGGGAACCGGCGCAACGACGGAGGAACTCAGTCACGACTGGCGAGCCGCGCTCGCGCCGGCGCCAGCCGCCCCGGGAACCGGTGCACCGGCGCGGTCCGGACCCGACGGAATCGTCGTCACCGTCCCTTCCTATCGGGATGTCTTCCCGAAGACGGCCACCCGGTTCGTCCGGCTGGGTCCGGAAGACGCGGACGGAGCGCCTATGGATGAGGAAGAGGAGGCCTTCGTCCTGGATGCTCTGGCCGCATACGCACCGGAGGTCGTGGCCGCGGAGGCCTCCCTCGACACGTCGTTCGAAGGAACGCTCGGCGAGGGTCGGCTCCAGTCTCAGGTCGCACGGCGGAAACGTGCCATCGACCAGGTGGCAGGCAAGGGGGTATCGGATCGGCTGCTGTGGTTCGTCCGTGAGGCCCATGCGTACCTCCGCAAGCCGGAAACCGCCAGCGCTGTCCGGGAAACGGTGCGGAAGACCTTGGTCGAAACCGAGGCGACGGTGGTCCTCGCCCATTCACTGGGCAGCGTCGTCTTCTATGACATGCTCAGCCGGGGTGAGATCCCGGTGAGAGCCGACGGCCGCCCTGTGGTGACCACCCTCGTGACTCTCGGGTCCCCGCTGAGATGGCTCGCGGTCCGCAAGGGTGTGCACACCCCCGGCGAGCCGCTCCGCGTGGCGGCGGGTGTCCGGTGGACGAACCTGTACTCGCCGTTGGACGTGGTACCACGGGGCAAGGGTCTGGCCGACCTCGCCGACGGAGTGACCGACGTCGTCGCGCACAATGGCGCTCTTAACCCCCACAACGTGGAACGCTACCTGGGCAAGCCCATCATCGCCGAGTGCCTCCTCCAGGCCCGTGCTGCCTGACCTGTCCGAAGCGCCCGGCGGGGGTGGGCGGAGTGCTGATACTCCCGGGCGGTCATCCAGGGGCAGGAGAAAGCGTTCGATGGCGCCAGGTCGTCCTCTCTCCGTTCGCGTAGGAGGGCTGAGGTTCTCCCGCTGCGCGGGAGTGGCTGACTAGCTGACCGGGTGCGCGCACCGTCTCAACTGGCACCCACGGGTTCTCCGCCAGGGCATCGTCATAGGAGTCGCCGACCAAGCCCATGGCCGCCTCACCCTCGAAGCATTTCGACGGCCACTACCCGCCCCTCGCGAAACCGCGGACGTCAAACAGACAACAACCGAGCAGCGATCTGTGGTCACGTCACCTACCGCCGCACGCGCGGCATCCCCAGCCCGATCCACGAGATGATCTCCCGCTGGATCTCGTTGTTGCCGCCGCCGAAGGTGAAGATCACGGCCGACCGGTAGCCGCGTTCCAGTTCGCCGTGGAGCACGGCACCGGCCGAGCCCTCCTTCAGCGCGCCCGCGGAGCCGACGATCTCCATCAGCCAGGCGTAGGCGTCCCGGCGGGCCTCGGAGCCGTAGACCTTGACCGCCGAGGCCTCCTGGGGGGTGAGCGTGCCGTCCTGGAGGGCCGCGACCATCTGCCAGTTGAGCAGTTTCATCGCGTCGAGGCGGGTGTGGGTGCGGGCGAGCAGGGCGCGGACCCAGCCGAGGTCGATGACCCGGCGGCCGTCGGCGAGCTTGGTGTCGGCGGCCCAGCGCTGGACGTTGTGCAGGGCGCGGACCGCCATCGTGCCGTGCGCGGCGAGCGTGACGCGTTCGTGGTTGAGCTGGTTGGTGATGAGCCGCCAGCCCATGTTCTCCTCTCCGACGCGGCGGGTCACCGGGACCCGGATGTTCTCGTAGTAGCTCGCCGTCGTGTCGTGCGAGGCGAGGGTGTTGATCAGGGTGCAGGAGTAGCCCGGGTCGCTCGTGGGGACGAGGAGCATGGTGATGCCCTTGTGGGGCGGGGCGTCGGGATCGGTGCGCACGGCGAGCCAGACCCAGTCGGCGGTGTCGCCGTTGGTGGTCCAGATCTTCTGTCCGTCGACGACGTACTCGTCCCCGTCGCGGACGGCGCGGGTCTTCAGTGCGGCGAGGTCGGTGCCGGCGTCCGGTTCGCTGTAGCCGATCGCGAAGTCGATCTCCCCGGCCAGGATGCCGGGCAGGAAGTGGGCCTTCTGCTCGTCGGTGCCGAACCGCATGATCGTGGGCCCGACGGTGTTCAGGGCCATCAGCGGCAGCGGTACGCCGGCCTGGGCGGCCTCGTCGAAGAAGATGAACTGTTCCATCGGGGTCAGTCCCCGGCCGCCGTACTCCTTCGGCCAGCCGACCCCCAGCCAGCCGTCGGCGCCGAGCCTGCGGACCGTGTCGCGGTAGAAGCGCTTCTGGGCGGCGGGCTCCGCGTAGCGGGCGTAGGCGTTGTCGGGCACCAGGGTGGCGAAGTAGGTGCGCAGTTCGGTACGCAGCCGCTGCTGCTCAGGCGTGTATTCGAGGTGCACGGCCCCTCCAGAGTCTCGCTTCGGCGTCGTCCGTGTGCGGCGGCGCACACAGTAGAACGTGTTGCAAGAATCCGGAAGGGCCGGCGGGACGTCCGGCAGTCGCGCGGGCCGGCGGACGGCCTCGGATGCGGGGCGCCGCCCACGGCGTGACGGCGGGCCCTCGCGGTCAGCGCTTGACGGCGCGCAGCACCACGAACTTCGGGTCGCCCGCGACCGTGGTGCAGTTCCCGAAGATCCGGCGCAGGTGGGTGTGGTACGAGAGGTGCCGGTTGCCCACGACCCAGAGCTCGCCTCCCTGGCGCAGGGCGGTCCGCGCACCGGCGAACATCGTGCGGGCCGTCGCGTCGGTGGTCGCCATGTGCGAGTGGAAGGGCGGGTTGTTCAGCACCAGGTCCACGCTGCCCGGATCGAGGTCGCCCAGACCGTCGCCGACCAGGAAGTCGGCCTTCGCGCCGTCCGGCGCACCGGCCCGGAAGGTCTCCTCCGCGGAGGAGACCGCCCCGTAGGACTCGTCGACGAAGGTGAGGTGCGCCTCGGGGTTGGCGATGGCGGCGGAGAGCCCGAGGACCCCGTTGCCGCAGCCCAGGTCGACGACCCGGACAGCCCCGGACCGGGTGGGCAGGTGCTTCAGGAAGAAGCGGGTGCCGATGTCGAGGCGCTCCGCGCAGAAGATCCCCGCGTGGTTGACGGCGGTCAGACCGGCGACCGGGCCCACGTCGGCGGGCAGCTCGTAGCGGTACGGCCACGGGCTCGGCGTACGCGGGAGCGCCGGGTCCGGGGTGCAGAAGATGAGCCGCGCCTTGCGCACCGCGAGGGAGGTGCGGGTCGGGCCGATGATCCGCTCGAAGAGCTTGAGCGTGGAGGTGTGGATCTCCTTGACCATGCCGGTGCCGATGATCACGGTGCCGGAGTGGACGGCGGGGGCGATCCGGTGGAGCTGGTCCTCCAGGAACGCCAGGGACTTGGGCACCCGGACGATCAGGACGTCGATCCGGTCCGGCGGGGTGTCGCGCGAGGACAGCAGCCGGACCGCGTCCTGGCCGATGCCGTTCCGGGCGAGGTTGGCGAGGGTCGCGCGCCGGGCCAGGTAGGAGTCGCTGATCTGGACGGGCCGGTGCGCGGCCAGCGCGGTGGCGAGCGCCCCCCACCGGTCCCCCACGACCGCGACCGTCCCCGAGAGGTCGACCGGGCCCGTCTCGGGGTCCGTCAGCTGCCGGAGCAGGTATTCGTCGGCGGCGTCCCACGCCCGGAAGGGGTCGCGCGGGTGCTCGGGGAAGCGGGCGAGCTCGAAAGCGCCCTGCGAGGTCGTCAAACGGTTCATATGTCGTTCAGGCTAGCCGAGGGCGCCGGGGCGCGCCCCACACGCTCCCCTGCTCCCCGGCCGCCTCCACCTCGGCGTACGGCTCCGCACCCCTGCCCACCGGGTGCGGCCGCGTCCCGCCGGGCCGTCAGGGCAGTTGCTTGTCGATGGCCGACCGCCCCTCGGCGGCCAGCTTGCGCCGTGCCCATTCCAGGGTCTCCGGCGTCACGTCCCGCCCGGAGGCGAGCACCAGGTCCTCCGCGCTCGGCCGGTCGCTGGCACCCGTGTGCAGGAGCCGGTCGGGCGTGATGTCCTCCGGCCCGGACACGGCCGCGGATACGGGTTCGGACTCTTCGCTCATGCCGCCTCCTCGTCCTTGCGGCAATTCTCGCCCCCCACGGACCCGGCCGCATCCGAAGAGCCCGCGCACGCCTACCCGGGAGGGTGAATGAGCCCTTGGGGCAGCCGGGGAGTGGGCAGGAGAGGGAGGTCGTTGCCCCATCCTCCGAGGCGGTGCCCATGCTCCACGGTGTCGACGTCAGCGCCTATCAGCCCTCCTACGACACGGACGGACTCGACTTCGTCATCATCAAGTCCACCGAAGGCCGCACCTATGTCAATCCGCGTCTGGCCGCACAGGTGAAGCGGGCCAGGGACGCCGAGTGCGTCGTCGGCTTCTACCACTTCCTCTGGCCGGGAGACGTGGCGGACCAGGTGGACTACTTCCTGAGCAAGACCCCGGAGAAGGCGGGTGACCTGCTCGCGGTCGACTGGGAACAGACCGGAGGCGGTACGCGGGCGAGCAACGCGGACAAGGACCGGTTCATCCGCGCGGTGAAGCGGGAGCGGCCCGGCCACCGGGTCCTGCTGTACTGCAACCGCACCTTCTGGCTCGACCACGACACCACCGATTACGCCGGCGACGGGCTGTGGATCGCCGACTACGGCACCGCGGGCAAGCCCCGCATCAAGGCGAACTGGCGGATTCACCAGTACACCGACGATCCCCTCGACCGGAACGTGGCCGACTTCGACTCGGTCCGCGCCCTGCGCGACTGGGCGGCGGGCTAGGTCCTGTCGTCGAACTGCCGTCGTCGCCCGGAGGGCGGCCCTGCGGGGTCAGGTGCGTGCTCCCGGTGTGCCGGGGGCGGGTCCTCGTACTGGATGTACTCGGGCCTGTGCCCGGTGCGGCGGGAGCGCGTGCATGGCGCCGCGGGGCAGGCGGCAGTTCGACGACAGGGCCTAGCGAGCGTGTGCACGTCCTGCGTGGCCGGAATGAGGTCACGCGTGGATGTGCGCTGCTCAGTGTCGGTCAGAAGCGCGGGACGGAACGCTGGTTCACCTGACGCCGGACAGGGGAATCCGACCGGCGAAGAGGAGCCACCGGGGTTCGGTCCCCTTCGTCGCCTCCGACCGAGGAGGACCCCGGTGTCTTCCTCTTCCCGGCCCGGCTTACGGTCGGTGAGGGCGTCCAGCGACAGGACTGGCCAGCGGGAAGCAGTTCTCGAGGACTTGACGGCACCCCTGATGTGAGGCCGCGCGCTCTCCGGCGCATGCGCCTGCGGGAGTCCCTGGACCACCGGGGGCGACGTCGCCCCCGGTGGCTTCCGGCAAGGCGATTCTTGACCTGCACATGATAGGTACACAGTGTTCACACGTGGGGCACGGTGCGTGTGGAAGGCTCCCGCCTGACCACCTACCGCACGGCCGCCGCGCGAGCACCCCCACCCAGGGTCCTCGTCGCGACGCCCGCGTTCCGGAGAGGACACCCCACATGTCCCGTCGTCACTCGTTCTACGCGCGTCCACTGCTCGCCGCGGTGGCAGCCGTCACCGTGCTCGCCGGCACCGCCGCCGCCGCCGCGACCCCCTCGGACGCCTCGCCCGGCCGCTACACGGCCACGTCGGCGGCCCTCGACGACACCTACTACCAGGATGCGCTCGGCAAGACCGGCGCCGAGCTGAAGTCCGCCCTGCACACGATCATCAGCGACCAGACCAAACTCTCCTACAGCCAGGTGTGGGACGCCCTCAAGGCCACCGACGAGGATCCCGCCAACTCCTCCAACGTCGTCCTGCTGTACACCGGGCGCTCCCAGTCCAAGAACGACAACGGCGGCAGCTCGGGCCAGTGGAACCGGGAGCACGTCTGGGCCAAGTCGCACGGTGACTTCGGCACAGCGACAGGTCCGGGCACCGACGTCCACCATCTGCGGCCCACCGACGTCAAGGTCAACTCCACGCGCGGGAACAAGGACTTCGACAACGGCGGGAGCGAACTGGGCGACGCGCCCGGCAACTTCACCGACGGCGACTCCTTCGAGCCGCGCGACGAGGTCAAAGGCGACGTCGCCCGCATGATCCTCTACATGGCCGTGCGCTACGAGGGCAACGACTCCTTCGCCGACCTCGAACCCAACGACCAGGTGAACAACGGATCCGCGCCGAAGATGGGCAAGCTGTCCGTTCTGAAGCAGTGGAGCCAGGAGGACCCGCCGGACACCTTCGAGAAGCGCCGCAACGACGTGATATTCGACCGGTTCCAGCACAACCGGAACCCGTTCATAGACCACCCGGAGTGGGTCGGCGCCATCTGGTAGTCCCGGCCCGCCCAGCGGTACCGCTCAGTCCTCCTCCCCGGCCAGGGCCTGCGCGCAGCCTTCGACAGCGCCCTCACGGGTGGCGTAGCGCGGCAGGTCCTGGCCGGTCCGCTCCCGCACGAGGTCGGACGGGCCCAGCAGGTCGTTCGGATCGACGACCGCCGCGCGCCGCCCGTCGCCCGCGAGCCGGGCGAGCCCGGTGTGCAGCATCGCCAGGGCCACGGAGTCGACGGACGTGACGTCGTGCAGGTCGAGCACCACCGAGCCCCCGTCCGGCCCGGACTCGTCCAGGGCGTACAGCACGCGCTCCGCGGCCGTGAAGTCGATGGACCCCTGGGCGACGACGACGCCGACCTGTTCGTGGAGGACCCGTTCGTCCCCGGCCGAGGGTGCCGAAGGCAGGTCGTCGGCGGTCGTGACGAGGGTGACGGTGGAGCCGGGGAGCGCGGGGTTGAGCATGAGGTGGAGCCCGTAGCGGTCCGACATCGCCTCCAGTGCGGCGTGGCCGCGTACCGATCCGCCGGTGGCGTCCAGCGGCGGGCTGTAGGTCGCCACCCCGAAGCGGGCGGGGCCCACCGCGATGAGCCCGCCGGACACCCCGCTCTTGGCGGGAAGGCCGACGCGCAGCAGCCATTCGCCGGAGCCGTCGTACATGCCGCAGGTCGCCATGACGGCGAGGACCCGGGCGGCGACCTCGGCGGGGACGACTCTCTCGCGGGTCACCGGGTTCACGCCGCCGTAGGCGAGGGTCGCGGCCATCGTGGCGAGGTCGACGGCGGTGACGCGGATCGCGCACTGACGGAAGTAGCGGTCGACCGCCAGGACCGGGTCGACGGGCATGGTGCCGGTGGAGCGGATCAGGTAGGCCAGTGCCCGGTTGCGGTCCCCGGTCACCGACTCGGAGCTGAACACCTCTTCGTCGACGTCCAGTTCGCGTCCGGCGAAGCAGCCCAGGCAGTGCAGGATCCGGTCGAAGGCGGGTTCGTCGGGGGTGTCGGGGATCAGGGCGGTGGTGACGATGGCGCCGGCGTTGACCATGGCGTTGGCCGGCCTGCCCGTGCCGGGTTCGAGGCTGATGGCGTTGAACGCCTCGCCGCTCGGCTCGGCGCCGACCCAGCGGGTCACCTCGTCGAGGCCGAGCAGGGAGAGCGCGAGGGCGTAGACGAACGGTTTGGAGACCGACTGGAGGGTGAAGGGGACCTCGGCCTCGCCCGCGACGTAGCGGTGTCCGTCCATGCTCACCAGCGCGAGACCGAAGGCGTCCGGGTCGGCGAGGGCCAGCTGGGGGATGTAGTCGGCCGGCTTCCCCTCCCGTACGCCGACGAACCGGTCGCGCAGGTTCTGGAGGGAGTCGGTCACCGCGTCGGCGGCGCTCACGGCCCGCGCCCCCTCAGCCGCGCTCGGCCTGGGCGACCCGGGGGAAGGTCTTCACCCCGGCGGCCTTGCGGCTGTTGGCCCGGGCGGTGACGGTACGGTCCGGCGGCGCGTCCTCGACGCCGACGACGACGGTGTCCAGGACCTTGTCCTCGGCGTCGACGAACTCCACCCTCACGGCGAAGAACGTGGCCTCGTCCGTGGGGTTGGTGACCCGGACGAGCGCGCTGCGGACCTCCTCCGACGCGGTGAGCGGCAGTCCGTTGACCGAGACGTCGCCGATGGCGTTGCCCCGGCCCTCGGCCTCCGCCAGCCGCTTCGTCGCCTCCTGCCGTACGCGTTCGGACTCGGCGGACACCGAGGCGGCGAAGCTCTCCTGGGTGCGGGGGCTCGGCGCCCCGGAAGGCGATTCCTCCGGTTCGGGCGTGAGGGTGTGGACGCCCTGGTCGGTGCCTTCGCCGCTGGTGTCGGTGTCGCAGGCCGCCGTGGAGGTGAACAGCAGGGCCGCGACGGCGACGGGGGCCAGGGCGCGTGCGGCGCGGTGGGCTCGGCGCGCGGAGGGGTTCGCTTTCACGGACGGTCCGTCCAATCGGGGAGAGGGGATGCGGGAGGGGTGAAGGGCTGCGCGCGGGTCACACCGTCTCGTCGCCGAAGATGTCCCGGAGCTTCGCCTCGCGCTCGGTGTCGAGGTTGCTGTGGAGGAGTTCCGCGCCGTCGCCGGGCAGTTGTGCGCCGATCCGCTCGGGCACCTCGTTCATGGTCAGCAGGAACAGCGCCGAGGTCCCGGGCGTCACCTTCTCCTTGACCTCGGCGATGAAGTCGTCGTCGATTCCGACATCCGCGAGCTTCCCGCCGAGCGCCCCGGCGGCCGCCCCGATGGCCGCGCCCAGCAGCGGCATGAGGAAGATCAGGCCGAAGAGCATGCCCCAGAAGGTCCCGCTGAGGGCCCCGGCGCCGACGAGGTTCAGCAGCTGCTTCGTGCGCGGCTTGGCCCGGTCGGCGGGCCAGCTGACCACCGCCGCGTCGAGAATCCTGATCAGCCCTTCCTTCTGGAGGGACTTCAGCGCCTCCTCGACGCTCTCCGCGCCTTCGGCCGTCCGGAACTTCCACACGGTGAGCGTGGACATCGCGCAACCTCCCGCACTCCCAGGGCAACAACTCGCCCATATTAGGATCAAAAGGTATGAATTGACTCGTCGAAGCACCCACTCCATACGGGAGCGGGTGCGAACCCTGGGAGGGAACGATGGATACGGACGCCCTGACCGCCGACCTGTTGCGGGAGCTGCGGGCGACCCGGCCCTATCCGGCCCTGTCCCTGACCATGCCGACCCACCGCAAGGCCCCGGCCAACGCCCAGGACCCGGTCCGCCTGCGGAACCTGGTGGCGGATGCCGGACACCGCCTCGACGCCGATCCGCAGGTCAGCCGCGAGGTCCGGGCCGCCCTCGTGGGCCGGCTGGAGCGGGCGGCGGCCGAGGTGGACCCGCGCGGGGCGCTGGACTCCCTGGTGCTCCTCGCCACCACCGACGAGTTCTGGATCTGGCGGCTTCCACGCACCGCACCCGAACGGGTGGTCCTCAGCGACACCTATCTCACCCGCAACCTCGTCGCCGCCAAGGCCCAGACCCGGCCGTTCCGGGCGCTGACGGTCGCCGCCGACCACGCGACCCTGTGGATCGGCACGGGCGACGGCATCCGTCCGGAGGAGGTGGGCGGCTTCCCGCTGACCGCGCCGAAGGAACCGCCCAACCCGCAGCGTGAGGAGCGGATCGGGGACACCCCGAGCACCTTCAGCGACGAGGAGACGCGGAACTTCTTCCGCGAGGTCGACGAGAAGCTGCGCGCGGTGCTCGCCGACGACCCGCGCCCGCTGTATCTGATGGGCCTCGCCCCCGCCCTCGCCCTGCTGGACGAGGTCGGCGAGAGCTCCGGGTCCGCCGTCGGCCGGGTCACCAAGGGCGCGCCGGCCGATCTGTCGCCCGCCGAGGTCCTGAAAGAGCTGCGGCCCGCCCTGGAAGAAGGCGCTCGCAGGGCGGTGGCGGACGTGGAGGCCCGGCTCGACAACGCCCGCAGCGCCCGTTCGTTCGCCGGGGGGCTCGACGAGGTGTGGGCCGCGGTCCGTGAGGGCCGGGCGGGTCTGGTCGTGGTGGAGGAACACTTCCAGGCGGCCGTTCAGGTGACCGACGAGCACCTGGAGCCGGTGCCCGAGGGGAGCACGCAGAGCGCGGACGGCACGATCCGCGAGGACATCGTCGACGAACTGGTCGAAGCGGCGCTCGACAGCGGCGCCGATGTGGTCTTCGTCGAGGACGGTTCGCTGGCGGAACACGGCCGGATCGCGGCGGCGCTGCGCTACTGACCGGAGCCGCGCGGGGGTCCTCCGCCGTCAGCCCAGGCGGCGGACCGGCTGCCCGTCGAGGAAGGCCCTGATGTCCTCCACGGCCTGGCCGTAGTAGGTCTCGTAGTTGGCGCGCGACACATAGCCCAGGTGCGGGGTGGCCAGCAGACGCGGGGCCGTGCGGACCGGGTGGCCGGCCGGGAGCGGCTCGATGTCGAACACATCGGTCGCGGCCCCGGCGATGACTCCCGTGTCCAGGGCGGCGAGCAGGGCGTCCGTGTCGACGATGGCCGCCCGGGAGGTGTTGATCAGGTACGCGGTCGGGCGCATCAGGGCGAGTTCGGCCGCGCCGATCAGACCCCGGGTCCGGTCGCCGAGCGCCAGGTGGACGGAGACGAAGTCGCTGGAGGCCAGCAGTTCCTCCCTGGAGGCGGCGAGCGTCGCCCCGACCTCGTCGGTGCGTTCCTCCGTGAGGTTCTGGCTCCACGCGAGGACGTCCATGCCGAAGGCCCGGCCCACCTGTGCCACCCGGCCGCCGATCTTCCCGAGTCCCAGCAGCCCGAGCGTCCGCCCGTGCAGATCGGCGCCGAGCGTGGACTGCCAGGGGCCGTCGGTGCGCAGTGCCTCCGCCTCGGGGACGATCCCGCGCGCCAGGCCGAGCAGCAGCGCCCAGGTCAGCTCGACGGGCGGGGTGGAGGAGCTGGCGGTGCCGCAGACGACGACGCCGTGCCGTTTCGCGGCGCCGAGGTCGATGACGGAGTTGCGCATGCCGGAGGCGACGAGCAGCCGCAGCCGCGGCAGCCGGGCGAACAGCTCCGCCGGGAACGGCACCCGCTCGCGCAGGGTGACCACGATGTCGAAGCCGGCGAGGGCCGCGGCCGCTTCGTCCTCGGTGGCGAGGTGCCCGGTGAAGGTCACGACCTCGACGTCGGCGGTCACGGGCGACCAGTCGACGACGGTGGTGGCGACGGACTGGAAGTCCTCGATCACGGCGCAGCGCAGCTTCATGGCGGCCTCTCCGGTGGGTCTCGGGTCGCCGCCCATGATCGCTCAACCACCCGTCGGCGGGAACAGGGACCCGGTGACCGAGGCCGTCAGCCGCCCCACGTCCAGTCCACGACCTCCGGCAGGTCCGTGCCGTGCTCGCGGATCCAGGTGTGGTGGCGGGTGCGGACGTCCACCATCGCCTGGCGCACGGCGACGGCGCGGACGCCGAGACCCGGTACCCGGTCGATGACGTCCATGACCAGCCGGTAGCGGTCGAGGTCGTTGCGGACGACCATGTCGAACGGCGTGGTCGTGGTGCCTTCCTCCTTGTAGCCGCGCACATGGAGGTGGGCGTGGCCGTTGCGGCGGTAGGCGAGCCGGTGGATCAGCCACGGGTAGCCGTGGTAGGCGAAGATCACCGGCCGGTCGCGGGTGAAGAGGGCGTCGTACTCGGAGTCCGGCATGCCGTGCGGGTGCTCCGCGTTCGGCATCATGCGGGCGATGTCGACGACGTTGACCACGCGCACGGCCAGCTCCGGCAGATGGCGGCGGAGCAGGTCGGCGGCGGCCAGCGTCTCCTGGGTGGGTACGTCCCCGGCGCAGGCGAGGACCACGTCCACCTCGCGGCCGCGGTCCTCGGTCCCGGCCCACTCCCAGGCCCCTGCCCCGCGCGCGCAGTGGGCGCCGGCCTCGTCCGGGGTGAGCCAGTCGAAGGTCGGCTGCTTCCCGGCGACGATCACGTTGACGTGGTCCCGGCTGCGCAGCGCGTGGTCGGCGACGGAGAGCAGGGTGTTGGTGTCCGGCGGGAGGTAGACGCGCACGACCTCGGGGCTCTTGTTGAGGATGTGGTCGACGAAGCCGGGGTCCTGGTGCGAGAAGCCGTTGTGGTCCTGGCGCCAGACGTGCGAGGTGAGCAGGTAGTTGAGCGAGGCGATGGGCCGCCGCCAGGGCAGCCGCCGCGAGGTGCGCAGCCATTTGATGTGCTGGTTGACCATGGAGTCGACGACGTGGGCGAACGCCTCGTAGCTGGAGAAGAGCCCGTGCCGTCCGGTGAGGAGGTAGCCCTCCAGCCAGCCCTGGCAGAGGTGTTCGGAAAGCACCTCCATCACGCGGCCGTCGTGGGCGAGGTGTTCGTCGGTGGGCAGGGTGCCGGCCTGCCACGCCTTGCCGGTGGCCCGGTAGAGGGCGTCCAGCCGGTTGGAGGCGGTCTCGTCGGGGCCGACGACGCGGAAGTCCCTGCGGTCCTCGGTGGCGGCCATGACGCTCTCCAGGAGGCCGCCGAGCACCTTGGTCGGCTCGTGGAGGGCGGTGCCGGGCCTGTCGACCCGTACGGCGTGGTCCGCCAGGTCGGGCAGCGGGAGGTCGCGCACGAGCAGCCCGCCGTTGGCGTACGGGGTGGAGCCGAGCCGGGCCGCTCCCTCGGGGACACAGGCGAGGACCTGTTCGGTGGGGCGGCCGTCGGCGTCGAAGAGTTCGGCGGGCCGGTAGGAGCGCAGCCACGCCTCCAGCTGCCGCAGGTGTTCCGGGTGGTCCCGGACGCCGGAGAGCGGGACCTGGTGGGAGCGCCAGGTGTTCTCGACGGGCAGTCCGTCGACCTCCTCGGGTCCGGTCCAGCCCTTGGGGGTGCGCAGCACGATCACGGGCCAGCGGGGCCGCTCGGTCGCGCCGTGCTCCCGGGCGGCCCGCTGGTACGCGCCGATGCGGTCGAGGGCGGTGTCCATGGCGGCGGCCAGTGCCCGGTGGACGGCGGCCGGGTCGTCGCCGGTGACGAACAGGGGGTCGTGGCCGTAGCCGCGCAGCAGTTGGTCGAGCTCGTCCTCGGGGATGCGGGCGAGGACCGCCGGGTTGGCGATCTTGTAGCCGTTGAGGTGGAGGATGGGCAGGACGGCCCCGTCGTGGACCGGGTCGAGGAACTTGTTTCCGTGCCAGGAGGCGGCGAGCGGCCCCGTCTCGGCCTCGCCGTCGCCGACCACGCAGGCCACCACGAGGTCCGGGTGGTCGAAGGCGGCTCCGTAGGCGTGGGCGAGGGCGTAGCCGAGTTCGCCGCCCTCGTGGATGGAGCCCGGCGTCTCGGGGGCGACGTGGCTGGGGACGCCGCCGGGGAACGAGAACTGCCGGAAGAGCCGCCCCATGCCCTCGGCGTCCCGGCCGACGTCCGGGTAGATCTCGGAGTAGCTGCCCTCCAGCCAGGAGTTGGCGAGGACGGCCGGTCCCCCGTGGCCGGGCCCCCACACGCACAGGGCGCTCAGGTCGCGGTCCCTGATGACCCGGTTGAGGTGGGTGTGGACGAGGTTGAGCCCCGGCGAGGTGCCCCAGTGGCCGAGCAGCCGGGGCTTGATGTCCTCGGGGACCAGCGGCCGGGTCAGCAGCGGGTTGGCCATCAGGTAGATCTGGCCGACGGCGAGGTAGTTGGCCGCGCGCCAGTGCGCGTCGAGCGCGGCGAGTTCCTCTTCGGGAAGGGTGGAGGGAGCGGAGGCGGTACGGGTGTCGCTCACGGAGCAGGTCTCCTCGTCGGGTGACGGCGCACGGGCGGGGTGTCAGGACGCCTCGGGTCCGTACCAGAGCGTGGTGGCGTCGCAGAACTCGCGGATGCCGTGTCCGGCCAGCTCACGGCCGTAACCGGAGCGCTTGATCCCGCCGAAGGGCAGGGCCGGGTGTGAGGCGGTCATCCCGTTGAAGAAGACCCCGCCGGCCTCCAGGTCGCGGGCGCAGCGCTCCTGCTCGCCGGGGTCGCGGGTCCAGACGTTGGAGCTGAGGCCGAAGGGGGTGTCGTTGGCCAGGTGGATCGCCTCGTCGAGGTCGGCGACCCGGTAGAGGGTGGCGACCGGGCCGAAGGTCTCCTCGCGGTGGACGCGCATGGCGGTGGTGATGGAGGCGAGCACGGTCGGCTCGTAGAACCAGCCGTTCTCCAGGCCGCCGCCGAGCTTGTCGGGGCGGCGGCCGCCGCACAGCACCGCGGCGCCCCGTTCGACGGCGTCGTCGACGAGCTCCTCCAGGTCGGTGCGGCCCTGTTCGGTGGAGAGCGGTCCGATGTCGGTGCCCTCCTCCAGCGGGTCGCCGACGGTCAGCGCCCGCATGCCCGCGGTGAACCGCTCGGCGAACTCGTCGTACACGTCGGCGTGCACGATGAAGCGTTTGGCGGCGATGCAGGACTGGCCGTTGTTCTGGACGCGGGCGGTGACGGCGGTGGCGGCGGCCTTCTCCACGTCGGCGGACGGCAGGACGACGTACGGATCGCTGCCGCCCAGCTCCAGCACGGTCTTCTTCACCTCGTCGCCCGCGGTGGCGGCGACGGCGCGGCCGGCCGGTTCGCTGCCGGTGAGGGTGGCGGCGACGACGCGCGGGTCGCGCAGGACCGCCTCGACGGCGCCCGAGCCGATCAGGAGCGTACGGAAGCAGCCTGCGGGGAAGCCGGCCCGGTGGAAGAGGTCCTCCAGGTAGAGGGCGGTCTGCGGCACGTTCGACGCGTGCTTGAGGAGTCCGACGTTGCCCGCCATCAGCGCGGGTGCGGCGAAGCGCACCACCTGCCAGAGCGGGAAGTTCCACGGCATCACGGCGAGGACCACGCCGAGCGGACGGTAGCGGACCAACGCGCGGGAGGCGCCGGAGTCCCGCACGTCGTCGGGGTCCGGGTGTTCGTCGGCGAGCAGCCCCTCGGCACGGTCGGCGTACCAGCGCATCGCCTTCGCGCACTTGGCGGCCTCCGCGCGGGCCGCCGTGACGGGCTTGCCCATCTCCACGGTCATCGTGCGGGCGATGGTGTCGCGGTCCTCGTCGAGGAGGTCGGCGGCCCGGTTCAGCCAGCCGGCCCGCTGCTCGAAGGGCGTCGTGCGGTACTGGCGGAAGGTCTCCGCGGCGGCGGTGATCCTTCGTTCGGTCTCCTCCTCACCGAGGGCGGGATAGGACCTGATCAGTTCGCCGTTCGCGGGGTTGACCGTCGCGATGGGCATGGCAGTGGCCTCCTTGCATCGGTACTCCGACCGTGCCGCGCCGCACCGGTCCGCGCAACGCGGCACTCCCCCGCACGTACCCGGCCGACGCGGATCATGCGTGCCGGGGGCAGCGCGTTCCGCGTCGGCCGGTAAAGGGGCCGCTCCTCCGGGCGGTTACACGAGCGCCGCCAGGGGAACGCGGCGGGCGGTGCGGACGCCGGGCAGCGGGGCGTACGGGAGCAGCCCCGCGGGCCGCGGCGCCTCGGCGTAGCGGGTGAACCAGACCACTTTGCCGTCCGTGGTCCGGCAGGTGCCCCAGCTGTCGCTCAGGGCCATGACCCGGCTCAGCCCGCCGCCGGCCGGCAGCAGCCGGGGCATCCGGGCGCTGTCGTCCGCGACGGACACGGTCACGTGCCGCCCGGTCCAGCGGAGTTCGAGGACGCAGGTGTTGCCGTCGCCGACATGCCGGTGGACGTTGGTCAGGAGCTCGTCCAGGGCCCGGCACACCGGCCGGACGTGCAGGTCGAGACTCCAGTGACGCAGGTGTGCGGCGACGATGCGCCGCACCTGCGGAACGCGCTCTGCCGACACCTGCAGTTCGACCGAGTAGTGCCGGTCGAGTGGAACGGTCATCGTCGAGGCTCCTCACCACGAGGCCCACGTCTCTCACCCCGTCGTACTTCACCCCGTCGTACGAACGAACCCCGAACACGAAGCGTGAGCACAGATTACTTCTGGGTCACTCATCAGAGTGCGTCGAGTAGGCCGGACGCGCAACAGCTGGGCCGTCCGTGCTGGTGGGGTGCGGTGTCCGGGCGCAGGGCGGTCAGAGCAGGTAGGGCAGCAAGGTGTCCGGGGTGAGGGGCAGTTCGCGCAGCCGGGCGCCGGTGGCGTGGCGGACCGCGTTGCCGATGGCGGCGGCGGTGCCGACGATCCCGATCTCGCCGATGCCCTTGCTGCCCATCGGGTTGAGGTGGCGGTCGTCCTCCTCGATCCAGTGCGCCTGGATGTCGGCCGTGTCGGCGCAGACGGGCACGTGGTAGGAGGCGAGGTCCTTGGCGGTGAAGTCGCCGAAGCCCGGGTCGATGCCGCAGCCCTCGGTGAGGGCCATGCCGATGCCCATCACCATGCCGCCGGTGAACTGGGAGCGTGCGGTGCGCTCGTTGAGGATCCGCCCGGCGGCGTACACGCCGAGGAGGCGGCGTACGCGCACCTCGCCCGTGACGGCGTCGACGGCCGTCTCGGCGAAGTGCGCGCCGAAGGCGTGCCGGGCGTACGGGGACTCCTCGCCGGTCTCCTCTTCGGTGTCGGCGGTGGTGGTGATCCCGTCGGCGGGCAGGGGGCCCTGGTGCTCGGCGAGGCGGGCGGCCAGGGCGGTCGCCGCCTTGTGCACGGACCAGCCCCAGGAGGCGGTGCCGGAGGAGCCTCCGGCCAGCGGGGCGGCGGGCAGGTCGGTGGAGCCGATGTCGACGCGTACGGCCTCCGGGGCGACACCGAGCACGTCGGCGGCGATCTGGGCCAGGACGGTGCGGGCCCCGGTGCCGATGTCGGTGGCGTTGACGGCGATGCCCAGGTCACCGTCCCGGGTGGCGTGGGCGCTCGCGGTGGACCGGGAGAGGAGGACGGGGTACGTCGCCGAGGCCACGCCCGTACCGATGAGCCAGCGGCCTTCCTGGCGGGCTGCGGGCCGGGGGTCGCGGTCCTGCCAGCCGAACCGGGCCGCACCGTCGCGCAGACAGGCGGCGAGGCCCCGGCTGCTGAAGGGGCGGCCGCTGTCCGGTTCGGTCTCCGGTTCGTTGCGGAGCCGCAGCTCGACGGGGTCCAGGCCGAGTGCGGAGGCCAGCTCGTCCATGGCGGACTCCAGGGCGTACATCCCGGAGGCCTCCCCCGGGGCGCGCATCCAGGAGGGGCTGGGGACGTCGAGGGCGGTCACCCGGTGCGCGGTCCGGCTGTGCGGCGAGGCGTACATGACGCGGGCGGGCACGGCGGCCTGCTCGACGAACTCCTTCACGGTGGAGGTCTGGGTGACGACCTCGTGGCTGACCGCGGTGAGCACCCCGTCCAGGTCCGCGCCGAGCCTGACCCGCTGGATCGTGGGGGCGCGGTGGCCGACGACCTCGGCCAGCTGGGCGCGGGGGAACACCAGCTTCACCGGCCGCCCGGTGTGCTGGGCGGCCATCGCCGCCAGGACTCCCTGGGGGCGGGTGGTGCCCTTCGAGCCGAAGCCGCCGCCGACGTGCTCGGAGACCACGGTGATCCGGTCCGCCGCCAGTCCGAACGCCTGGGCCAGGCTCTCGCGGACCTTCGTGGAGCCCTGGCTGGAGTCGTGGACGGTGAGGTGCCCGTCGGCCCACACCGCGGTGGCGGCGTGCGGTTCCATGGGGTGGTTGTGCAGCGCGACCATCCGGTAAGTGGCGTCGACCTGGACGGGCGAGGCCGCCAGGGCCCGTTCCACGTCGCCGCGCACCCGGACGGCGGGCTCGCCGCCGTTGGCCTCCTCCGGCGTGTAGAGACCCGGATGGTCTTCGGTGAGGGTCACGTCGTGCTCGTCGCGTGCGTATTCGACGTGGAGCTCACCGGCCCCTGTCCGGGCGGCCTCCAGGGAATCCGCGATCACGAGGGCGATGGGCCAGCCGTGGTGCGGGACCCGGTCGTCCTGGAGCACGGCGAGGATCGGGTCGTCGGGCTCCCGGAGTTCGGGCGCGTTGTCGTGGGTGAGGACGGTGTGGACGCCGGGTACGGCGAGGGCGTCGACGGCCCGTACGGCGGTGACGCGTCCGGCGGCGACGGTGGCCGGGACGGTCCAGGCGTAGAGGCAGCCGGCGGGCGTGCGGTCGGCGGCGTAGCGGGCGGTGCCGGTGACCTTGTCCCGGGCCTCTCTGCGGACGACGGGCGCACCGGGGAACTGCGGGGCTCGGGTGGTCATGGCGGTGGGTCCTCGGGGGTCGGTGGGCGGACGCGGAGGGCGTCCGGCGGTCGGGCACGGGGGGGGTGGTTCGGCCGTGCCGGGTGGTTCGGGTGGTTCAGCCGGCCGGTCCGGGTTCAGCCGGTCCGGGTGGGCTGCCGCTCGGTGAGTTCGCCGAGCACGTCGAGGGCGAGCCGGCGGGCGAGGTCCACCTTGAAGGCGTTGTCGCGCAGCGGTCGCGCCTCGGCCAGTTCGGCGATCAGGGCGTGCTGGAACACGGCGGGGGTGGCCGGGGCGCCGCGCAGCTCGGCCTCGGCCCTGCGGGCCCGCCACGGCCGGTGGGCGACGCCGCCGAACGCGAGGGTGGCGTGCTCCACGCGGCCGGCGTCCACCCGGAGCGTGGCGGCGACGGAGACGAGCGCGAAGGCGAAGCTGGCGCGGTCGCGGGCCTTGCGGTAGCGGGAGGCCGCCCCGGGCGCCGGCGGCGGCAGCACCACCTCGGTGATCAGCTCGCCGGGCCTGATCACGGTGTCCTGGTCGGGGTTCTCCCCCGGCAGCCGGTGGAACTCGGTGAGCGGGACGGCCCGTTCGCCCTCGGGCCCCAGCAGCACCACGGTCGCGTCGAGCGCGGCGAGGGCCACGGCCATGTCGGACGGGTTGGTGGCCACGCACTCCGGCGAGTGCCCGAGGATCGCGAGGTCGCGGTGGGTGCCGTCGCGTGCGGGGCAGCCGGAGCCGGGAAGCCGTTTGTTGCAGGGCTTGGAGACGTCCTGGAAGTAGCGGCACCGGGTGCGCTGGAGCAGGTTGCCGCCGGTGGTGGCGGAGTTGCGAAGCTGACCGGAGGCCCCGGCCAGCAGCGCCTGGGACAGCACGGGGTAGCGGTCCGTCACGTCGGGGTGGGCGGCGAGGTCGCTGTTGCGCACGGTGGCGCCGATGGCGAGGCCGCCGTCGGCCGTCCGGGTCACCCGGTCCAGCGGCAGCCCGGCGACGTCGATGAGGACCCGGGGCGCCTCGACGCCGAGCTTCATCAGGTCCACCAGATTGGTGCCGCCGCCCAGGAAGCGGGCGCCGGAGCCTTCCGCGCAGAGCCGGACGGCCTCGTCGGTGGAGGCGGGGCGCACATAGCCGAACGGTTTCACTCGATCACGTCCTCGATCGCTTCGACGATCCGGGGGTAGGCCCCGCACCGGCAGATGTTGCCGCTCATCCGTTCCCGGATCTCGTCCGCGTCGAGTGCGACGGGTCCGCCCGGTCCGGCAGCGGTGTCCGGTTCGGCGGCGGTGTCCGGTTCGGTGACGTGCGAGGGGTGGCCGTCCGCGGCCTCGCGGAGCATGCCCACGGCCGAGCAGATCTGGCCCGGGGTGCAGAAACCGCACTGGAGGGCGTCGCGCTCGACGAAGGCCCGCTGCACCGGGTGCAGGTCCTCGCCGTCGGCGAGCCCTTCCACGGTGGTGATCGTGGCGCCGTCCTGGGCGACGGCGAGCAGCAGGCAGCTGTTGACCCGCCGCCCGTCGACGAGGACCGTGCAGGCCCCGCACTGGCCGTGGTCGCAGCCCTTCTTGGCCCCGGTGAGCCCGAAGCTCTCGCGCAGCGTCTCCAGGACCGTGGAGCGGTGGTCGACGGTCAGCGTCGTCGGTTCGCCGTTGACGTTCAGGGTCACGGTGGAGTGTGCGTCGACGACCGGTTCCGGTTCGAGGTCGGCTCCCAGAGCGAGGGAATCCATGCGTGCGCCTTTCGCTTCGCCGCGGGGCGGAGAATCGCCCCGGTTCTGTTCTCGTCGGGGCCGTCAGCGGCTCTCCAGCCGCAGCCTGACCTCCTGCTCCTGGTCGCCGGCGGCCGTGCCGACGACGCTCACCGCGAAGGCCCCGGTGAGATGGGTACGCAGCCGGTCGACGGCCCAGTAGCCGCCCTGGGCCTCCACCGTGACCGGCGCGGTGAGGTGGGCGGGGGTGGCGTCCGCCCGCGGTTCGGACACGTCGACGGTGGTGACCCAGACGGTCGGGCGGGGGCCCGAGGCCGATGTGGGCGTCTCGCCCATCGGGTGGTCGGATGCGAAGGCGGTGGCGAGCACGTCGAACACGGTCCGCGCGTCCCGGGTGTCGCAGCGGCTGAGCGAGACCACCACCTCCCGGTCCGCCGGGTGGTCCTCGCCGCTCTGTTCGGGTGTGCTGTTCACCGTGGTTCCTTCCGCTCGGGGTGCCGGCCTTCGGGCCCCCTCCAGGCTGACCCCGCATCGGGCCGACGGCGACACGGGAGACGTCCGAAGAGGCCTGGAGCTCCCGGAGAGCGGGCAGGAGGGCGGTCCTGACCCGCGGTCCTGAAACGCGTTTCCCCTGAGATACCCATAAAACATGAATTGCTGTGAATAGCTGACTGATGCACTTCTCCCGGGGTATGCGCAGTACATGGATGTTCTGAATGCAGTCAATACGGTCGAGGTGCCCTCCGACGTGCCGCTCGCGGCGACCACGGGGGCCCTGGGGATCGTCCTGCCCCTCGTGGCGCTGGCCGTCGTCGCCCTGCTGATCGGCGGCTTCATCCTCAGCAAGCGCAAGCACGACGCCGAGCCGCCGCCGCCCCGGCCCCATGAGCAGCCGCAGCAGCCGCAGGGGCGCACCCACATCGACCAGCACGACCCGCACGCCTCCGACCGCTTCCCCGCGGACGGCCACGCCCTGTCCCCGTACGAGCTCAAGGACCACGGCAACGGTCCGCTGCCGCCCGACGAGGAGCAGCCGCGCGGCTGACCGGCCCGTCCCCCGGAGCTCCACGCCGCCACCTCTGCTCGGGAGGTGCTCGGGAGGTCGTGACGGGCCGGCTGTTCCTCGATCTGCCAGGGGCTCCGACCCCGCCCGCGTTGCGGGACCGGGCGGGCCGGTCGACGCTGGTTGCTGGACCGCAGCGGCCGGGCAGGACGCCGCTCCCCGACGAAGGCAGTGGACCATGACCGGAAGCGACCCCCGTACGGCCTCGGCAGCACCCCTGACGGGGCCGGCCGCGCCGTGCTGGGTCACCCTGATGACCCGGAACCTGGAGACCGCCGAGCGGTTCTACGGACAGGTCCTGGGCTGGTCGTTCCGCCCCGGGCGGCTCGGGGCGGACTTCTCCGTTGCCTACCGCGGCGACATTCCGGTCGCCGGCGTCTTCGCCGTCTCCTCGACGTACCGGATCGCGGTGGCCTGGACGCCGTACTTCGCGGTGGAGGACGCCGACGTGGCCGCCGCCCGGGTCCGCGAGCGGAGCGGGACCGTGGCGGTGGGGCCGCTGACGCTCGGCAAGGGGCGCGGCGTGCTGGCGTCGGACCGGGACGGGGCGTCCTTCGGCCTCTGGGAGCGCACCGAGGCCTCCACCTCCCCGCCGGCCCCGGCCGACCACGCACACGCCTGGCTGCGGCTGCGGACCCGTAACGCCTTCGACGCGGCGATCTTCTACGGCGAGGTGCTCGACTGGGCGAGCGGGCGGCCGGGGTGCTGCGATGTCGCGTACGAGGGTGACGAGGTCATCGTGCGGTGCGAGGGGCATCCGCTGGCCCGGATCAGCTCCGGTGCCGTGGAGGCGGCCGTCGACCCGTTGGTGCGGCCGCACTGGCAGGTGCAGTTCCCGGTGGCGGACCTCGCGGCGACGGTCTCCGCGGCCGGACTGCACGGCGGCGCCCTCGTCGAGGAGCGCACCGGCTTCGGGGGCACCGAGGTCACCCTGCGGGACCCGGACGGCGCACTGTTCGCGGTGACCGATGTGCGCAGCCCGGCCTGACGCGCTTCAGACGGCGCCGCTCAGGTGGCACTGCTCTCCTTCTCGCTGTCGCCGTAGCTGCCGCTGTCGTCCTCGGTCTCGCGTCGGCCGGAGCGCCCCCGGGCCAGGGCCCATACCGGGAAGATGAACCAGCAGGCCAGGAACCACAGGGCCATCGCGCCGACCAGCCAGAGGGCGAGCTGGTTGTGGAGGACGACGCGCAGGATCAGCAGGAGCGCGGAGCACATCGTGCAGAACAGCAGCACCAGGCCGAGCACGGTCATCCGGGAGGCCCAGATGACCGTCTCGGGCTTCATCCGGCGGCCGGTGAGGAGCCGGTGGTAGGACACGGGACCGATGAGCGCCGCCGCGGTCGCCGAACCCAGCATCACCGTGACGACGTAGATGTTCCGGTCGATGTCCCCCAGGTCCTCGAACCGCGACTGGAAGACCACCGCGAGCAGGAAGCCGAAAAGGATCTGCACCCCGGTCTGGGCGACGCGCAACTCCTGGAGCAGTTCGGACCACTGCCGGTCCGCCCGCTCCTCCTGGGTCTCCTGACGGCCTCTGCTGGGTGTCACGTGGGGTCCCTTTCCCTTCTGGGGCCCGGCGGGGAGGGCGGAGTGCCGATGGCCGGATCCCACAGGTTCCCCGCGGGCACGGGCGTAACCCCGTGGACCGGTGTCCGCGGCCCGCCTATGATCACGGCAGGGCATCGCGCGTCGGTCACCGGCCGGGTGAGGCGTGGAGGTAGCCCGTGAGATGCCCGTTGGAGGCATTCCACCGTGTCAGTCGAGTTGAACCACACCATCGTCCACTGCCGGGACAACCGCGAGTCCGCCGAATTCCTGGCGGATCTGCTGGGCCTGACGGTCGGAGAGGAGTGGGGTCCGTTCGTTCCGGTCGTTCTCGCGAACAGCGTCACGCTGGATTTCGCGACGATTCCCGCCGCTTCGATCACCCCGCAGCACTACGCCTTCCTCATTTCGGAGGCGGAGTTCGACACCGCGTTCGCGAAGATCCAGGCTCTGGGGATCGACTTCTTCGCCGATCCCCATCAGAAGGTTCCCGGCGAGATCAACCACAACGACGGCGGACGGGGCGTGTACTTCCCCGATCCGAGCGGTCATGGCATGGAGCTGATCACCCGCCCGTACGGCGGTTGATCACCGCCTGAGGCACCCGTCCCGGAGCCCGGCCGCGCACCGCGGCCGGGCTCCGGTCGTCCACGGCCCCGGTGGGGCGCGCCTCAGCCGATGCGGAGCAGGAGTTCGGGGCGGTCCCACATCACCGCGGGCGGATCGGCCCGTACCGTGCCGACGGGTTCGGCGCCGATGCTCCGGTAGAAGCCCTCGGCCGGTGGGTGGGACACGATCCGGATGCCCGCGAGCCCGGCGGTCCGGGCCTCCTCGCGCAGATGGGCGGCGAGCAGTCGGCCGATGCCGAGCCCCTGGGCGGAGTCGGCGACGAACATCAGGTCCAGTTCCGGCGGGTCGAGGAGCAGTGCGTAGAAGCCGAGGATCCGGCCCGTGGCGCCGTCGTCGGCGACGAAGACCCGGTGCGCCTCGATGTAGTCCGGGCCGATCCGGTACCCCTCGACCATCGGGGCGTACGGCCCCTCGTAGGCGCCCGATGTGCGGACCAGCCGCGTCAGCCGGCCGGCGTCGCCCGCCGCGGCCCGGCGGACCGTCACGTCGGCGTGCTGTGGAGCGCGCCCGCGCCGCCGTCCCGCCCTGCCCGATCCCATACGGCGAGTATGCGGCACCGTGGCCGGCGGATTTCAGGCCGGGCGTCGTTCCTCGCGCCAGCGGCGGACGGTCCCGTCCACGTCGAAGGGGGTCAGCCGCAGCGGCGGGCCCTCGGGAGGCATCCGGATCGCCCGCTCGATCTTCTCGTTCACCCCGGTCAGGATGCGCCGCACCTCGGCCTCGGTGCGGGCCGCGGACACCGCGCGCGGGACGTCCTCCGCCTCCTTGCGCAGGGCCAGCGCGGGCGGCAGCATCGACACGCCCTCCCGCTGCATCTTCTGCTTGATCCACCAGGCCTCGTCGTAGGGGCGTTCCAGACCGGCGATCGGCTTGCCGAAGCCCGGAAGCGCGGAGAAGTCACCGCGCTGTTCCGCCTCGTGGATCTGCCGGTCGACCCAGGACTCGAAACTGACTCCCGGTGGTTTGCGCTCCGTCATCGCGTGCCCTCCGACCTGCCGCCGATCCGACGTCTTCACCCTACACAGAGCGCCGCGCGGAGCCCTTCCGCCGGAGGACTGCCTCGAACGGGAATCCGGGGGTACACGACCTCCAGCACGTCGCCCGACGGTTGTCGCCGGGCTCGGACCGAAAGGGGTTGACCACTGTGCGACAGCAGAGCTACGTATCGGCCGATGAACGTCGGGGGAGGTAGCCATGACGACAGCGATCATCATCATCGCCGTGGTCGTCGTGGCGGCCATCGCCGCGTTCTTCCTGCTCCGTGGACGATCGGCCGGCGGCAGGGGCCTGCGTGGCCGCTTCGGGCCCGAGTACGACCGCGTGGTCGCCCGACACGGCGGCGACACCGCCGCGGCCGAGCAGGAGCTCGGCGATCGGGTGAAGCGGCACGGCCACCTCGACGAGCGCCCGCTGACCGAGGAGGCGCGCGCACGGTACGCCGCCCGCTGGGCGAGCGCCCAGGAACTGTTCGTGGAATCGCCGGAGCGGGCGCTCACCGAGGCCGACGCGCTGCTGGCCGATCTGACGCGCGAGCGCGGCTTCCCGGGCGGCGAGGACTTCGAGGACCGTACGGACGCGCTCTCCGTCCACCACGCCGCGCACGTCGACGGCTACCGCCGGGTGCACGCCGCCCGCCACGGGAACGTGAGCACCGAGGAGATGCGCGAGGCACTGATCGAGGGCCGCGGGCTCTTCGACGACCTGCTCGCGGGCGCCCCGTCGGGGCGTGAGCACGGCAACAGCCATCTGGTGAAGGGACGCGGTACGTCATGACGCGGACACCGAACGAAAAGACAGGTCTGCCCGAGGGTGCGGGCCCCATCGACATGGGCACGCCCGTGAGGGGATCGGGCACGCCCGTGACGGCTCCGAGGACGGTCACGGGCGAGGAGCCGGCCGGCCGTACCGGGGCGGGCCCCCGTACCGCCCCCGACCACGGCCCCGGCCCCGCGGTCTCCGAAACCCCGGGTCACACGGTCCCCCATGCCGGATCGGACGCCGCCCGAGGGGGCGGGGGTGAGCCGCACCACGGCCGGCCGCTGTTCTCCCCCGAGGAGCAGGAGGCGTTCGCCGCCCGCATCCAGCAGGCGGTGACCGGGTTCGTGGAGGATCCGCACCGGGCGGTACAGGAGGCCGACGCCACCTTCGACGAGGTCGTCGCGTCCCTCGGGGCCGCCCTGGAGGAACGCGGGCGGCGCCTGCGCGCGGGGAAGGACGGGAGCGAGGCTGCCGCCGGGGCGGAGACCGAGGATCTGCGGATCGCCCTCCAGCACTACCGCGACCTGACGGAACGCCTCGTACGCCTGTAGCCGGCGCGCGACACAGGGCGCACAAGGGGCCGGTCCGGCCGGGAGCCTCCCGGCCGGACCGGCCCCTTCCGCGCTCACGCCGCGTCGGTCACTGCCGTCGCTGCCGTCACTCGCGTCGCTCCCGACGGTTCAGCCGCGGAGTACCAGGCCGTCGCGCAGCCGCTCCAGTGCGGCGTCGGGCACGCGCAGCCCGTCGCGTACATAGCCGTCGAGGCCGCCCCAGCGCTCGTCCATGGCGTCGAGCGCCACGTCCAGGTAGCGGGGGCGGACCTCGATGATCGCCGCGGCGACGGCGGGGTCGCCGCCGCCGTCCAGGAACTTCGTCACGTACGGGGCGAAGGCCGCCCGTACGGCGGGGTTGACCGCGAGGAAGTCCGACCGCACCGTCGCGCGGGCCGCTCCCAGGAGCATCAGCAGGACGGCTGCCGCCCAGCCGGTACGGTCCTTGCCCGCCGTGCAGTGGAAGAGCAGCGGGCGCGCGGCGGGGTCGGCGACCGTCTCCAGGAAGGCCCGGTAGGCGGCCGCGGCCCCCGGCGAGAGGACCATCTTCCGGTAGGTCTCGGCGAAGAGCTCCTCGGCCCGGCCGCCTCCCAGCGCCCGTTCCGCCTCGACCGGGTCGGCGAGCAGGGACCTCAGCCGGGCGGGCGCCACGCCCGGGTGGTCGCCCAGCACATCGGCGACGAAGAGCCTGGCCCGGTCCGGCAGGCGGTCCGGGGCCCACTGACGCTCGTCGGCGGTGCGCAGGTCCACGACGGTGCGGATACCGAGTGCGGACACCGCCCGGTCGCTCTCCGGGTCGAGCTCGCTCAGCTGACCCGAGCGGAAGAGGACGCCCTGCCGCACCCGGCGGTCACGGCCCAGGGCGATGCCGCCGAGGTCGCGCAGATTGACGACGGTGGCGGCCGGAACGGTCCGGGCTGTCTGCACGATGAACTGCCTCTTTCCCTGATGAATTCCAGGAATTCCACATATCGGGATCAATGTCGTATGCAGTAAGGAAAGCACCACCGGAGAGCGCCGGGCGGCTCCCCGGGGCGCCGGCCGGGCATCAGTCCGACAGGAGCTTCGTCTTCTGGTCCACGAACTCGGCGTCGGTGAGGACGTCCCGCTTCCACAGCTCGGCAAGCCGCTCCAGCCGGGTGATGATGTCGTCCCCCGCGACCTCCTGGTCAGCGGAACCACCGGGCCCACCGGCCCCGAGGCGCTCGTGCGCGACGAACGTGCCGCCGGCCTCGCGGGCCGCGCGGGCGAGCCGCGTGGTCCACAGATCCTCCCGGACGACGATCGCCACGACATCGCCCGCCGGCACTCCGCGGTCGAGCCCTTCGAGGTCCTCCGCACCCAGCACCGCCGCCGCCCCGCCCTCCGCCGTATCGGCGGGAACCACTCCCTCGGGGTCCAGCTCCCGCAGTTCCACCGAGGTCAGCGCGCCGCCCTCCGCCCTGCGGACGAAGGCCAGGTCTCCGGCGCGTACGGCTCCGGACGACGCGGCTTCGGCGAGCACGGGGGCGACCGACCCGGCGAAGCGACTGCCGGGGAAGGCGATGACGAGGTACTCCACAGGTCCGACGGCCACGGTCGCGTCCTCTCCGCATCCCGGCGGCCGCAGGAGCGGCGCCGGGGTGGATACGGCATTCCAGGGATGACATAAAGAAATCAGGAAACTTCGCACATAATATGCATCTCTGTCCCGATTCATCCCGATGTCGGGAGCCGTCGTGTTGCCGCCGTCGGCCCGCCCTGTCGGTTACGCGACCGTATGTAAAGGATCAAGTACATCTCCGCGAGGGCAAGGTCACAGCCTGTGCCCCTGCTGCTGGTTCGGCGCACTGGCCTAGCATCTGAGCATGACGGTCCAGCCTGCTGACGGGCTCTCTCCGGCCGCCGCGTTCCCCGACCCCTCCCATGACCAGTGGCAGACGCTCGTCGAAGGCGTACTGCGCAAGTCGGGCAAGGAAGTCTCGGGATCGGCCGCCGAGGAAGCGCTGTCCACGACACTGGAGGACGGGCTCACCACCCGCCCCCTCTACACCGCACAAGACGAGTCGCCGGACACCGGTTTTCCCGGCTTCGCCCCCTTCACCCGGGGCAGCAGGGCCGAAGGGAACGCGGCCGGCGGCTGGGACGTGCGCCAACGCCACACCCTGACCGACCCTGCCCGGCTCAACGAGGCGGTGCTCGGCGATCTGGAGAACGGGACCACCTCCCTCTGGCTCACCGTGGGCGGCCCCGTGGGCGTCCCCGTCGACGGGCTCGCCCGGGCGCTGGAAGGCGTCTACCTCGACCTCGCGCCCATCGCGCTCGACGCCCCGGCCGACCTGGACGCCGCCGCGACGGAGCTGCTGCGGCTGTACGGGGAACGCGGCGTCGCCAAGGACGAGGCGCGCGGCACACTGGGCGCCGACCCGCTCGGCCACGAGGCCCGGACGGGCGTCGAGGCGGACCTCGCCCCCACCGTGCGCTGGGCGCGGGTGTGCGAGGCGGAGTACCCGCGGCTGCGGGCCGTCGCCGTGGACGCGCTGCCCTACCACGAGGCGGGCGGTTCGGCCGCCGAGGAGCTGGGGCTCTCGCTGGCCGCCGGCGTCGCGTACCTGCGGGCCCTGACCGGTGCCGGGATGAGCGTGGAAGCGGCCTGCGGGCAGCTGGAGTTCCGCTACGCGGCCACCGCCGACCAGTTCCTGACCATCGCCAAGCTGCGCGCGGCACGGCGGCTGTGGGCGCGGGTCGCCGAGGCCTCCGGAGGGCCCGCCGCCGGGGCCCAGCGGCAGCACGCCGTCAGCTCGCCGGTGATGATGACGCGCCGCGACCCGTGGGTGAACATGCTGCGCACCACGCTGGCCACGCTCGGCGCGGGGGTGGGCGGCGCGGACTCCGTGACCGTACTGCCGTTCGATCACGCGCTGGGCCTGCCCGACGCGTTCGCGCGTCGGATCGCCCGTAACACCTCGACGATCCTCATGGAGGAGTCGCATCTGGCGCGGGTCATCGACCCGGCGGGCGGCTCCTGGTACGTGGAGCGGCTGACCGACGAACTCGCCTCGGCCGCCTGGGCGTTCTTCCAGGAGACCGAGCGGGCCGGCGGGCTGCCCGCCGCCCTGCGCTCCGGGATGGTCGCGGAGCGGCTCGCCGCCACCTGGGCCGCGCGCAGTGCGAAGCTGGCCCGTCGCAAGGAGCCGATCACCGGGGTGAGCGAGTTCCCGCAGCCGGGCGAGCGCCCGGTGGAGCGCGAGCCCGCGCCCGACGCGTACGCCGGGGCCCCGGGCGGTCTGCCCCGGGTCCGGCGCGACGAGGCGTTCGAGGCGCTGCGCGCCCGCTCCGACGCGCACCTCGCGGCGACCGGGAGCCGCCCGAAGGTGTTCGTCGCCGCGCTCGGTCCGGCCGCCGCGCACACGGCGCGGGTCTCCTTCGCCGTCAACCTCTTCGGGGCGGGCGGGATCGAGGCGGTCCACGATCCGGTGTCGGTGGAGGCGGACACCGCCGCCGACGCGCTGACCGCCGCCGGGGCGACGGTCGCCGTGCTGTGCTCGTCGGACGCGCTGTACGCCGAGCGGGCGGAGCAGGTGGCCGCCGCGCTGAAGTCGGCGGGAGCGGAGCGGGTGTTCCTGGCCGGCCGGCCGGGCGAGTACGCCGGGGTCGACGCCTACATCTTCGCGGGCTGCGACGCGGTCGCCGTTCTCACCTCCGTACTCGACCGCATGGGAGTGGCGTGATGACGACATCGCCCACGGATCGCCGACCCTCCGTTCCGGACTTCTCCGACGTGCCGCTCACGTCCTCCGCGCCGCCCGCCGGTTCCGCCGGTGAGTGGCAGGCTGCCGTGACCAAGGCGGCCGAGGGTGCCGAGGCCCCGCTCTGGGAGACGCCCGAGGGCATCACGGTCAAGCCGCTCTACACCGGTGAGGACCTGGAGGGCCTGGACGCGCTGCACTCGTATCCGGGCATCGCCCCGTATCTGCGCGGGCCCTACCCGACGATGTACGTCAACCAGCCCTGGACGATCCGTCAGTACGCCGGTTTCTCCACGGCCGAGGAGTCCAACGCCTTCTACCGGCGCAACCTCGCGGCCGGGCAGAAGGGCCTGTCGGTCGCCTTCGACCTGCCGACCCACCGGGGGTACGACAGCGACCACCCCCGGGTGACCGGTGACGTGGGCATGGCCGGCGTGGCGATCGACTCGATCTACGACATGCGCCAGTTGTTCGACGGCATTCCGCTGGACCGGATGTCGGTGTCGATGACGATGAACGGCGCGGTCCTTCCGGTGCTGGCGCTGTACATCGTGGCGGCCGAGGAACAGGGCGTGCCGCCCGAGAAGTTGGCCGG
Organism: Streptomyces sp. NBC_01116; assembly: GCF_041435495.1. Lineage (NCBI taxonomy): Bacteria > Bacillati > Actinomycetota > Actinomycetes > Kitasatosporales > Streptomycetaceae > Streptomyces > Streptomyces sp. NBC_01116. The sequence continues at coordinate 491,827 of NZ_CP108644.1, forward strand.
GACCATTCAGAACGACATTCTGAAGGAGTTCATGGTCCGCAACACCTACATCTATCCGCCGTCGCCCTCGATGCGGATCATCTCCGACATCTTCGCGTTCACCTCGCAGCGGATGCCGCGCTACAACTCCATCTCGATCTCCGGCTATCACATCCAGGAGGCCGGAGCTACGGCCGACCTGGAGCTGGCGTACACGCTGGCCGACGGGGTGGAGTATCTGCGCGCCGGTCGTGAGGCCGGGCTGGACGTCGACGCGTTCGCGCCGCGGCTCTCGTTCTTCTGGGCGATCGGCATGAACTTCTTCATGGAGGTCGCGAAGCTGCGGGCGGCCCGGCTCCTGTGGGCGCGCCTGGTGAAGCAGTTCGACCCGAAGAACCCCAAGTCCCTCTCCCTGCGCACCCATTCGCAGACGTCCGGCTGGTCGCTGACCGCGCAGGACGTGTTCAACAATGTGACGCGCACCTGCGTGGAGGCGATGGCCGCGACCCAGGGGCACACCCAGTCGCTGCACACCAACGCGCTGGACGAGGCGTTGGCGCTGCCCACCGACTTCTCCGCCCGCATCGCCCGTAACACGCAGCTCCTGCTCCAGCAGGAGTCCGGCACCTGCCGGGTCATCGACCCGTGGGGCGGCAGCGCGTACGTGGAGAAGCTGACGCGGGACCTGGCGGACCGGGCCTGGCAGCACATCGAGGAGGTCGAGGCGGCCGGCGGGATGGCGAAGGCCATCGACGCGGGCATCCCGAAGCTCCGGGTGGAGGAGGCCGCCGCGCGCACGCAGGCGCGGATCGACTCCGGGCGGCAGCCGGTGATCGGGGTGAACAAGTACCGGGTGGAGACCGACGAGAAGATCGACGTCCTCAAGGTCGACAACTCCTCGGTGCGCACCCAGCAGATCGAGAAGCTGCGCCGGCTGCGCGAGGAGCGGGACGAGGTGGCGTGCCAGGAGGCGCTGCGCGCGCTGACGGCCGCCGCCGAGCGCGACCCGGGACCGGGTCTGGAGGGCAACCTGCTGGCGCTGGCGGTCGACGCGGCGCGCGCGATGGCGACGGTCGGGGAGATCTCGGACGCGCTGGAGAAGGTGTACGGGCGGCACGCCGGGCAGATCCGTACGATCTCCGGTGTGTACCGCAAAGAGGCAGGAGAGTCCCCTTCGGTGGACCGCACCCGCGCGCTGGTCGAGGCCTTCGAGGAGGCCGAGGGCCGTCGTCCGCGCATCCTGGTCGCCAAGATGGGGCAGGACGGCCACGACCGGGGCCAGAAGGTGATCGCCACGGCCTTCGCCGACCTGGGCTTCGACGTGGACGTCGGCCCGCTGTTCCAGACGCCCGGCGAGGTGGCGCGGCAGGCCGTCGAGGCCGATGTGCACATCGTGGGCGTCTCCTCGCTGGCGGCGGGGCACCTGACCCTGGTGCCCGCGCTGCGTGAGGAGCTGGCCGCCGAGGGGCGCGAGGACATCATGATCGTGGTGGGCGGGGTGATTCCGCCGCAGGACATCGAGGCGCTGCACGAGGCGGGCGCCGCCTCGGTCTTCCCGCCGGGGACGGTGATCCCTGACGCGGCCCATGACCTGGTGACGCGGCTCGGCGCCGCGCTCGGCCACGAGCTGTGAGCCGCTGACCGGATGGCTGCGAAGATCGACATCGACGGTTATGTGCGGGGAGTTCTCGACGGCAGGCGGGCGTTCGTGGCGCGCGCGATCACGCTCGTCGAGTCGACCCGAGCCGAACACCGGGTACTGGCTCAGGAGTTGCTGAGCCGGCTGCTGCCGCACGCGGGGGCTGCCCGGCGGATCGGGATCAGCGGGGTGCCGGGCGTGGGCAAGTCCACGTTCATCGACGCGCTCGGCACGATGCTCACGGGGCTCGGGCACCGCGTGGCGGTACTGGCGGTCGATCCGTCCTCCAGCCGTACGGGCGGCTCCATCCTGGGCGACAAGACGCGGATGGAACGTCTGGCGGTGGACCCGGCCGCCTTCGTCCGCCCCTCCCCCACGGCGGGCACGCTGGGCGGGGTGGCCAAGGCGACCCGGGAGTCCATCGTGGTGATGGAGGCGGCGGGGTACGACGTGGTGCTGGTGGAGACGGTGGGCGTCGGGCAGTCGGAGACGGCGGTGGCGAACATGGTCGACACGTTCCTGCTGCTGACGCTGGCCCGTACCGGCGACCAGTTGCAGGGCATCAAGAAGGGCGTCCTGGAGCTGGCGGACGCCATCGCGGTGAACAAGGCCGACGGACCGCACGAACGTGACGCCCGCTCGGCCGCGCGCGAACTGGCGGGCGCGCTAAGGCTGATGCATCCGGCGGACGCGGCCTGGACGCCACCGGTGCTCACGTGCAGCGCGCGCGAGTCGCTCGGCCTCGACACCCTGTGGGAGCGGCTGGAGCAGCACCGGACGCTCCTGGAGTCGACCGGGCGGCTGGCGGCCAAGCGCCGCGACCAGCAGGTGGACTGGACGTGGACGATGGTCCGCGACGCGTTGCTGGACGGCCTGCACAGCCACCCGGGGGTGCGGAAGCTCGCGCCTGAGCTGGAACAGCGGGTACGGGATGGCACGTTGACGGCGACGCTGGCCGCCGAGGAGATCCTCGGAGTGTTCCGCGGTGGCCCGTCCGATGCGGACGGACCACGTCGTGGGGGCGGCGCCGGAGGGACCGGCTGAGCGCGTCGGCGTCGCCTGCCGAGCCGGATGCCGATCGAGGGGCCCTGGAGTTCACCACGGGCCCCTCGGTGTTTCCGGATGTCGGCGCGCCTCCGCGGGCGGCGCGCGGTGGGCTTCTCAGAAGGGTTCGGCGGCCTGGAGGAGTTCCCGGGGCAGGTACGGGGACTCGACGCGGATGTCCCAGCCTCGCCGGCGGGCGTGGCAGGCGAGTGCGAGTGCGTCGAGGGAGACGGCCGCGGCCGGGTCGTCGGCCCGGTCGGCGACCTGGTAGTGGGCGCGATGGGCTTCGAGCGCGTCGGCCAGCGCCAGGTTGAAGCTCTCCGCGTCGCCTTCCACGAGCTGCGACAGCAGGACGGCCGGTGGCATCGCGAAGCCCCAGTCCTTGGCCTTCTCGGCCTGCCGCAGCGCCCGTTCGGCCGCGGCTTCGGGGTCCGTGCCCTTCAGGTAGGCGTGCAGTGCCTCGCGGTAGGCGCTGAACGCGGAGCCGTCCGGGCAGGCGAACGCCGGGCCGGTGAGGACGAGAGGGGCGAGGTCCTCGCGCGCGCCGGTGATGAGGGCGAACACGGTGGCCTTGTGCCAGGGGCCGGGCCCGGTCCTCTCGTCGCGCCGGGCCCGGTAGCGCAGGGACCGGCCGTCGATGGTGACCTCGACGTCGGAGCCCGGCTCCGCCAGCGCGACGCGGAACAGCGCCGCTCCCATCTGCGAGGCCAGACGAACGCTCCTGAGCTGGGCGTCCGTGCATCCGTCGGACGCCGCCGACCGCCACGTGAACAGGCGCTCCTGATCGCCCATGGAGCTGCCGAGCCGCCACACGGCGGGGGCCTCCCCGTCGACAGGGGTGAACGCCGCGCGGACGCGCTCCTCGTACCGGTCCTCGATCCCGGGGTCCACCGTCCGGGCCGGGGCCGGCCGCTCCACCGTCAGCGGGCCCTTCGCGAGCGCGGCCACCGCGTCCGGCCGCCGGTCCCGTCCGAACCCGGCGACCCGCGGGCCCCGGTTCTCGAAGCCGGTGACCAGCGCGTGCGGGAGGTAGTCGGTCCGGACGGCGGGCGACCAGCCCAGGGTCCGGTACGCGAGCGCGGCGAGGGCCAGGGGGACCAGCGGGAGGAGGCTTCCGGGGGAGGCGGAAGGCCCGCTGTGCAGCGCGGCGTGCCGGGCCAGGAGGTCGGCCAGCGCGGCGTCGAAGGACTCCCGGTCCCCGGCGGCCAGCGCACGCAGTGCGTGCAGCGCCGCACTGCCCGGCCGGTCGAGGAGGGGCTCGCCGGTCTCCTCGGCGCGGACCCGGATGCGGTCCAGGGCGGCGTCCGCGGCGGCGAGCCTGGCCTGCGCGCTCGGCGGGTACTCCTCCTCGTCGCCGGTGTCGTCCAGGACGACGGCCATCAGCCCCGTGGCGAGCTCACCGACGGGTGTTCCTCGCGTCTGCGCGAGGAACTTGTCCCGGGCGAAGCGGAATGCCTCTCCGTGCCACGCGGCTCGGTCCCGCAGGACCGCCAGACAGAGAGCGTCGATCCACTCCCCCGCTGTGACGCTCTCCTCGGGGGCGTCGGCACCCGGGTCGTAGCTCATGCCGAAGTTCACGTAGTCCAGGGAGATCTGGAATGCGCAGTGGGGGTGGTAGGCCGCGTAGGCGACGGCGCCGGCCGCGGCCTCGGAGGCGTCCTTGAGAGCGGCCGCGGCCTCCGCGGTGTCCAGGTCCGGTGTGTCGACGGAGAGAGCGCCCAGGTAGTCCAGGAACTCGTCGGCGATCGACTGCCACTCGTAGGTGGCCATCCGGACGCCCTTCGACATGGACCGCACCTGGCCCCCGATGCGGTTGACGAAGTCCTCGCGGGCCGCCGACACGACGGCCCCGGACACCTGATGACGCTCTATTCGCACGGCCACTGCCTCTGCCCCGTTCCTTGATCGAACCTGGGTCACAGGCTAAGGGCTTGCAGAGAATCAACTTGCTGTCGAACACCGTGCATGAGCTGCGGTGTCAAGAGCGCGAGTGCGCAACTTATTGTTCTGCAAGCCCTAAGGGCTGTCCCGCAATTCCCGGCGGGCGCGCGACGACAGCTACGGCACCTCGCCGCGTTGTCGGAACGTCCCCATACATCCAGTATGCGGACGTCCCTCCGCCTTGCGATGCACCGCATCTGACGCCGCGCGCCGATCCACCGGGAATTGCGGGACAGCCCTTAGGCGCCGCCTCTGACAGTCCGGCGGTCGTCGATCCAGGAGCGGGGGGGTGCCGCCTCGTCGGGATCAGGCGACCGGTACGCGCACGGTCGGTACGACGACGGGCGCGCCGTCGGAGGTCGCGGTGAGGATCTCCGCCTCGATGCCGTAGAGCTCCTGGACCAGTGCGGTGTCCACGGTCTCGCGGGGCGGCCCCGCGGCGACGATCCGCCCGTCGCGCATGGCCACCAGCGTGTCGGCGTACCGTGCGGCGGCGGCGAGGTCGTGGAGCACCATGACGATGGTGCGGCCCTGCGCGGCGACTTCGCGGACCAGGTCCAGCACCTCCACGGCGTGGCCGATGTCGAGGGCGCTGGTGGGTTCGTCGAGCAGGACGACGGGAGTCTCCTGGGCGAGGGACATGGCGAGCCAGCAGCGCTGGCGCTGGCCTCCGGAGAGCTGGTCGAGCCGGCGTCCGGCCAGGGCGGCGGTGCCGGTGGCCTCCAGGGCGCGGGTGACGGCGCTCTCGTCCTCCTCCGACCACTGGCGGAACAGCCCCTGGTGCGGGTGGCGTCCGTACCGCACGAGTCCGGCGACGGTGACCGCCTCGGGTGCCTGCGGGGCCTGGGGCAGCAGAGCGATGCGGTGGGCGGCGTCGCGCTGGCGCAGCTGCCAGACGTCGGCGTCGCCGACGAACACCCGTCCGGAGCGGGGCTGGTGGAGGCGGGCCATGGAGCGCAGGAGGGTCGATTTGCCGCACCCGTTGGGTCCGACGATCGCCACGACCTGTCCGGAGGGGACCGTCAGGTCGACCTGATCCACGGCGGTGTGCCCGGCGTATCCAGCGGTGAGCTGTTCGACACGGATTTCCACGGGGACCGGCCTTTCCGAAGGACAGGGGCATCACTTTGCCCGCTGCCGCTAAAGTAAGGCTAACCTTAGCTCGCTCACGAGCCGACGGCCGCATCCGCGTGACCGTGCGGCCGTCACCGCTTCATGTCCCGTTGAACCCGGAGCCCTTGATGACCCTGCACCTCCGCCCCGCCCGTACCGCCGCCCGAAGAGCGGCGCAAGCCGTCGCCGCGCTCGGGGCCGCCACCCTGCTGCTGACGGCCTGCGGTTCGGACTCCGCATCGGGCAAGTCCTCCGGGGACGAGGGCGGGAAGGCGGACTCCGCCTCCTCCGCGACCCGTACGGTCAAGGACGCCACCGGCAAGGCCGTGGAGATCCCGGCGCAGCCGAAGCGCATCGTCACCCTGACCCAGGAAGACCTGGACGCGGTACTGGCGTTGGACCTCAAGCCGGTCGGCATCACCAACGGGCAGGGGCTGGACGAGCCGCCGGCCTACCTCGCCGACAAGGTCGAGGGCATCGACGTCGTGGGCAACCTGCTCCAGCCGGTCATGGACAAGGTCGTCGCCGCCAAGCCCGACCTGATCCTCGCCGGTGACATGCAGGACGAGCAGGTGTTGAAGCAGCTGCGGGAGATCACCCCGGCCACGCTGGTGACGATGGCGCCGACCGACGACTGGAAGCTGTTCTTCCGCGGCGTCGGCAACGCCGTCAACAAGCTGGACGACGCGAACAAGTTCATCACCGGCCACGAGGCCGCCGCCAAGGCCGCCGGTGAGAAGCTGGGCGCGAACAAGGGCGCCGAGGTCTCCATCGTCCGCTGGAACCCGGACGGGCCGAGCTGGATGGAGAACAAGCAGTTCGCCAGTGGCGTCGCCCTGGAGATGGGGCTGAAGCGGCCCGCGTCCCAGAACAAGGACGGCAACGCGCACACGCCGTCGCTGAGCCTGGAGAAGATCAACGAGATCGACGGCGACTGGCTGTTCCTGTCGACGCTGACCTCGGACGGCGAGAAGGCGCTCAAGGACGTCCAGTCCAAGCCCGCCTACAAGGAGTTGGGCGCCGTCAAGAACGACCACGCGGTGACCGTCGACGGCTCGGTGTGGTCCACCCGCGGTGGCCCGCTCGCGGCGGACGCCGTCCTCAAGGACTACGTCGAGGCGCTCTCGGCGAAGTGACCTCCGGGTGACCTCCACGCGATGGGGCCCGGTCCGGCGACCGCCGGTCCGGGCCCCACGGCGTCGGACGCCCCGTCAGGCCCCGTCGGACGGACGGACGGCCGGCCGCGGAGCGCCGCGAAGCCGCGAAGTCGGCGGCCGTCCACGCCATGCCCACCGCCCCGTCGAGCAGGGCCTGTTCGGCCGCCGGGGAGATCGCGGCATCGGCGAACGCCGCCTCGTGCGGACCGCAGGCACCGCCGCTGATGTCGAGCACCGGGTGGATGGACGGCACCACGTGCGAGACGTTGCCCATGTCGGTGCAGGCGAACGGCGGTCGCTCGACCGGTTCGGCGCGGCCCAACTCGCGGGCGTTGGCGGTCCAGAGCCGGATCAGCTCCGGGTCTCCCCGGAAGTCCAGGTAGTCGGGTTCGGGCCGTTCCAGGGTCACCTCGCAGCCGGTGGCGAGCGCCCCGGCACGGAAGCAGTCCTCGACCCGCTGCCGCAGCTCCCGCAGGTCCTCGGCGGCCAGCGCCCGTATCTCGTACGTGGCGGTGGCCCGGTCGGGTATCGCGTTGGGCGCGGTTCCGGCGGCGGTGGTGATGCCGTGCACCCGCCACTGGGGCGGCAGTTGCTGACGCAGGAGGCCGAGGGCGACCTGGGCGACGGTCAGGGCGTCGGCGGCGTTGCGGCCCTCGTGCGGGTTGAGGCTGGGGTGCGCGGCGCGGCCGGTGTAGACGACGTCGAGGGTGCCGAGCGCGAAGGAGCGGAAGTCGGCCATCTCGAAGGGGCAGGGGTGCACCATCATCGCGGCGTCGACCCCGTCGAACGCTCCGGCCTCCAGCAGCAGGGCCTTGCCCGCGCCCCGTTCCTCGGCGGGTGTGCCGACGACCCGGACGGTCAGGCCGAGTTCGTCCGCGTACGGAGCGAGTCCGAGGGCCGCGCCGACTCCGGCGGCGGCGATGAGGTTGTGCCCGCAGGCGTGGCCGAGGCCCGGCAGGGCGTCGTACTCGCAGGCGATGGCCACGGTGACGGGGCCGGAGCCGATCGTGGCGCGGAACGCCGTGTCCAGGCCGTGGGCGGGCGCGGTGACCTCGAAGCCGTGTGCGGCGAGGAGTTCATGACAGAGGGCGGCGGCCTTGTGCTCCTCGAACGCGGTCTCGGGCTCGGCGTGCAGACGCCGGCTCAGGTCGAGCAGGGCCGGGGCGCCGGCGCCGATCGTCTCCCGCACGGCGGCCCTGAGGGCACGGATCCGCTCATCGGCCGTCCTGTCGGCCCGCGTCTCGGGGCGTGGGGCTGCGGGAACGGTCATGGGCTCTCCTTGCGTTCCGGACCGCCCCGGGGCGGTCGCCTGCGCTGTCGGAAATAGGTTAACTTAGCCTTACCTAAGTGTGCGCCGAGAGCCCGTCGGCCCGGTGTCCGTTGTCCTTCAGGGGAGTCGTCACACACATGCATGAGCGTCCGAACCGCCCGACCAGCTCTTCGGCAGCGCACTCCGGCGGCGCGCCTTCCCCCGGACTCCCCCTCCTGACGGCCCAGTCGGGCATCTACTACGCGCACCGGATGGCCCCTCTCGGCACCGAGCTGAACACGGCCGACTGCGTGGAGATCGACGGGCCGCTGGACGCGGACCTGTTCGTGGAGGCCGTGAGACGGACGGTGGGCGAGGCGGAGACCCTCGCCCTGCGCGTGTCCGAGGCCGGCGGCGTACCGGAGCAGCGGATCGTACGCGCCGCCGAACCCCTGGTGCACCGGCTGGAGTTGGCGGAGGACCGGGCCGAGGCGTGGATGCGGGAGGACCTGGCCCGGCCGGTGGACCTCGCCGCCGACGGCGCCCTGATGACACAGGCGCTGATCCGGGTCGGCGAAGGGCGCCACCGGTGGTACCAGCGCGTGCACCACATAGCCGTCGACGCCTACGCCCTGTCCCTCATCGGGCAGCGCGTCGCCGAGCTCTACCGGGCGCTGGTCGCCGAAGAGCCGCCGCCCCGGTGCCGGTTCGCCCCGCTGGGCGAGCTGACCGGGCAGGAGGCGGCGTACCTGGACGGCGATGAGTACACGGCGGACCGGGCGTTCTGGGCCGCGCGCATGGCGGGCTCCTCCGTCACCGCTCCCCACCGCTCCCCCGCGCCCTCGGACACACCGGCCGGCGCCCTGCTCCATCGGACCACCGATCTCCCCGCCGAGGCCCTGGAGCGGCTGTCCGGGGCGGCGCGTGCGGCGAAGGCGACCTGGGCCGAGCTGGTGGTGGCCGCGACCGCCGGGCATCTGCACCGGCTCACCGGCGCCGAGGACGTCGTGCTGGGCCTGCCGTTGACCAACCGGCGGGGGCCGGCGGCGCTGCGGACCCCGGCCATGACGGTGAACGTGCTGCCGCTGCGGATCTCCGTCCGTCCCGGCGACACCGGGGCCGAACTGCTGCGCCGGGTGGTGCTGGAGATCCGCGAGGTCCGCCGTCATCAGCGCTATCCGCAGGCCGACCTGCGCCGCGACCTGGTCCTGGAGTCGGCCGACGCCCCGCTGACCGGTCCGATGGTCAACGTCAAGCCGTTCGACGGCGTCCTGGACTTCGCCGGAGCCACGGGCACCGTGCGCAACCTCGCGGCCGGACCGGTGGAAGGCCTCGCCGTCGGCGCCGCACCCGGCCCGGGCGGAGGTCTGCGGCTCACCCTCGACGCCAACCCCGCAGCGTACGGGCCGGAGGGCCTCGCCGCCCACGAGGACAGCTGGCTGCGCTATCTGGACGGCCTGACCGAGCTGCTGCTGACCGACCCCGACCGCCCGATCGGCACCCTGGACCTGCTCAGCGGCGACCAGGTGCGCGAGGCCGTGACCTACGGTCGCTCCGAGCCCGCCGCCCCGCTCACCCTTCCCCGGTCGTTCACCGCGCAGGCGGCCCGGACACCGGACGCCGTCGCCGTCCGCTCCACCGTGGCGGGCACGTTCCGAGGCGCGACAGCCGGTACGGACACCCGTGCGGGCGCGGACGCGGCCGCCGCCGAGCCCGGGGCCCGGCTCACCTTCGCCGAGCTGGACGCCGCCTCCGACCGACTGGCCCGCCTGCTGGCCGGTCTCGGCGCTCCCGCCGCGGGCGCAGGGAGCCGCGGCACGGTGGCGCTGGCGCTGCCCCGGACCGCCGACCTGGTCGTCGCGCTGCTGGCCGTGCTCAAGGCGGGCCGGGTCTGCCAGCCGCTGGACCTCGGCCACCCCGCCGCCCGGACCCTGGCCGTCCTGGAGGACGCGCGGCCGCTGTGCGTGATCGGCACGGCCGCGACGCTCGCCGCGCTGCCCGACCACGGGCTGCCGACCGTCGCGCTCGACGCTCCCGCCACGGCCGACGCCCTCGCCGCCTGCCCCGACGGGCCGCTGCCCACCGGGCCCTCGCTCGCGGACCCCGCCTACCTGATCCACACCTCCGGTTCCACGGGCCGCCCCAAGGGCGTCCTCGTCGGCCACGCCTCGCTCGCCAACCTCTGCGCCGGGCACGGCACGGACCACATCGCCCCGGCCCTCGCCCGGACCGGCCGGGAGCGCCTCCGGGTCGCGCACAGCGCCTCGTTCGCCTTCGACGCGTCCTGGGACCCGGTGCTGTGGATGGTCCACGGGCACGAGCTGCACCTGCTGGACGACACCGCCTACCGGGATCCGGCGGCGCTCACCGCGTACGTCGGCACGCATCTGATCGACTATCTCGACGTCACTCCCTCCTACGCCGAGGCGCTCATCGCCGAAGGCCTGCTGGACGAGGGCCGCCACCACCCGGCCCATCTGGTGGTCGGCGGGGAGACCGTCCCCCCGCCGCTGTGGGAGCGGCTGACCGAGGCCGGGGACGTGCACCCGGTGAACCTCTACGGGCCGACCGAGACGACGGTCGACGCCTACTACTGGGTGCCCGGGACCTCGGCCGCCCGGCCGGACGGCCGTCCCGTGCGCGGCTCACGCGTCTACGTCCTGGACTCCTCCCTGCGTCCGGTACCGGCCGGTGCGACGGGCGAGCTGTACGTCGCGGGGGCCTGTCTGGCCCTCGGCTATCCGGGCCGCCCCGACCTGACGGCCGAGCGGTTCGTCGCGGACCCGTTCGGCGCGCCGAACGGCGCTCCCGGGGGCCGGATGTACCGCACCGGGGACCTGGTGCGCCGCCGCGAGGACCACACCCTGGAGTTCCTGGGGCGCGGCGACGACCAGGTGAAGATCCGCGGCTTCCGGATCGAACTCGGTGAGATCCAGGCCCGGCTGGCCGCGCACCCGCGGGTGGCGGCGGCCGCGGTCATCGCCCGCGACACCGGCCACGGCAAGCGGCTGCTGGCCTACGCGGTCCCGGTGAAGGAGCGGAACGCCCCGCCTGCGCGGCCCGAGGGCGACGCCCCTGCCGCCGACAGCGCGCCGCCGACCCCCGCCGAGCTGCGCGACCACCTGGCCGGGGGCCTGCCCGAGCACATGGTCCCCGCGACCGTGACGCTCCTGGACGCGCTGCCCCGTACCGCGAACGACAAGCTCGACCACCGCGCGCTGCCCGATCCCGAACCGCTCCCGTCCGCAGCGGGCGGCTCGGACAGCGCGGTCGGCGCCGGCGGGCCGCACGCCGAGATCGTGCGCGGGCTCTTCGCCGACGTGCTCGGTATCGCCGAACCCCCGGCCGCCGACGCGGGCTTCCTCGAACTCGGCGGGCATTCGCTGCTCGCCGCCCGGCTGGCCGCCCGCGTGCGGGAGCACTTCGGCGTGCCGATGGGCATCGCCGACGTCTTCCGCCACACCACTCCCGCCGCCCTGGCGGCGCTGGTCCGCACGCGCGGCGGCGCGGCCACCGCGTCCGTCCCGCTCTCCCCCGTGCCGCGCACCGGTCCCCTCCCCCTGTCCCCGGCCCAGCAGCGGCTGTGGTTCCTCCACCGCCTCGAAGGCCCCAGCCCCACCTACAACATCCCGCTCGTCCTGAACGTCAACGGCCCGCTCGACCGCGACGCGCTCCAGCTCGCCCTGCACGACCTGGCAGAGCGTCACGAGACGCTACGAACGGTATATCCGCCCACGGACAACGCCACCGACTTCACCGACGACGGCATGGGCGCCGGCGCCCCGGACGACACCCCCCACCAGCGGATCCTCGCCCCCGACGACCCGGCCGCCCGCCCGGTGCTGCACCTGGCGGAGCCGGGCAGCGATCTCACGGAGGCCGTGCGCCACTGCTTCGACCTCGCAGGCGAACCCCCGCTGCGCACGGTCCTGTTCACCGGGGCCCCGGACCACCACACCGTGCTCCTCCTGCTGCACCACATAGCGGGTGACGGGGCCTCCACCACTCCCCTGGCCCGGGACCTGGCCACCGCCTACACCGCCCGCGCCGCGGGCCTCACCCCGGACTTCACTCCGCTGAGCGGCCAGTACGTGGACCACGCGGCCCGGCTCCGGCGGCTCCTGGGCACCCCCGCCGATCCGACCCCGCTCGCCGAGGCCCAGCTCGCGCACTGGCGGGACGCGCTCGCCGGGCTGCCGGACCAGCTGGAGCTGCCCACCGACCGGCCCCGGCCGCCCGTGGCCACCTCGGCGGGCGACACCGTGCCCTTCGCGCTGGACGCCACCGCGCACGAGGCGCTGCGCCGGCTCGCACGGGCGCACGGGGCGACCGTGTTCATGACCGTGCAGGCCGGGCTCGCGGCCCTGCTGACCCGGCACGGCTGCGGCACCGACATTCCTCTCGGCACCCCCGTCGCGGGCCGCGACGACGACGCCACGGCCGGGCTCGTCGGCTTCTTCACCAACACCGTGGTCCTGCGCACCGACACCTCCGGCGACCCCGCCTTCGGCGACCTGCTGGACCGGGTGCGGGCAACCACGCTCGCCGCGTACGAGCACGACGCACTGCCCTTCGACCACCTCGTCGAGGCCCTGAACCCGCCGCGCTCGCTGGCCCGGCACCCGCTGTTCCAGACCATGCTGGCCTGGCAGTCGCTCGCGGACGGACCCGTCCCGCTCGGCCCGGACACCACCGCGCGGCTGACCGCCGTGCCGTCCGGCACCGCGAAGTTCGACCTGACCCTGAACGCGGGCGAACTGCCCGGAGGCGGGATCGGGGGGTTCCTGGAGTTCCGTACCGACCTCTTCGACCGGTCGACCGCCCAGTCCCTCGCGGACCGGCTGTCCCGGCTGCTCACCGCGGCGGCCGAGCGGCCCGGCACCCCGATCGGCCTGCTGCCCGTCCTCGGCGAGGACGAGGTCCACCGTGCCGTGGTCGGGGCCAACGGCGTCAACCACGACCGGCCGGTGCCGCTCACACTCGCCGAGGTCTACGAGGTGGCGGCGCGACGGCACCCCGACCGGGTGGCGGTCAGCTGCGGGGGCGCGTCGCTGACGTACGCCGAACTGTCCTCCCGGGCCCGGTCGCTGGCCCGGCTGCTGGCGGCCCGGGGGATCGGCCCCGGCTCGATCGTGGCGCTCGCGCTGCCGCGCTCCACGGACCTGGTGGCCGGGCTGCTCGCGGTGTCCCTGGCGGGGGCCGCGTATCTGCCGATGGACCCCGACTACCCGGCGGACCGACTCGCGTACATGCTGGACGACGCCCGTCCGGCGGCGCTGATCACCGACGCCGGGACGGCCGGGCGGCTGCCCGCGCACGATCTGCCGCTGATCACCGTGGACGGGGCGGCGGGCTTCCCGGACGGGCCCCTCGGCCAGGCGGAGCGCACCCGGCCGCTGAGCCCGGGTGACCCGGCGTACGTGATCTACACCTCGGGGTCCACCGGCCGCCCGAAGGGGGTCGTGGTCACCCAGCACAACGTGACGCGGCTGCTGACGGCGACCGAGCACTGGTTCTCGTTCGGGCCGGACGACGTGTGGACGCTGTTCCACTCCTACGCTTTCGACTTCTCGGTGTGGGAGCTGTGGGGCGCGCTGCTGTACGGCGGGCGGGTCGTCGTCGTCCCGTACGCGACCAGCCGTGACCCGCACGCGTTCCTGCGGCTGCTGGCGGACGAGGGGGTGACCGTCCTCAACCAGACGCCGTCCGCCTTCTACCAGCTGGCCGCCGCCGACCGGGAGGCCCCGGGACACGAACTGGCTCTGCGTTACGTGGTGTTCGGCGGTGAGGCGCTGGAGCTGGGGCGGCTGGCGGACTGGTACACCCGCCACCAGGAGAACGCGCCGACGCTGGTCAACATGTACGGCATCACCGAGACGACCGTCCATGTCTCGTATCTGGCGCTGGACCGGGCGACGGCCGCCTCCGCGGTCTCCAGCACCATCGGCGTGAACATTCCCGACCTGCGCGTCTATGTGCTGGACGACCGGCTGCAGCCGGTGCCGCCCGGCGTGACCGGCGAGATGTACGTCGCCGGCGAGGGGGTGGCGCTCGGCTATCTGGGCCGCCCGGACCTGACGGCGGGGCGCTTCGTCGCCGACCCGTTCGCGCCTCTCTTCGGGGAGAGCGGCAGGCGGATGTACCGCTCGGGCGACCTCGCCCGGCGGCGCCCGGACGGCACGCTGGAGTACTTCGGCCGGGGCGACCAGCAGGTGAAGATCCGCGGGTTCCGCATCGAACCCGGCGAGATCGAAGCGGTGTTGGCCGCGCACCCGGAGGTCGCGGATGTGGCGGTCGTGGTCCGCGAGGACGCACCCGGCGACAGACGTCTGGTCGGATACGTCGTCCCCGCACCCGGCACGGACCCGGTCCCGGCAGCCCTGCGCGAGCACGCCGCCGCCACGCTTCCGGTGCACATGGTGCCCTCGGCGGTGGTGGTTCTGGAGCGACTGCCGCTGACCGGCAACGGCAAGCTGGACCGCACGGCGCTGCCCGCTCCGGGCGCCCCGGTGAACGCCGGTGGGCGCGCGCCGCGCACGGTCCGCGAGGAACAGCTCTGCGCGGTCTTCGCGGAGGTGCTGGGGCTGCCGTCCGCCGGGGTGGAGGACAACTTCTTCGACCTGGGCGGCCATTCGCTGCTCGCGGTGCGCCTCGCCGGGCGGATCAGGTCGGCGTTCGGCATCGAGGTGTCGATCGGCACGGTGTTCCAGGCTCCGACGCCCGCAGCGCTGGACGTGGCGCTGGACGTCTCGCGCGAGGAGGACCCGCTCGATGTGCTGCTGCCGCTGCGGCCCGCCCGCCCCGGCGACCGCGCCCCGGTCCACTGCGTGCACCCGGCGGGCGGTCTGAGCTGGTGCTACGCCGGTCTGATCCGCCATCTGCCGTCCGACGTGCCGATCTACGGTCTCCAGGCGCAGGGCGTCGGCGGGGCGACGGCGGACGATCCGCTGCCGACCACGCTGGAGGAGCTGGCCGCGCACTACGCCTCCCGCGTCCGGGAGGTCCAGCCGGAGGGCCCCTACCGGCTGCTCGGCTGGTCGACCGGCGGAATCATCGCGCACGCGATCGCGGCGGTCCTGCAGGAGGCGGGCCAGGAGGTCGAGTTGCTGGCGATCCTGGACGCGTATCCCGCCGAGGGCTTCCGCGGCCTGCCGGTGCCCGACCGGGCCGAGGCTCTCGAATCGCTGCTCACCATGGGCGGTTACGGCCCCGAGAGCCTCGGGGGCCAGGAGCTGAACACGGCGAACGTGGTGGAGGTGCTGCGCCGCGAGGGCTCCCCGCTGGCGGCGCTCTCCGCCGCGAGGATCGAGGCGCTCGGCGAGGTGTACCTCAACACCAACGACCTCGTACGGGCCTACGACCACCGGGTGTTCCGGGGCGATGTGCTGTTCTTCCGGGCCACGGTGGACACCATCGACGACACCCTGACGCCGGAGACCTGGACCCCGTACGTGAGCGGGCGCGTCGACAACACGAACGTCGCCTGCTCGCACAAGGACATGACCCTGCCCGAGCCGATCGCGCACATCGCACGCGTGGTCGCCGACCGACTGACCGAGCTGGAGAAGTGACACCGATGAGCGACGCATCCGCCAACCCCTTCGACGCGGACGGGGAGTTCCTCGTCCTGGCCAACGTGGAGGGACAGCACTCGCTGTGGCCGCTGTTCGCGGCGGTGCCCGAGGGCTGGTCGACGGTTCACGGCCCGTGCGCCCGCCAGGACGCGCTGGACTGGATCACCACGCACGGGGACGGCCCCGTCCCCGTCTCCGCGCGGTGAGCGGGCTGCTGATCCGGCCCCGGATACGTCCGCGGGTCGCGGTCGTCCTCGTCTACACGGCCGCGATGTGCATGAACGGCCTGGACTCGACGATCGTGAACCCGGCGCTCTACACGATCGCGGGCGACTTCGGGCGGCCGCTGTCGGCGGCGAACACCGTGGAGACGGCCTTTCTGGTCGCGCTCGCGGTGGGGCTGCCGGTGGCGGGCTGGCTGGGCGACCGCTTCGGCACGAAGCGGGTGTTCCTCGGCGCGCTGACCGCGTTCACGATCGCCTCCGCGGTCTGCGGTCTGGCCCCGGACCTCACCACGCTGGTGGTCGCCCGTGCCGTACAGGGCCTGGCGGGCGGGTTGTTGACCCCGGTCGGGATGACGCTGCTGTTCCGGGCGTTCCCGCCGCACGAGCGGATGAAGCTGGCCAAGGTGCTGATCGTGCCGACCGCCCTGATGCCGGCGCTCGGTCCGCCGCTGGGCGGGCTGCTCACCGAACATCTCTCCTGGCACTGGCTGTTCTTCGTGAACGTGCCGATCGGAACGGCCGCCGTGCTGCTGGGCCTCTTCGGGCTGCGGGAGCATGTCGAGGGTCCGGAGGGGAGGTTCGACACGGTCGGCTTCTGGCTGGCCACTCCGGCGCTGGGTCTGCTGACGTACGCGCTCGGCTTCGGCCCCTCGCAGGGCTGGACGCGGCCGGCCGTCGCCGTGAGCGCGGCCCTGGGGTCCGTCCTGCTGGTGGCCGCCGTCCTGCACCAGGTGCGTGCGGGGACGCCGTTGCTGAGGCTGCGGCTGCTCGCCGACCGGGTGTACGGGCCGGCCTCCGCGCTGGCCGGGGTGACGGCCGCCGGGCTGATGGGCGTGCTGTTCGTCTTCCCGCTGCTCTACCAGGCGAGCCTGGGCGCCTCGGCGCTGGACGCCGGGCTGAGCGTGTTTCCGGAGGCGGTGGGGCTGATGCTCGCCTCGCAGGTGGTGGACCGGCTGCTGCCGCGGCTCGGCCCCCGGCTGCTGACCGTGCCGGCGCTGCTGGTGGCCGCCGCGGTCTTCGCGACGCTCGCCGTGCCCGGGGTGGCGGAGAACGCGTGGAGCGTGCGCGGGCTGATGTTCCTGATCGGCCTGGTGCTCGGCACGGCGGTGCTGACCGTGCAGATCTCCGGATTCGCGACGATCGCACCGTCCGACATGGGTCAGGCGATGGGCCTGTTCCAGATCGTCCGCACTCTGGGCGGCGCGGTGGGCATCGCCGCCTGTGCGGCGGTGATCGGCGGCGGTCATGTGACGGAGGCCGCCGATCCGGGTCCGTACCGCACCGCGGTCTGGGTGACCGCGGCGCTCGTCGCGGCCGGGGCCCTGATCGCTCTGCGGCTGCCGCGCGAGGCCCCGCAACCGCCGCCGTTCGACGACGAGGACACGCCGCCGCCCGGTGAGGACCCGGCGGCGGAGGAGGCCCCGGTCGTCAGGGGCTGAGCGGGCACGGGGAAAGGGGGCGGGGACGGCACCCGGAGGGGGATGCCGTCCCCGCCCCCTTCTTCGTGCCCGGGACCGGGCGGTCACGGCGTGGGCTCAGCGTCCGCCGAGCAGCTCCGCCAGGCCGTCGGCGAGGCCGCCGCGCCAGCAGGCGTAGTCGTGGCCGCCGTTGAACTCCCGGTAGCGGACGTCGTATCCGCGGACGCGCAGCACATTGCGGAGCCTGCGGTTCTCCGCGAGGAGCATCCATTCCTGGAGGCCGACCTCCAGGTGGAGCGTCACCGGCCTGCGTTCGGCCCGGGCGTACTGCCCGGTGAGCCACTCGCTGCCGCGTGCGTCGTCGGGCCACCAGAAGGAGCCGGACTGGGAGAGCGCGAGGCCGAAGCGGCCGGGGCGTCGGAAAGCGGCGAACGCGGCGGTGAGGCCGCCCGCGCTCTGTCCGGCGACGACGGTCCGTGCGGCGTCGGCCCCGGCCCCGTACTCCCGCCCGGCCCAGGGCAGCAGGGTGTCCGCCAGCCAGTCGACGAACGGGGCGCTGCAGGCCAGGTCCTCCATGCGCCGGCCCATGGTGTCGACCAGGACCGCGACGGTGGGGGGCAGGTCCCCGTCGGCGTGCAGGTTGTCGAGGATGTCGCCGACGCCGAGGACCGGGCCCCACATCTCGCCGTCGAGGAGCACGGCGAGCGCGTACGGGCCGCCGTCGGGGCGGTGGCCGGGCGGCAGGTGGACCGTGATCCGGCGGCCGTCCACCTCGGCGTCGAGCGTGCGCCCCCGGTCCACGTCGTCGCGCCGCCGGGTCCGCGACTGGGGCGGGGCTTCGGGGAGTTCGAGCACGGAGGCGGGGTTGCGGCCGTCCCGGGAGGGCAGTGGGGCGCGGTCGTTGAGCGGGTCGGGTTCGGCGTGGTCGAGGACCTGGAGCCAGGCGGCCCGGTCGGCGCGCAGCGCATCCTCGCGGGTTCCGTCGGTGGCGTGGAACTGGTACGAGGCGCGGTGGTCGGCGCGCAGCCGGTGGCTGATCGCCCAGACGCCGGTGCCTTCGACGCGTTCCATCAGGTGCGGGGCGAGGTCGCCCGCGTGCCGGTCCTGGTCGGTGACCGTGTGGAGGAGGGCCAGGACGTGGGTGGCGGGGCGTTCGGGGTCCTCACGACGGACGAAGGTGACGAGCCGGTGGCCGGGGTCGCCCTCGGGGTCGGGCTCGACGAGGGGGGCGCCGGCGGTGCTCACGTGGCTCCAGAACGCCTCCTCGGCGTCGGGGCTGCCCGCGGTCACGTCCTCGACGAGCGTGCGCAGGAGGGGACTTCGCACGGTGTGCGCCTCGGTTCCGGTCGGTCCCGCGGGTGCGGGAGGGGCGGGTGCGGCAGGGGCGGGCGCCGACGGGGTGCGGCGCTGCGAGCTGGTCATGTGCGGGCGGCCTCTCAGACGCGGGTGGCGGCGGAGCGGCCGAGCAGGACCCACAGCAGGAACGGGCCGCCGAGGACGGTGGTGACGATGCCGACGGGGAGTTCGACGCCGTCGAAGGCGATGCGGCCGAGGGTGTCGGCGGCGACCACGAGAACGGCTCCGGTGAGCATCGAGCCGACGAGCGGGACGCGCAGGGGTCCGGCGAGCCGGGAGGCGATGACCGGGGAGGCCAGCGCCACGAATCCGACGGGACCGCAGATGCCGACCGCGAGGCCCGCGAGGGCGACGGCCAGGAGCAGCGAGAGTGCCCGGACCCGGCCGGGGGCGGAGCCGAGCGAGGAGGCGGTCGCGTCGTCGAAGCGCAGGACACCCAGGTGGCGGGCGACGGCGAGGGCGACCGGGACCAGGACGGCGAGGCCGATGAGGACGGGGACGGCGACGGAGTAGCTGCGTCCGTTGAGGCTGCCCGAGGTCCATACGTACAGCGAACTGGCCGAGGAGAGGGATCTGCGGGACAGGACGACCTGGGTGATCGCGGAGGCCAGCGCGGACATGGCGAGGCCGACGACGAGGACGCGGTAGCCGCGTTGGCCGAGTCCGCCGGAGACGGTGGTGACGACGACGACGGCGGCGAGCGCGCCGAGCGGCCCGGCCCACCAGGCGCCGAAGGAGCCGGTGGCGCTGAGGGTGACGGACAGCAGGACGGCGGCGGTGGCCCCGTCGTTGACGCCGAGGAGTTCGGGGGTGGCCAGGCGGTTGCGGGCCAGGGTCTGGGTGAGGCAGCCCGCGAGGCCGAGGGCGGCGCCCGCGGTGAGTCCGGCGACGATGCGGCCGAGGCGGAACCTCTGCACGAGCAGGACGTCGAAGCGGTCGCCCTGGCCGAACACCGCCCGGAAGGTACGGCCGACGCCCATGTCGCTCTGGCCCGCGTACGCGGAGAGGACGACGGCGAGCAGGAGGGCCCCGGTGAGGGCGAGGGCGGCGAGGGCCGCGCGCCGGGTGACGAGCAGGGACAGCGGGCCGCGCCGCAGGACGAGCGTGTCGGCCGGGCGGACCGGGAGCGTCTTCGGGGCGCGTCGGGCGGGGCGGGGCAGGGCGATCCGGAAGCGGCGGGGGCGGTCGGGGGCACGCTCCTCGGTGGCCGGTTCCGTCATGCCCATCGAGGCCAGCTGCTTGGAGCGGACGATGGCGATGAGGACGGGCGCACCGATGAGGGCGACGATGACGGAGACGGGCGCCTCGAAGGGCCGGGAGACGACGCGGGCGGCGATGTCGGAGACCGTCAGGACGCAGGCGCCGATGAGCCCGGCGAGCAGCAGCCGCGCCGCGAGCCGGGTGCCGGCCAGGGCGCGGGCGAGGAAGCCGGCGAGCAGACCGAGGAAGGAGATGGGGCCGGCCAGCGCCACGGCGGCGGCGGTCAGGAGGGTGACGCCCACCGCGACGACCGTACGGATCACGGGTGGCCGGTGGCCGAGGCTCCGGGCCAGGTCGTCGCCGAGGGCGAGGGCGGAGAGCGGGCGGGCGACCAGGAGGGCGACGACGAAGCCGAGGGCCAGAACCGGGGCGAGGCGGCCCAGTTCGCCGAAGCCCTCGACCCCGGCGAGGGAGCCGAGGACCCAGAAGCGGAATCTGTCGTAGGTCTCCGCGGAGTTGACGACGATGACGCTGGTGAGCCCGCCGAAGGTGGCGCCGAGCGCCGCACCGGCGAGGACCAGGCGCATGGGCGAGCCGCCGCCGCGTCTACCGGAGATGAGGAGGACGAGGCCGCTGGCGACCACCGCGCCGACGAACGCGCAGACGAGGTAGGCGTAACCGGAGTCGAAGCCGAGGAGGGCGATGCCGGCGACGACGCCGAGCGAGGCGCCCGCGTTGACGCCGAGCAGTCCGGTCTCGGCCAGCGGGTTGCGGGTGACCGCCTGGAGCAGGCACCCGGCGACACCGAGGGCGGCTCCGACGAACAGCGCGGTGAGGGTGCGCGGGAGGCGCAGGTCGCCGACGACGAGGGCGAGCCGGGCGTTGTCGCGCGCGCCGTCCCGGCCCAGCAGGTAGTCCAGGACGCCGCCGGGGCCGACCTCGCCCGCGCCGATCGAGAGGGAGAGGGCCGTCAACAGCAGCACGGCGAGGGCCAGTCCGGCGACGGCCGCGACGACGGTCCGCCGTCGCGGGTCGGCCGTGGGGCGGGGGTCCTCGGGGCCGGCGGTGGACCGTCCGGTCTCCGAGGCTGTTCCGCTCCCGGTCTCCGAGGTTGTGCCGTTCCCGGTTACCGGGGCCGCCTTCCGTCGTTCGGCGGGCACGGCCTCCACCGTCCGGTCGACTTCGCCTCCATCCAACTGAACGGTCGTGGAGTCATGTTCGGGAGCCGAGGCCGTGGTCCCCGTGCGCGGCGTTTGCATAAGGTGAGGCTAGCCTAAGTAGATATCGACGGCTCGACACCTTCTGGGCGGTCGGTTCAATTTAGGTTACCCTTACCTAACACCCGGAGGAGGTTGCTCATGCCTGAGCACATACCGGGCAGAAGCGGCGAGTTCATCGGCCGCACTGCTCTGGTCACCGGTGCCGCACAAGGCATCGGCGCGGCAGTCGCCGACCTGCTCGCCACCCTCGGCGCCCGCGTGGCCGCCACCGATCGCGCCCGGCCGGGCGTCGAGGCGCTGGCCACCGAATGGGCCCTGACCCAGGAGAAACTGCCCGACGGCGAGCGCGCGGAGGGCAGCCTGACCCCGTACGTGATGGACGTCACCGACCGCGCTTCGGTGGAGAGCACCGTGGCCCGCGTGGAGCACCAACTGGGCCCGGTCGACGTCCTGGTGAACGTGGCGGGCATTCTGCGCCCCGGCCCGGCGGCCGTGCTCTCCGCGCAGGACTGGGCGGACACCTTCGCGGTGAACGCCACCGGCGTCTTCCATGTCTCCCAGGCCGTCGCCCCGCTCATGGCGGCCCGCGGATCCGGGGCGGTCGTCACCGTCGGCTCCAACGCCGCCGGGATCCCCCGGACCGGCATGGCCGCCTACGCCGCCTCCAAGGCGGCCGCCGCGATGTTCACCAAGTGCCTGGGGCTCGAACTCGCCCGCAGCGGCGTTCGCTGCAACGTCGTCGCACCCGGCTCCACCGACACACCGATGCAACGCGCGCTGTGGAACGGTCCGGGCGCCGAACAGCGCGTCATCGACGGGGACCCCTCGACCTATCGCACCGGCATCCCGCTCGGCCGGATCGCCGACCCCGGGGACATCGCGGAGACGGTGGCGTTCCTCGCCTCGGACCGCGCCCGCCACATCACCATGCAGGAGCTGTACGTCGACGGCGGCGCGACCCTGCGCTGACCGGCCCGGCCGCCCCTCGTTCCTGTCCTCACCTCCCATCCAGCCCCCCGCACCCGCTGACGGGACCATCGAGAATGGAGTCCCCGTGTCGACGGCATCCCAGGTCGCCACGCACACCGCCCCGGCCGATCCGGCCCATCCGGCCGTAGGAGCGGCCACCTCGCTGCTGGACGCCTACACACCGGGCGACCACTTTCTCGCCACCCCCGCGCGCACACTGCTCGCACGGGGTCCGGCCCTCCCTGTCCCGCACGACGAGAGACCGTTGACCGCACGGGTGGGCGCCACGCTCGCCGCGGCGGTCGCAGCCGGCCGACCGTCGCCGGTGGTCATGGGCGCCATCCCCTTCGACCACACAGCCCCGGCGGCCCTGAGCGTCCCGGAGTCGGTGCGCTGTGCGCCGCCGCTCGCCTCCGACCCGCTCATCGCCCTGCCCGCGAGCGCGTCCGCCGCGGGGAGCTGGCGGATACGCCCGGTGCCCGAGCCGGAGATATACGGCAAGGGCGTCGCAGCGGCCGTGGAGCGCATGTGGCGCGGCGAGTTCAGCAAGGTCGTCCTGGCCCGCACCCTCGAACTCACCTCCGAGGCCCCGCTCGACCTGCCCGCGATGCTCCAGCGCCTCGCCCGCCGCGACCCCTCCGGCTACACCTTCGCGCTGCCGACCGGCCCCGGGCGCACCCTCATCGGCGCCAGCCCCGAACTGCTCGTCTCCCGCCGCGGAAAGCGGGTCGTGGCCAATCCGCTCGCCGGGTCGACCCCCCGCAGCGCCGACCTCGCCGAGGACGTACGCCGGGCGGCCACGCTGCTGGAGTCCGTCAAGGACCTCCACGAGCACGCCGTCGTCGTCGACGCCGTCCACCAGGCCCTCGCCCCGTACTGCACGGAACTGACCGTGCCGCCCCGCCCGACGCTCATCCGCACCGCCACCATGTGGCACCTGTCCACCACGGTCACCGGCACCCTCGCCTCCTCCGACGCCTCGGCGCTGGAGCTGGCCTGCGCACTGCACCCGACGCCCGCCGTGTGCGGGACGCCCACTCCGACGGCCCGTCAGGTCATCGCGGAGACCGAGCCGTTCGACCGCGGCTTCTTCACCGGAGTGGTCGGCTGGGGCGACGCCGAGGGCGACGGCGAGTGGGTCGTCACGATCCGCTGCGCCGACGCCGAGGAGCGCACGCTGCGCCTGTACGCGGGGGCGGGCATCGTCGCCGCCTCCGAGCCCGAGGCGGAGACCGCCGAGACCGCGGCCAAGTTCCGCACCTTCCTGAGCGCCGTGGGAGCAGAGCTGTGAGTACGCAAGCGGCGCCGGCCTGGCCCGCCGAGTTCGCGGAGAGGTACCGGGCGGCCGGCTGGTGGCGTGGGGAGACCTTCGGGGAGATGCTGCGGCAGCGCGCCGAGGACCATCCGGACCGGGTCGCGATCGTCGACCCCGTGGCGGGAAGCCGGTGGACGTACGCCGACCTCGACCGGCGCGCCGACCGGCTGGCGGCGGGTTTCCTCGCCCGCGACATCGCCAAGGGCGACAAGGTGGTGGTGCAACTCCCCAACATCGCCGAGTTCTTCGAGGTGATCTTCGCGCTGTTCCGGATCGGCGCGCTGCCCGTCTTCGCGCTGCCCGCGCACCGCGAGAGCGAGATCACCTACTTCTGCGAGTTCACCGGGGCGGTGGCCTATGTCATCGCGGCCGAGCACGGCGGCTACGACTACCGCGAGCTGGCGTCGAAGACCCGCGCCAATGTCGGCACGCTGCGCCACGTGTTCGTCGCCCAGGGGGATCCCGGCGAGTTCGAGGCGTTGTCCGAGGTCGCCGAGGAGCCGGTCGGCTACGGCGGCCCGCGCCCGGACGACCTGGCCTTCCTCCAGCTCTCCGGCGGCAGCACCGGCGTACCGAAACTGATCCCGCGCACCCACGACGACTACATCTACTCGCTGCGGGGCTCCAACGAGATCTGCGCCGTCGACGAGCGGAGCGTCTATCTGTGCGTCCTGCCCGCGGCCCACAACTTCCCGCTCTCCTCGCCCGGTTCGCTCGGCACGCTGTACGCCGGCGGCCGTGTGGTGATGTGCCCGGCGCCCTCCCCTGAGGTGGCGTTCCCGCTGATCGAGCGTGAGGGCGTCACCATCACCGGGCTCGTGCCACCGCTGGCCCTGCTGTGGACGGAGGCGGCGCCGGGCACCGCGCACGACCTCGGCAGCCTGGACGTCCTGCTCGTGGGGGGCGCCAAGTTCAGCGAGGAGGCGGCCCGTCGGGTGCGGCCCGCTCTCGGCTGCACGCTCCAGCAGGTCTTCGGCATGGCCGAGGGACTGGTCAACTACACCCGGCTGGACGACCCGGTCGAGACCATCGTCACCACGCAGGGGCGGCCCATCTCGCCCGACGACGAGATCCTGGTCGTCGACGACGAGGACCAGGAGGTGGCCCCGGGCGGGACCGGACATCTGCTCACCCGGGGGCCGTACACCATCCGGGGCTACTGGAACGCCCCCGAGCACAACGCCCGTTCCTTCACCGAGGACGGCTTCTACCGCACCGGCGACATCGTGCGGGTCACCGACACCGGGTACATCGTGGTCGAGGGGCGCGCCAAGGACCAGATCAACCGGGGCGGCGAGAAGATCGCCGCCGAGGAGGTCGAGAACCACATCCTCGCCCACCCGGCCGTCCACGACGCCAATGTGGTGGCCGAGCCCGACCCGTATCTGGGCGAACGCGTCTGCGCCTACGTGATCCTGCGCTCGGGCGCGGGTCCGCTCAAGGCGGTGGCCGTCAAACGGTTCGTACGCGAACGGGGTCTGGCCGCCTACAAGGTGCCGGACCGGGTCGAGTTCGTGGACGTCTTCCCGCAGACCGGCGTGGGCAAGGTCTCCAAGAAGGACCTGCGCAAGGCCGCCGCCTGCACCACCTCCCCCTCCCCGTCTCCTGCTCCGTCCCACTGAACGACTCCCCGAACGGAATCCTCTCCACCATGGCACTGCCCGCCATCGCCCCCTATCCCCTGCCGGCCGCCGACGAGCTGCCCGCCAACCGGGTCGACTGGACCGTCGACCCCGCGCGCGCGGTGCTCCTCGTCCACGACCTGCAGAACTACTTCCTGTCGGCCTACGACCGCCGGTCCGCACCGGTGCCCGAACTCCTCGCCCACGTGGCCGAGTTGAAAAAGGACGCGGCACGGCTCGGCGTGCCGGTGCTCTACACCGCGCAGCCCGGCGGCCAGAGCGCCGAGGAGCGCGGGCTCCAGCAGGACTTCTGGGGCCCCGGACTCCCGGCCGACGAGCACCTGGCGGCCATCGCGGACGAGGTCGCGCCCGAGGCGGGCGACACCGTCCTCACCAAGTGGAAGTACAGCGGCTTCGTCCGCACCGATCTGCTGGAGCGCCTGCGCGAGCAGGGCCGCGACCAGATCGTCATCACCGGCGTCTACGCCCACATCGGCGTGCTCATGACCGCGTGCGACGCCTGGATGCAGGACATCCAGGCCTTCGTGGTGGCCGACGCGGTGGCGGACTTCTCGGCCGAGGACCATGCGATGGCGCTGCGCTGGGCCGCGGGCAAGTGCGCCGTCGTCACGACCGCCCGGACCGTCTTCGAAGGGAAGTGACCGCTGTGGCGCTCACGCTCGAACAGCTCCGTGCCGATGTCGCCGACGTCCTCGGCGAGGACCCCGAGGAGATCCCCCTCGACGAGAACCTGGTCGACTACGGCCTCGACTCCGTCCGCCTGATGTCGCTGGCCGCCGCCTGGCGCCGCGACCACGGCGTCGAGGTGGCCTTCGCCGACCTCGCCGAGAGGCCCGCGCTGGAGTCCTGGGCCCCGCTGCTCGGTGTGACCGGCTGACGCTGGGGCCGTCCATGGGCCCGGTGCTCCCGGCGGCACCGCCGCCGGCGCGTCGCCGGGTCACGGAGTCGGCGGGTGGCACGATCTCAGGGACGAGAGGACCGGGAATGTGCCACTACTGCGGGTGCCGCGATATCCCCCTGATCAGGGAGTTCATCGCCGAGCACGAGTCGGTCACCGATCTGGCCGGGGCGGCGGTGCGGGCGCTGGACGCCGGTGACCGCGACGGCGCGCGGAGCCTCGTGGGGCGCGTCGCCGTCGAGCTGCGGTCCCATGGGGCCGGCGAGGAGCGGGGGCTGTTCGCCGAGATGCGCGAGAACGAGGAGTACACGGCGTACGTCGACGCCCTCACCGTCGAGCACCGGGAGCCGGCGGACTTCCTCGACGCCCTCGACCTGGAATCGGCCCAGCAGCGGACCGCGTTAGTCCGGGCCGTGGACGAGCTCCACGCCCATATCGCCAAGGAGGAGGACGGCCTCTTCCCGGCGTCGCTCACCGAGTTGACCGGTGATCAGTGGGACCGGTCCATGGCGGCCTGGCGCGCGGCCCACCCGGGCTGAGCCCCGTACCGTGCCGTCCGGGGGCGGGGCGCACCGTCCGCGCCCCCGGGCGGCTTCCCGATCGGCTCAGGCGTCGCCCAGCGCCTCGGAGACCAGGGCCCGGGCCTCCTCCTGGACCCGGGCGAGGTGGCCGGGGCCCTGGAAGCTCTCCGCGTACACCTTGTAGACGTCCTCCGTGCCCGAGGGGCGGGCGGCGAACCAGGCGCTGTCCGTGCAGACCTTCAGGCCGCCGATCGGCGCTCCGTTGCCGGGGGCCTCGGTGAGCACGGCGGTGACGGGTTCTCCGGCCAGCGTGTCGGCCTTGACCTGCTGCGGTGAGAGCCGGGCCAGGACGGCCTTCTCCTCGCGGGTGGCGGGTGCGTCGACGCGGGCGTACGCCGGGTCGCCGAAGCGGCCGGTGAGCCGCGCGTAGTGCTCGGAGGGGGTGGAGCCGGTGACGGCGGTGATCTCGGAGGCGAGGAGGGCCAGCAGGATGCCGTCCTTGTCCGTGGTCCAGACCCGGCCGTCGCGGCGCAGGAAGGAGGCCCCGGCGGACTCCTCGCCGCCGAATCCCAGGCTGCCGTCGTAGAGGCCGTCGACGAACCACTTGAAGCCGACCGGGACCTCCACCAGGGTGCGGCCGAGGTCGTGGGCGACCCGGTCGATCATGGACGAGGAGACCAGGGTCTTGCCGATGCCGGTTCCGGCGGCCCAGCCGTCGCGGTGGGTGTACAGGTAGTCGATGGCGACGGCCAGGTAGTGGTTGGGGTTCATCAGGCCGCCGTCGGGCGTGACGATGCCGTGCCGGTCGGCGTCGGCGTCGTTCCCGGTGGCGATGGCGTACGCGTCGCGCTGGGCGATCAGCGAGGCCATGGCGTGCGGGGACGAGCAGTCCATGCGGATCCTGCCGTCCCAGTCCAGCGTCATGAACCGCCAGGTGGGGTCGGCGAGCGGGTTGACGACGGTGAGGTCGATCCGGTGGCGTTCCGCGATCCGCCCCCAGTAGGCGACGGACGCGCCGCCGAGCGGGTCGGCGCCGATGCGGAGCCCCGCGTCCCGTACGGCGTCGAGGTCGAGGACGGCGGGCAGGTCGTCGACGTACGCGGTCAGGAAGTCGTACCGGCGGGTGGTGTCGGCGGCCAGGGCCTGGGCGTACGGCGTCCGGCGGACGACTCCGAGTCCGGCCTCGATCAGGGCGTTGGCCCGGTCCTGGATCCAGGAGGTGGCGTCGGAGGCGGCCGGTCCCCCGTTCGGCGGGTTGTACTTGAAGCCGCCGTCGGCGGGCGGGTTGTGCGAGGGGGTGACCACGATGCCGTCGGCCAGGTGCTCGGTGCGGCCCCGGTTGTACGTGAGGATGGCGTGCGAGACGGCGGGGGTCGGGGTGTAACCGTCCTCGCCGTCGATGAGGACGGTGGCCCCGTTGGCGGCGAGCACCTCCAGGGCGGTGACCCGGGCGGGCTCGGACAGCGCGTGGGTGTCCGCGCCGAGGAAGAGGGGCCCGTCGGTACCCTGGCGGGCGCGGTAGTCGCAGATCGCCTGGGTGGTGGCGGCGATGTGGTCCTCGTTGAACGCGGCGGCGAACGCGGAGCCGCGGTGGCCGGAGGTCCCGAAGGCGACCCGCTGGGCGGGGTCGGCCGGATCGGGGTGGAGGGCGTAATAGGCCGTCACCAGCCGTGCCACGTCGACCAGGTCTGCGGACTGCGCCGGGTGACCGGCCCGTTCGTGCACCATCGGGGCTCCTCGTACGTCTTCGTCGTCGGCCGGCCCGTGGGGGGACGGGCCCGGCGCACCGGGGAAACGATCACCCCGGTCCGTACCCGATTCTGCTCTCCCGACCGCCCGTGTGCGCGACCGGTTCACGCCTTCCTCGTGTCGCTCCCCGGCCGGAGCGGCGCCGCGCCCCCGGTCCGGAGCGGACCGGGGGCGCGGAAGCGCTACGGACGCGGGCTCAACGGCCCTGGAGGGACTTCACGTTGTCGCCGAAGGTCCAGCCCCGGGAGCCGTCCCAGTTCAGCGACCAGGTCATCAGCCCCTTGAGGGAGCCGTTGTAGTGCTTCCAGGCCTGCGAGACGAGTCCGGTGGACATGTGGCCGCCGCCGGCGCCGGGCTGGGCGGGCAGGCCCGGGACCTGCTTGTCGTAGGGCACCTTGATGGTGGTGCCCTGGATGACCAGCCCCTTGTTCAGGCAGTCGGTCTGGGCGGTGAAGCCCGCGACGGTGCCGGCGGAGTAGGAGTCGCCGGAGCAGCCGTACATGCTGCCGTTGTAGTACTGCATGTTCAGCCACCACAGGCGGCCGTTGTCGGCGTACTTCTTGATGATGGGCAGGTAGGAGCCCCAGATCGAGCCGTAGACGACGCTGCCGCCGGTGACGTACGCCGTCTCGGGGGCCATGGTGAGGCCGAAGTTCGGCGGCATCGCGGCGAGGACGCCGTCGATGATGCGGATGAGGTTGGACTGCGACGCGGACAGCTGGTTGATGTTGCCGCTGCCGACGAGGCCGGTCTCGATGTCGATGTCGATGCCGTCGAAGTTGTACTTCTTCAGGATCGGGACGATCGTCTCGACGAACCGGTCGGCCACCTTGCTGGAGCTGAGGTCGATCCCTGCCGCGGCTCCGCCGATCGACATGAGGGTGGTGAGGCCGGATGCCTTGGCCTGACACATCTCGGCGGGGGTGGCGACCTTGACGGTGTTGTCCATGCCGTCCTCCCAGAGGACGGTGCCGTCGGAGCGGATGACGGGGAAGGCCGCGTTGATGACGTTGTAGCCGTGCTGGGTGATGCGGGAGTCGGTGATCGGGATCCAGCCGAGCGGCGGGTGCACGCCGTTGGCCGCCCCGTCCCAGTTCTCCCAGTACCCCTGGAGCACCTTGCCCGCGGGCTTCGACTTGACCGCGCAGGTCTCGGCGGCGGCGGTGCTCGTCTCCGCGGTCCTCGGCGGCGCGGCTCCGATCAGCGTCGGTACGACGAGTGCCGCCGCCAGGCCGAGGCCCAGCAGCCGTGATGTACGCCCCATGATCCGTACGTCCTTCCAGCCCGGGTCCGCCGCCGACGGGACGAAAGGTTCGCCCCGCCCCGCCCTATGTCGTGACCCTGCCAAACCGTAGAATGGTCCAGACCTTCGGTCAAGAGGTCTGGACCAGACTGCCCGCAGCAAGTAGTCCCGCCGCTGGGGCAGCCGATGGGGCAGCCGCCGGCCGTCGACGAGAGCAGCAGCACGTTCGTGCCGTGCCCGGTGGAGGGGACGCCCGCGCAGGGGCCCCCTTCACCGGGCGCCGGGGGTCAGGAGTAGCGCAGGGCGATCGTGTCGCCGACGCCGATCACCTTGTTGCGGGCGGCCCCGGCGAAGGCCGAACCGTCGACGGACGCCTTCCAGGTCGCCGGGCCGGTGTTCGCCTTGCCGTTGACGGAGGTGATGGTCCCGGTGCCGGATGCGGGGACCACGGAGGTGACGCAGCCCGCCGGGGTGGACGCGCTCGTCGCCGCGGTCAGGACGTCGCCGAGGGTGGTGGTCGTGCCGGTCGGGGTGAACGCCACCGAGCAGACCTTCAGGGTGCCGGTGCCGTCGTCCACGGTGAGCGCCAGCTTCGTCGCCGTACCGGCCGTGAAGCCGCCCGCCGCGACCCACGTGGGCGCGCCCGCGGTGACCGGGGTGGGCGGCGCCGCGGTGAAGCCGCCGCCCGCGACGGCGCGCAGGGCGTCGAGGGAGGAGTAGGCGGACGGGGCGGTGTCGGAGGGCTGGTACGTGAAGCCGCCGCCCGGGGTGAACTGCTGGGCGATCAGGAAGTCGACCGGGGTCCTGCCCGCCGGGGTGAGGAAGTCGCCGGTCTGCGGGTTGATGCCGCAGGCGTTGAGCCCGGAGACGGCCCAGCCGTTGGAGCTGGTGTTGATGCCGTACATGGCGTTGAAGGCGCCGGAGGAGTTGACCAGCTTGCTCTTGAGGAACGCCTTGGCCTGGAGGATGTCGGGGTCGGTGTTCGGGACGCCGGAGACGCAGAGCGCGGCCATCGAGGCACCGGTCATGTCGACGTCGCCCGGCTTGTTCAGCTCCGTCGCGTTGCCCTCGGCCTTGGCGTAGGTCCAGCCGCCGTCGTTGTGCTGGTTGGCCCGGAGGCGGGTGACGACCTTGTCGACGAGCGCCTGCGGAACCCGCTGGGCGCCCGTCTGGGTTCTGGCGCCGCCGAGGGCGAGGGCGGCGAAGACGGTGCCGTTGTAGTTGGCGGACGGGCCGAAGTAGCCGGCTTCCGCGTTCTGCCAGTAGCCGTAGATCTCGGCGATCAGGTTGCGCGAGGCGGAGACCCGGGCGGGGTCGATCCCGGCGGCGTACGCGTTGAGCGTGCCGCGCTGGTAGTCGGTGACGACGGGGGTGGCGGAGGGCCAGCCGGGGGTGGCGAGGAGGTTGCGGTAGACGGTGCGGGCGTTCTTGGTGGCGTCGCCGCCGGGTGTCACGTCCACGGCGGCCGTACCGGCGGCGGCGAGCGCGCTGAACGCCCACTCGTTGGAGAGGCCGGAGCCGGCGTACGAACCGTCGGCCGCCTGGAGGGACTTGACGTACGTCACACCATTGGTCTTCGAGGTGGCGATCTGGGCGGGCGTGGACGTCGCGGCGGCGGGCAGCACCGTGAGGGCGAACGCCCCGAGGGCGGCGGGCGCCGCGAGCGCGAGGCGGCGGAGCGTACGGGGGTCGGGGGCGGTGGTGGACGTACGGGTCGTGCCGGCGGTACGGGAGGTACCGGACATGCGGAACGTGAGAGAACGGGGCATGTGCCTGCTCCTGGGATGAGGGGCGTACGGCACCACAGCGCCTCCCGGGCCGCACGGGGCGGGGCAGGGCAGGCCGGGGTGGCCGACGCCCGGACGCGTGGGTACGGCTTCTCCTGGGACAACCACCGTCTGGGCATTCGGGCTCGGGAACGGCCCCCAGCCGTCCCACACCGCTGCGCGTCAGCCCCGGATTCGCACCGGGTTCCCCCCTACGGCAGGCCAGGACGCTACCCGAGGCGGCACGGCGGCGCCAGGGACGGTCCGGGCGTGCGCCGGAGCGATCGCGGAGGAGACACAGGCCACCTTGACGGTCTCTTCGAGAGCGTGTTCCAATCCGCCTGATACGCACTCAGCCCCAGGGGAAGCCGGTCGGAATCCGGCGCTGACCCGCAACCGTAGGCCCGCCACCGCGCGGGCGAGCCGGAATGCCTGGGGCCAGGATTTTCAGCGAGAAACGCCGTCGCGGACTACGGCGTGGTTCGAACAGCTCCCTGCGGGCGGCCCCTTTCGCGGCCGTGCCCCGCCGGTGAGCCGTCTGCCACGCACGGCCCGCCCGGACGAGTCGAGGGGCCGTGGTGGGGACCGCACAGCAACAGCACCGGCACGTGGGGAAGAAGAGACTTCTGTCGCTGGTCTCGGCGGCCGCGGTGACCTTCGCCGCGAGCGTGGCGTTCGTCACCGGTGCGGGACCGGCGGTCGCCGACCCCGTCGAGAAGTGCACGGCCACCAGGGGCGCGATCGTCGCGGTGGACTTCGGACCGTTCGGCGGCGGTGTCGTGCGCGGCTGCGACACCACCCCGACCACCGGCTACGAACTCCTCCGCGACGGCGGCTTCACCACCGAGGGCACCCGGCACGACGGCGACGGCTTCATCTGCCGGATCGGCACGCGTTCGTTCAACTCCGGTAAGCAGTACCCGACTCCGGCCACCGAGGACTGTGTGCTGACTCCGCAGGCCACCGCCTACTGGTCGTACTGGATCGCCTCCCCCGGCCAGAAGACCTGGTCCTACAGCCCGCTCGGCGCGATGAGCCGCACGCCCGGGGCGGGCGATGTGGACGCCTGGGTGTTCGGCGGCACCGACGTGGGCGGCTCCACCGGCCGCCCCACCTTCACCCCCGACGAGGTCCGCGCGGGCGGCGGGGCGACGCCCGGTCCGACCGAAGACCCGACCGACGGCCCGGGCGTCCCCGCCGGGGAGATCGACGTGCCGGCCGCCGCCCGCTGGGTGAGCGGTCAACTGCGCGACGGCACCCACGTGGTGGACGAAGGGGCCGAGGCGCCGAACGACTTCCTCACCACCGAGGCCGCGTACGCGCTCGCGGCGGCGAACGGCAAGGGCCCGGCCCTGGACAAGGTGACGGCCCACCTCGCCGGCCGCACCGGCGCGTACGCCTACCCGAACGGCACGGACGCGGCGCCCGACGCCCCGGCGGCCGCCCGGCTGGCGCTCGCCGCGGAGATCGCGGAGGGCGACCCGCGTGACTTCGGCGGGCACGACCTGCTCGGCGACCTCAGGAAGCACGTGTGCCCGGCGGGCCCCGACGCGGGCAGCCCCACCCCCGGCTGTACGGCCAAGGGCGACTTCAACGGCGCGACCTACGCGGACGGGCAGGCGCTGGCCGTGCTGGCGCTGCTGCGCGGCGGGGTGGAGCCACCCGTCGAAGCCGTCACCCGGCTGACCCAACTGGTCTGCCAGGACGGCTCGGTGACCAGCATCCTCATCCGCCCCGGCGAACACTGCGACGGCGATCCGATGACCACGGGGCTGGTCGCGACGGTGCTGAAGGAGGCGGGCGGGCAGGACGCCGTCGTCGCCGGGGCGCGGACGTATCTGAGGAAGGCGCAGCTGGACTCCGGCGCGTTCCCGCCGGCCAACGGGGTGGCCACCGGCTCCGTGGCCGCCACCGCCTACGCGGCCCAGGCGCTGCGCGCGCTCGGTGACGGCGGCGCGGCGGACGCGGCCGTCGCCTGGCTCTCGCGGGAGCAACTGGACGGCGGCGGCTTCGGGCTCGACGAAGGCGCCACCGACCCCGCGCTGTACGCGACGGGCCCCGCCGTGCTCGCGGGTGCGGGCGTCGACCTGGTCACGCTGGTCGCGAAGGCCCCCGAGCCCACCGACCCGCCGACCACTCCCCCGGCGACCGGCGGCTCCACTCCCCGGCCGACGACCCGCCCGCCGGGGGCCGGCCCGGACCTGAAGAAGGGCATCGCCTACCTCACGCGCCCGTCCAACCTCCATCAGGGGCGCTACTACAAGGGCGACGAGAAGACGGGACGCGCGGATTTCGGCCTGACCATCGACGGCGCTTTCGCGCTGGCGGCGACCGGTCATGACGACAACGCGCTGCGCACGATCGTGGACTTCCTGGAACAGGGCGGCAAGGACGGCGAGGGCCGGACCCTGGACGACTGGACCGGGGCGGGCGGCACGTACGCGCTCGGCGGATCGATGGGCAAGGCGGCCGTCCTCGCCCAGGTCGTCGAACGCGATCCGCGGGACTTCGGCGGCCGGGACCTGATCGCCGGCCTGGCCGGGGCGGTCTGCGAGAAGCCGAGCACCGCACCGAACCGCAGCTGCCCGGCCGCGGGCGCCTACACCTACGCGCCGTCCGTCTTCGCCCACTCCCTCGGGGTCATGGCGCAGGTGCGCGCGGGCGAGGGGAGGGCCGCCGAGGCCCCGATCGCGTATCTCGCGGGGCTCCAGCACGCCTCCGGAGCCTGGCCGAGCCTGATCCCGGCGACGGGCGACTCGGAGGTGGACTCGACGGCGATGGCCGCCATGACGCTGGACCTGGTCCCGGGCGACACGCACGCGGCCGCCGTGGACAAGGCGCTGGCCTGGCTCGCCTCCCAGCAGTTGGCGGACGGCGGCTTCCCCGGGGCGTCCGGCAACTCGGTGAACTCCGCGGGGCTCGCCGTGCAGGGTCTGTCCCTGGACGCGGAGAAGTACGACCGGCAGATCACGAAGGCGCTGAAGTTCCTGGTCTCGCAGCAGAACAAGGACGGCGGGTTCAACGTCGCGAAGGAGGGCCAGCGGGGCTCGGACATCCGCGCCTCGGCGCAGGCCGTCGGCGGGTCCACCGGGATCTCCTTCGGCACCCTGACCCGCGACCTGGAGGGCACCACCCCGAACCCGGTGCCGTCCTCCTCGGCCCCGGTGATCGTCACGCCCGGGGACGGCGCGGGCGACGGCTCCGTGAACGCCGGCGGTCCCGGCGGCGGGGGCGGCCTCGCGTCGACCGGCGTGCAGGTCCTCGGCCTCGCGGCGGCCGCCGCGGCGCTGGTCCTGGTGGGCCGGCTCACGGTCGTGGCCGCCCGGAGACGGCGTACGGCGGCAGCGGGTGGTGAGCGGTGAACCCGCGCCTCCTCCGCAGCGTCGCCAGGGCCCTGGGCGCCCTCGGACTGACCGGCGCGGCGCTGCTGGCCCCGGCCGGTCAGGCGTCGGCGGGCCCTCAGCCCATCGGCAGGTGCACCACGTCGTCGGGGGTGGTGCTGGCCGTGGACTTCAGCCACTGGGGCGGCCCCGTCTACCGTTCCTGCGGCACGACGCCGACGACCGGCTACGAGCTGCTCAACCAGGGCGGCTGGCGGACCACCGGCACCGGGCACGACGGCCCGGCGTTCATCTGCCGGATCGGCTACAGCGGACACCGGGGCGGCGAGCAGTACCCGACGTCCCGGCAGGAGGACTGCGTCCTCACCCCGCCGGCCTCGGCCTACTGGTCGTACTGGCACGCCGACCCCGGGAAGGACACCTGGGAGTACAGCCAGCTCGGCGCGATGAGCTACCGGCCCCGGCCGGGCAGCGTGGACCTGTGGATCTTCGGCGGGACGAACATCGAGGGCACCGAGGGCCGCCCGACCGTCACCCCGGACCAGTTGCGCGCCCACAACTCCCGCCCCGCGGGGGGTGGTACGGCGCCGAGGCCGAAGCCCGGTCCCGAGCGGACGACGCAACCGCCGGCGGGTGGCGACCAGCCGCCGTCTCCGCCGGCCGCCCCACCGGAGACATCGGAGTCCGCGTCGCCCTCCGCTTCCGCGAGCGCGTCCCCGTCCGCCTCCCCCACCCGCTCCCCCGGTCCCTCCGCCTCGGCGACGGGGGCGGCGGTGGCCGCGCCGGAGAAGCCGGCGAAGGTGGTGGAAGCCGCTCCGGCGGCCGACACCGAGCACGACTCCGGGTCCATCGTGCCGGTGGCGGCGACGGCGGGCCTCGTGGTGCTCATCGGCGGCGCGGCCGTGTTCGCCGCGAAGCGCCGTCGCCGTGAGCAGTAGTCACCGCGTGGCCCGCGCGCCGTCGAAGCCGGGCGCGCCGGTGTCCGCCGCCGGGCCGGACACCGGGGGCCGGCGGCTGCCGCGCACCCTGCACCCGGTCGCCTGGTGGATCTGGGCGCTCGCCCTGGCCACGGCGGTCAGCCGGACCAACAACCCGCTGCTGCTCTTCCTGGTCCTCGCGGTGCTCGGCTACGTCATCACCACGCGCCGCACCGAGGCCCCGTGGGCGCGGGGCTTCGTGTACTACCTCTACCTGGCGCTGCTGGTGGTGGCGATCCGGGTGATCTTCCGGGCGGTCTTCGCCACCGGAATCCGGCCGACCGATCACTACCTCTTCTCCCTGCCGCACATCCCGACTCCCGACTGGTACGCGGGCATCCAGCTCGGCGGCCCGGTCTCGCTGGAGGCGCTGCTGTCGGCCGCGACGGACGGGCTGCGCCTCGCCTGCATGCTGTGCTGCATCGGCGCGGCGAACACCCTCGCCAATCCGAAGCGGGCGCTGCGCGTCCTGCCGGGCGCGCTCTACGAACTGGGCGTCGCCGTGACCGTGTCGATCAGTGTCGCCCCCCAACTGGTGCAGAGCGTCCAGCGGGTGGCCCGCGCCCGCCGGCTGCGGGCCGGCCGCAGCAAGGGGCTGCGAGCGCTGAGGGGAATCGTGGTCCCGGTGCTGGAGGACGCGCTGGAGCGGTCGTTGCGGCTGGCGGCGGCGATGGACTCGCGCGGCTACGGCCGGGCCGGGTCGGCGACGCGCGGCTCACGCCGGCTGACCGGGGCGCTGATGCTGCTGGGCATGTGCGGGCTGTGTGCCGGGGCGTACGGCCTCCTCGACCCGACGGCGCCCACGCTGCTGGGGCTGCCCGCGCTGGCCGCCGGTTCCGTGCTCTGTCTGGCCGGGCTGCGGCTGGGCGGCAGGCGGGTGACGCGGACGACGTACCGGCCGGATCCGTGGCGGTTCGCGGAGTCGGCGGTGGCGTCCTGCGGGGTGCTCTCCGCCGTGCTGCTGTTCGTCAACGTCGGCTACGACCCCGCCGAGCTGAACCCGTCCATCTATCCGCTGAGCTGGCCGACGCTGCCGCTCGTCCCGGCCGCCGCGATCCTGCTCGCGGGAGCGGCCGGGTTCCTGGCGCCGCCACCCGGCCCGCCCACTCCGCACGTTCCCGCGCAGCGCACCGAGGAAGCAGCATGATCACCTTCGACCAGGTGTCCGTCGTGTACGACGGCGCCGACGAGCCGGTCCTGCGGGACGTCGACCTGAAGGTCGACGAGGGCGAACTGTGCCTCGTGGTGGGGCATACGGGAGTCGGCAAGTCGACCCTGCTGGGCGCGGTCAACGGGCTGGTCCCGCACTTCACCGGCGGCACGCTGTACGGCACGGTCACGGTCGACGGCCGCGACACCGCCGACCACCCGCCGCGCGAACTCGCCGATGTCGTGGGCGTGGTGGGCCAGGATCCGCTGGACGGCTTCGTCACGGACACGGTCGAGGAGGAACTCGCCTACGCGATGGAGCAGTTGGCCATCGCGCCGGCCGTCATGCGCAAGCGCGTGGAGGAAACGCTCGACCTGTTGGGGCTCGCGGATCTGCGCCACCGGGCGCTGCACGAGCTGTCCGGGGGGCAGCAGCAGCGCGTCGCGATCGGTTCCGTGCTGACCGCCCACCCTCGTGTCCTGGTGCTGGACGAGCCGACGTCCGCGCTCGACCCGACGGCGGCCGAGGAGGTGCTGGCCGCGGTGACCCGGCTGGTCCACGACCTGGGGGTGACGGTGCTGCTGGCCGAGCACCGGCTGGAGCGGGTGGTGCAGTACGCGGATCGCGTCATCCATCTGCCGGGGAACGGCCGGGTGGTGTCGGGGCCACCGACGGAGATCTTCACGGCCTCGTCGATCGCCCCGCCCATCGTCGAGCTGGGCCGGGCGGCGGGCTGGTCGCCCCTGCCCCTGTCCGTACGCGACGCCCGCCGGGCCGCCCGCCCGCTGCGTACGGCGCTGGAGCGCACGGCGCCCCCGCCGGTGCGCGCCGTCCCGGACCCGCCGGGCGCGGAACTGCTCGGGGCCCGGGGGATCACCGTCGCGTACCGCGGCGTCCCGGCGGTCCGCGATGTGGACCTCGGGCTGCGGGCCGGGGAGGTCACGGCGCTGATGGGCCGCAACGGCTCGGGCAAGTCGTCGCTGCTGTGGGCGCTCCAGGGTTCGGGGCACCGCACGTCCGGGACGGTGCGGGTCGGCCGGGGCGGGTCCGGTGAACCGGGCCCGGCGCGCACGGACGGGAGCGGGCTCGGTTCCGCGGGTCCGGCGCGCCGGGGCCGGGGCGGCGGCGCACCGGGTTCGGTACGCCGGGGCGGCGGGTCCGGCGCATCGGGGCGGGACGACCGTCCGGCGGAGGACGGCGACCCGAAGAGCCTGTCCGCCGCCGAGGCCCGGCGGCTGGTCGGACTCGTACCGCAGACCCCGACCGACCTGCTCTATCTGGAGAGCGTCGAGCAGGAACTCGACCAGGCCGACGCCGAGTCCCGGGCGGATGGCGCCGGGCATCCCGCCCGGATGATCCTGGACCGCCTGGCCCCGGGCATCGACGGTGCGACGCATCCGCGTGACCTCTCCGAGGGCCAGAAGCTGGCGCTGGTCCTCGCGATCCAGATGACGGCCGCGCCCCGGGTCCTGCTGCTGGACGAGCCGACGCGCGGTCTCGACTACCGCGCGAAGACCCAGTTGATCGCCATGGTCGACGAACTGGCCGCCGAGGGGCGCTCGGTGGTCGTCTCCACCCACGACGTCGAGTTCGCCGCCCGGGCCGCGGACCGGGTCGTGGTGCTGGCCGAGGGCGACATCGTCGCGGACGGGCCGACCGGCGAAGTGATCGTCGCCTCCCCCGTCTTCGCCCCGCAGGTGGCGAAGATCCTGTCGCCGCTCCCGTACCTGACGGTGGACCAGGTGACGGCGGTGCTCCCGCACGAGGAGGCGGGCGGGTGAAGGACCTCGACGACCTCACCGCCCGGTCCGCCGGGGCCATCCGCATCGCGCCGCGCGCCGGGATCGTGATCGCCATGGCGGCCTTCCTCGGCCTCGTCGCCTTCTTCTGGCCGTTCGTCGTCGCCCCGGGACGGCTGGGCGCGAACTACGCGCCGCCGCTGATCTTCGGCGTGCTGCTGGTCCTCGTCCTGTGCGTGGTGATCTCCGAGATCGCCGAGGGCGGCATCAACTCCAAGGCGCTGGCGATGCTCGGGGTGCTCTCCGCCGTGAACGCGGCGCTGCGCCCGCTCGGGGCGGGAACGGCGGGCATCGAGACGGTCTTCTTCGTCCTGGTCCTGGCGGGTCGCGTGTACGGTCCGGGCTTCGGCTTCACCCTGGGCTGCACCTCGCTGTTCGCGTCCGCGCTGATCACCGGCGGGGTCGGCCCGTGGATGCCGTACCAGATGTTCGGCTGCGCCTTCGTCGGCATGCTCGCGGGCATGCTGCCCCGGGCCACGGGACGCCTGGAGGTCATGATGCTCGCGGTCTACGGATCGCTCTCCGGATATCTCTTCGGCTTCCTGCTGAACCTGTCCTTCTGGCCGTTCTCGGTGGACCCGAACAGCTCCATCGCCTACCTTCCCGGCCTTCCCTTCACCGAACAGTGGCAGCGCTATCTGGCGTTCGACGTCGCCACCTCCCTGGGCTGGGACACCGGACGCGCGGTCACGAACTTCGTCTGCGTCACGCTGGCGGGCCCCGCGGTGCTCACCACCTTCCGCCGGGCGGCCCGGAAGGCCCGCTTCCGGGCCCCGGTCCGCTTCGCTCCGCGGAAACAGGGCGGCGGGGCTCCGGCGGGGATAGATTCGGGGCCGTAGGGACCGTGATCGTTTCCGGGGGGAAGAAGCATGGACTGGGGCACGCTCGTCGCGACGGTGAGCGGCGGTTTCATCGCCATATCGGGCACCGTGCTGGCCGACCGTCTGCGGCAACGCCATGAGAAGGACCGCGGGGCGGAGGAGCGGCGACGCGCGGTGTACATCGAGTTCATCGCCGCCGTGGGGAGGTGCCACACCCGGCTGCGCGGCATAGCCCAGGCGCAGGATCCGGCCGTCGACCCGGACCTGGCCGCCCGTGCGGCACTCGACGAAGCGGCCGTCCACGAGGTGCGCGAGCGGTTCTTCATCGACGCCTCCGCCGACGTGGCCGGCGCGGGACAGGCGATGTTCCAGCAGCTCCGCGCCGTCCAGCGCGTCGTGGGCACCGGCGCCACCCACACCTCCCCGGCCTTCCACGACGCCTACCATCCCTACCTCGACAGGGTGTGGGCCTACCGGGTGGCGGTGCGCGGCGAGCTGAAGGACCGGACGTTCTCGCCCGCGTCCTTCGGGTGGGACGCCTGGGACGGCAAGGAACGGTGCCCGGTGTGCCGTGGGGAGCTCACTACGGGAGCGTGAGGCGGCGTGCGCGTCTCGCGGCGCCGGTGCGGGGGTCACCGGTCCGCTCCCCGGGGCGTGGCGAGCGCGCCGTGGAGGAGGACATCCGCCGATCGGCCCCCGGTGCGGCGTGACGCGCCGCCGGTGCCGCGGGCCTGTTCGCCGGCCGGGGTGAGCACTCACTCCGCCCGGGTTCCGGCGCCACGCCCGCCCGGCCGTCGCAACCACCGACGCACGGGACGCGTGATGATGGAAGAGGGGCCGCGACACGACGGCGCTCCGCCGACACCGTCGGCCGGCGTTCCCGGAAGGGCGTTCACCATGTCCGCAGCCGGAGTGAAGACATCGATCGCAGCGCTGTTCAGCGCGCTCGTACTGGCCGTGACCGCGGGATGCGCCGGCGGGGACGGTTCGTCCCCCTCGCCCAGCAGCTCTCCCTCCGGTACGGGCGGGGCCGCCGACGTACTCGCCGTGAAGATCGACAACGTGGCGCCCGCCCGCCCCCACACCGGTCTCGAACAGGCCGACATCGTCTACGTCGAGCAGGTGGAGGCCGGGCTGAGCCGGATCCTCGCCGTCTACTCCTCCGATCTGCCGCCGGTCATCGGCCCGGTCCGCAGCGCCCGGGAGACCGATCTGGAGCTGCTGAGGCAGTTCGACCGGCCGACGCTGGCCTTCTCGGGGGCCCAGAGCAGGCTGCTGCCGGTCATCGACCGCGCGCCGCTGGAGCCCGTGCCGCCCTCGCAGGCGCCGGGGGCGTACTTCCGGGGTCCGGACCGGGCCGCGCCGCACAATCTCTATCTGCGGCCGGAGCGGATTCCGTTCGAGTCCTCCGGTGCGAACGCCGTCGGGGAGCTGGGACTCGAAGTCGGCGCCCCGCCGCCCGGGGGCGAGCCGGAGGACAGCCGTACGGTTCGCTATCCGTCCGCGTCCGTGACGTTCACGTGGTCCGCCGAACGCGAGCGCTGGCTCGTCTCCCTGGACGACTCCCCGGCCGGCACCGCCGAGGGCGAGCGGCTCGGGGCCGGTACGGTCGTCGTCCAGGACGTGACCGTACGGCCGTCGGACTTCGGCGACCGGTCCGGAAACGTCACTCCGTTCACCGAGACCGTGGGAGCGGGCAGCGCGGTCGTCCTCCGCGACGGCAGGGCGTACGAGGCCCGGTGGGCACGGCCCTCGGCCGACGCCGACACCGTGTTCAGCACCCCCGACGGACAGCGCGTCGATCTCGCCGACGGGCCGCTCTGGATCCTGTACGCGCCGCGCGGGGGCGCCGGGTCCGCGACGGCCCGCTGAAGCACGCGAAGGGGCGTCCGGGCGGTGGAGGACCCCACCGCCCGGATGCCGCGGGCGCTCGATGCCCTACTGCCAGACCTTGATGTAGTCGACGCTCATCTTCTGCGGGAGGCGCGTGGTGGCGTCGGGCGGGCCGGGCCAGTCGCCGCCGACCGCGTTGTTGAGGATGAGGAAGAAGTCGTGGTCGAACACCCAGGGCCCCCGGGTGCGCTCCAGCCGCTCCTTGTCGACCGTGTGCGTGACCTGGCCGTCGACCCGGAACGTCATGCCCGTGCTGTTCCAGTCCACGGCGAAGGTGTGGAAGCCGTCGGCGAAGTCCGCGCCCCCGGGCAGTGAGTAGGGGGCTCCGTACCCGGCCGCGCCGTGGTACGCGGGGGCGTGCAGCGTCGAGTACGTCGTGTTCGGCTCCTTGCCGACGTGCTCCATGATGTCGATCTCACCGGTGTAGGGCCACGGGCGCCCCTTGTCGAAGTAGTCCGCGCCCAGCATCCAGAACGCGGGCCACAGCCCCTGCGTGCCGGAGACCTTGATGCGCGCCTCGACCCGGCCGTAGGTGAACTGGAACGTGCCGTGGGTGTTGAGCCGCGCCGAGGTGTACTGGCACGTCGTGCTGCCGCTCAGCGGGTCGGGCGGGCAGGCCGAGCCGGGCGTCGGTTCGCGGCGGGCCTCCAGGACGAGGCTGCCGTTGCCGTCCTGGGCGGCGTTCTTGTTCTCGGTGTAGTACTCCAGCTCGTTGTTGGGGCCGGGGCCCGTCTCCGGGACCCACTTCGCGGGGTCGGGCGTCGCACCCGCGGGGCCGTTGAACTCGTCGCTGAAGACCAGCCGGTCGTACGTGGGGTCCGCGGGCAGCGGCGGTGCGGGGACGGGCGCTCCACCGGTGCCCCAGACCTGGAACTCCCAGAGCGAGTAGCCGTACGCGCCGCTGCGCTGGGTGGCGTACAGGCGTACGTGCCGGCCGGTGCCGCTGACGTCGAGCGTCTCCTTGAAGCCCGCGCCCGACGTGGTCTCGTGGATCGTCGTCCAGTCGGTCCCGTTGTCGGAGACCTCGATCCGGTAGGCCCTGGCGTGGGCCGGGTCCCACTGGAGGACGATCCGGCCGATCTCGGCGCGGGCGCCGAGGTCGACCGCGATCCAGCCCGGGTCGGTCCAGCCGCCCTCGGGGCTGGTGGCCCAGCGGCTGGCGGGGTCGCGGTCGAACGCCTTGTCCGGGGAGCACTCCCAGCAGGTGCCGTCGTGCTGGGAGGTCGAGGCGGAGCCGGCCCTGCCGTAGGAGAGCAGGACCTCGTCGCCGGGGTCGGTGCCGCCGGCGGTGGAGTAGACCTGGAACTCGTGGAGGGAG
The DNA here is from genome assembly GCF_041435495.1 of Streptomyces sp. NBC_01116. Taxonomy (NCBI): domain Bacteria; kingdom Bacillati; phylum Actinomycetota; class Actinomycetes; order Kitasatosporales; family Streptomycetaceae; genus Streptomyces; species Streptomyces sp. NBC_01116. The sequence goes on from NZ_CP108644.1 coordinate 534,344, forward strand.
TAGCCCCAGGGGGTGGCGCGCTCGGTGCCGTGCATCCGGATGTAGCGGCCGGTTCCGGAGACCGTCAGCGTCTCGACGCCGCCGGCGCCCGTCGTGGTGGAGTGGATCGTGGTCCACCGCTGTCCGTCGCCGGAGACTTCGAGGCGGTAGCCCTTGGCGTACGCGGCCTCCCAGTCGAGGACGACCTGCCCGATCGAGGTGCTCGCGCCCAGGTCGACGCGGAGCCACTCGTCGTCGGCGAAGGCGCTGGACCAGCGGGTGGCGCGGTCACCGTCCACGGCGGCTGCCGCACCGAAGGGGCCTTCGGTGCTGGAGGCGGTGGCCGGCTTGCCCTGGGAGACGAGAGAGGCAGCGGCGGCGGCACGTTCCGGGGCCACGGCCGCCGAGAGGGTCAACAGGAGGGCCACGACGGCCATGACCGCCAGGGCGCCGCGCGACCGTGGCGTTCCACGGGCTTCCATGTGAACTCCTTGTGCTGTGAGGGGATGAAGCCGAGAGAGCGCTCCCCCGCCCTGGGGAGAGTGGCGGGCAGCCGGTGAACCGTCAAGACTTCCGGCGCAGTTGGTTCGGTGGACCGGGGGCGGGCACCGGACGCCGCCCACCCCGATGCCCGGTCAACTGCCCCGCCGCTTTCAGGAGATGAAACATCGGGCCGCTCGACCGGCCCGGCACGGCTTCCCTGTGCACAACTCTTGACGTGACGGAAACACGGGAGAATCATTCGGCTACCGAGAGAGCGCTCTCTCCCTTCGTGGGGAGCGCCCGCACCTGTCCTCCGCTCACCCGCCCGACCTTTCAGGAGATGCACACATGTCCGTTGCCCTCGTCAGACCCTCGCGGCCCCCGGCGGCCGCATCCCACCGCCGGCGCACCCTGGCCCTCGCCCTGGTCACCACGCTGGTCGCGGCGCTGCTCGCGGCCCTGCAGACGGCTCCGGCGCAGGCCGCTCCCGTCCTGCTCTCGCAGGGCGGCGCGGTCACCGCGTCGAGCCAGGAGAACGGCGGCACGGCCGCGGGCAACGCCGTCGACGGGGACGGCGGGACGCGCTGGTCCAGCGCGTTCTCCGACCCTCAGTGGCTACGGGTCGACCTCGGCTCCCCGGCCGCCCTCAGCCGGGTCGAACTCGCCTGGGAGGCCGCGCACGCGAAGAGCTACCGCATCGAGCTCTCGTCCGACGGCACCACCTGGACGACCGCCTACAGCACCACCACCTCCACGGGCGGCAACGAGACCCTCTCCGTCTCCGGCGAAGCCCGCTACGTGCGTCTGACCGGCACCGAGCGGGCCACCGGATACGGCTACTCACTCTGGGAGTTCAAGGTCTTCGGCACCCGTGACGGCGGCGGCGGACCGGAGATCCCGGGCGGCGGCGACCTCGGCCCCAACGTCCATGTCTTCGACCCGTCCACGCCGAACATCCAGGGCAAGGTGGACGAGATCTTCCGGCAGCAGGAGGAGGCCCAGTTCGGCAGCGGCCGGCACGCGCTCCTCTTCAAGCCGGGCACGTACAACAACCTCAACGCGCAGATCGGCTTCTACACGCAGATCGCGGGTCTCGGACTGAACCCGAACGACACCACGTTCAACGGTGACGTGACCGTGGACGCGGGCTGGTTCGGCGGCAACGCCACGCAGAACTTCTGGCGTTCGGCGGAGAACCTGACCCTGAACCCGGTCAGCGGCACCAACCGCTGGGCGGTCTCCCAGGCGGCCCCGTTCCGCCGGATGCACGTCAAGGGCGGACTCAACCTCGCACCCGACGGCTACGGCTGGGCCAGCGGCGGCTACATCGCCGACAGCAAGATCGACGGCCAGGTCGGACCCTACTCCCAGCAGCAGTGGTACACCCGCGACAGCTCCGTGGGCGGCTGGACCAACGCGGTCTGGAACATGACCTTCTCCGGTGTGCAGGGCGCGCCCGCGTCCAGCTACCCGAATCCGCCGTACACCACCCTGGACACCACCCCGATCTCGCGCGAGAAGCCGTTCCTGTACCTCGACGGCGACGCGTACAAGGTCTTTGTCCCCGCCAAGCGCGTCAACGCGCGCGGTGTGTCCTGGGACGGCGGCACCCAGCAGGGCGAGTCCATCCCGCTGAACCGCTTCTACGTCGTCAAGCAGGGCGCCACGGCCGCGACGATCAACGCCGCGCTCGCCCAGGGGCTGAACCTGCTGTTCACGCCCGGCGTCTACCACATCGACCGGACCATCAACGTGAACCGGGCGAACACGGTCGTGCTCGGCCTCGGGCTGGCCACGATCATCCCGGACAACGGCGTCACCGCGATGAAGGTCGCCGATGTCGACGGGGTGAAGCTCGCGGGCTTCCTCATCGACGCGGGCCCCGTCAACTCGCCGACGCTGCTGGAGGTCGGACCGCAGGGCGCGTCCGCCGACCACTCGGCGAACCCGACGTCGCTGCAGGACGTGTTCGTGCGGATCGGCGGCGCGGGCCCCGGCAAGGCGACCACGAGCATTGTCGTCAACAGCGACGACACGATCATCGACCACACCTGGGTCTGGCGGGCCGACCACGGCGAGGGCTGGGGCTGGGAGACCAACCGGGCCGACTACGGCGTCCGCGTCAACGGCGACGACGTCCTGGCCACCGGCCTGTTCGTCGAGCACTTCAACAAGTACGACGTGGAGTGGTACGGCGAGCGCGGCCGCACGATCTTCTTCCAGAACGAGAAGGCCTACGACGCACCCAACCAGGCCGCCATCCAGAACGGGAACACGAAGGGCTACGCCGCCTACCGCGTCGACGACTCGGTCGACCAGCACGAGGGCTGGGGCATGGGCAGCTACTGCTACTACAACGTCGACCCGACCATCATCCAGGAACACGGCTTCAAGGCCCCGGTGAAACCCGGCGTGAAGTTCCACAACCTGCTCGTCGTCTCGCTCGGCGGCAACGGCCAGTACCAGCACGTCATCAACAACGTCGGGTCCCCCACCTCGGGAACGTCGACGGTCCCCTCGACCGTCGTCAACTTCCCCTGACCCGGGCCTCTTCGGTCCGGACCCGGTGACCCGGGAGCGGAGGGACGGTCCGGTGTCCGGCGGCCCGGACCCGACCTCCGCGAACGGAGGGCGGCCTCCGGCGGAAGCAACTGTCCGCCGGAGGCCGCCCGTTCAGCACAGGAGAGGCCGCCCGTTCCGCACTGGAGGGGCCGCCGGCGGAAGCCGGCCTCCCCCGTTCGGCTAGCGGGAGCGGGACAGCAGCGCCCCGCCCGCGTACTGCGCCGAAGCGCCCAGCTCCTCCTCGATCCGGATGAGCTGGTTGTACTTGGCCGTGCGATCGGAACGGGACAGCGAGCCCGTCTTGATCTGGCCGCAGCCCGTAGCGACGGCCAGGTCCGCGATCGTGGTGTCCTCCGTCTCGCCGGAGCGGTGGGACATCACGGCGCTCCAGCCCGCACGACGGGCGGTGGCGACCGTGGCGAGGGCCTCGGTCAGGGTGCCGATCTGGTTGACCTTCACCAGGACCGAGTTGCCGACGCCGGTACGGATCCCCTCGCGCACCTGTGCCTCGTCGGTGCAGAACACGTCGTCACCGGTGAGCTGGCAGCGGTCGCCGACACGGGCGGTCAGCTCGCGCCAGCCGTCCAGGTCGTCCTCGGCCATCGGGTCCTCGATGGAGACGATCGGGTACGCGTCGATCAGCTTGACCAGGTAGTCGACCTGTTCGGAGGCGACGCGGCGCACGCCCTCGCCCGCGTACACGTACGCGCCGTCGCGGAAGAACTCCGACGAGGCCGGGTCCATGATCAGGCCGATGTCCGCGCCGGGACGGTAACCGGTGCGCTCGACGGCGCTCATGACGAAGTCGAGCGCCTCCTCCGCCGTGCGCAGCGCGGGTGCGAAGCCGCCTTCGTCGCCGACGCCGGTGGCGTGTCCGGCGGCGAGCAGGTCGCGTCGCAGGGTGTGGAAGATCTCGGAGCCCATCCGGACGGCTTCCGCGAAGGTCTGCGCGCCCACCGGCGCGATCATGAACTCCTGGAAGTCCAGCGGATTGTCGGCGTGCGCGCCACCGTTGATGATGTTCATCATCGGCAGCGGGAGCAGGCGGGCGTCGGCGCCGCCGAGATAGCGGTAGAGCGGCTGGCGGTGGGCCGCCGCCGCGGCCTTCGCGGCGGCGAGAGAGACCCCGAGGATCGCGTTCGCGCCGAGCCGCGACTTGCCGGGCGTGCCGTCGAGCGCGACGAGCGCGGCGTCCAGACCCGCCTGGTCGTCCGCGTCACGGCCCACGACCGCGGCGGCGATCTCCTCGTTGACGTGGGCGACCGCACGATCGACGCCCTTGCCGTGCCACTGCCCGGCGTCCCCGTCGCGCAGCTCCACGGCCTCCCGGGCACCCGTGGACGCGCCGGAGGGCACCGCCGCACGGCCGAGGGAGCCGTCGGCGAGCCGGACGTCGGCCTCGACGGTGGGGTTTCCCCGGCTGTCGATGATCCGGCGGGCGGTGACGGACTGGATGACGGTGGGCTCAACTGCCTTGAGGGCCATGCGAGGTCCTTCCGAAGTCACATGCCGCGGCACTCTTGCGACTACGCCGGCGCGAGCCGCAGCCGACGCAACTCTACAGCAATGCTGTTCAGATGTGCTGTTCAGACTGACTGCTTAGCCTTGCTGTTCAGCTGTGCTGCCCAATTCCGCTTCGCAGGCCACCTGCGGGAGCCCGCTGACGATCGCGGGTTAAAGTGCCCTATGCCCACCCCGGATCCCGCCACCGCCGCCGCCGACCTGCGCATCGCCATGGGCAAACTCGCGCGGCGCGTGAAGCAGGAGGACCGGATCCCGCACGGCCAGGTCGCCGTTCTGGGCGTCCTCGACCGGGACGGCGCCATGACCACCAGTGATCTCGCGGCGGACCAGCGCGTGCGCCCCCAGTCGATGGCCCGCGCGGTCGGACTCCTCATGGACCAGGGCCTCATCGTCCGCCGGCCGCACCCGACGGACGGCCGCAAGTCCCTCGTCGACCTCTCCGAGGTGGGGCGGGCGGCACTGGAGGCGGAGCGCGACCGCCGTGCCGACTGGCTCGCCCGGGCCATCGACCTCGAACTCGACGAGGACGAACAGGAGACGCTCGCGCGGAGCGCCGCCCTGATGGAACGGCTCGCCGCGTACTAGCGAACGCGCGCATGGCTGGCGGGTGGGACCTCGAAGAGGTCGACGGGGCCTCGGTACTCACGTGCGAGCCCGGGATGCGGTCTGCGGTCTGCCGCTGCGACAGCAGGCCGGCAGCCACTTCCCGAGAAGCCCCGGAACCGGTATCCGTAAGACATGACCACTCCGGATAGCAATCCGCGGCCGGCCCGCGACTCGTACGCGGCATGGGGGATCCTGACCGGAGACTCGGCAGAATGTCACCTCCCGGCTGCGCGGTGGCGGTGGCCCCCGGACCGCGGGAAAGTGCGTTGTCGGGGGCGTTCGGGTGTGCCAGGGTCGCCCGGTGAACGCTTCGCGATGTGACCTTCTGCGCCGCCAGTTCGACCTGACGTGGTCGCTCTTCGAGTACCACCTGGAGCGGCTCGGCACCGAGGACTTCCTCTGGCGGCCGACGCCGTTGTGCTGGACGGTGCACCTGGGGGCCGACGGGCGGTGGATGCCGGACGGGGCGGAGACGGAGCCCGACCCCGTTCCGGTGCCGACGATCGGCTGGCTCAGCTGGCACATCGACTGGTGGTGGAGCACGACCGTCGAGCACTCCCTGGGCCGCACGCCCCGGGACCGGGAGGACGTCGCGTGGCCGGGCGACGCCGAGGGGGCCATCGGCCGGCTGCGTGAGCTCCGGGAGCAGTGGCTGGGGGTGCTGGACGGCCTTGACGACGCGGCTCTCGACGCCGCCGCACCGTCTCCCTGGGGGCAGGGGCCGGACCACACCGTCGCGGACACGGCCGCCTGGGTGAACGCCGAGCTGATGAAGAACGTCGCGGAGATCGGACAGCTCCGGATGTTGCGCGCGGCGTCCTCTGACTGACCGGGCAGCCGCGGCGCCGACCGCCGTCCGGGTTCACCTGGCCACGGCCCGGCAGTAGGCCTCGTCGCCGGCGAGAAGGTTGCGGTGGGTGCCCTCGGCGGTGACGACGCCCCCGTCCAGGACGAGCACCCGGTCCGCGGCGTCCAGGAGCGCCGGACTGCTGGTCATCACCAGAGTGGTGCGGCCTCTGCGCAGCTTCGCGACGTTGCGCGCGATGAGCTGCTCGGTGACCGCGTCGACGGCCGTCGTGGGGTCGTGCAGGACCAGCATCTCGCTGTCGGCGGCCAACGCGCGGGCCAGGGAGAGACGTTGGCGCTGGCCGCCCGAGAGGTTCGCGCCCCGGTCGCGTACCACGTGGTCGAGCCCCTCCCGGTACAGAGCGACGACATCGGTGAGCATGGACGCCTCGACGGCCTCCGTGATCGTCCGGCCGGTGCCCGCCGGGTCGATGTTCGTGCGGAGGGTGCCGGCGAAGATCTCCCCGTCGTACGGGTTCACCAGCAGGTGTTCGCGGACGGCCTCGATCGACAGGTCGGCGATCTCCCGGCCGCCGACGCGCACCACTCCCCCGTACGTGTGGGGAGCGGCGTTCACCGCGAGGACGGAGGCGAGGTCGGCCGCCGCTCGCGGCTGATAGGCGGCGATCGCCACGAACTCACCGGCCGCCACCGAGAACGTGACCCCCTGGAGCGTCCCGTGGCGTACGCCCTCGACCTCCAGGCTCCCGCCGGGCTCCGGGTGCCCGGTCCCCGGTGTCGACACCGGCCGCGCGGCGAGGACCAGAGCCATGCGCTCGGCCGAAGCACGGGCCATCATCACGTACTTGGGCATCTCGGCGAACAGCCTGAGCGGTTCCATGATGAACTGCGCGAGGCCCACGGCCATGACGAGTTCGCCGATGGTGATCCGGCCCTCGAACGCCAGCAGGCCGGCCGTCAGCGAGACGGCCGCGGCGAGGACCGCGTTGAGGGCCAGCGCGGTGCCCGCGTAGGCGCCGTTCACGCGGGCGACGGTGATCGCCTGGCGCTTCGCGTCCGTGCTGAGCTCGCGGTAGGCCCCGAAGGCGGCGTGGTTGCCGCCGAACCCGTGCAGCGGGCGCAGCCCGATGATCAGGTCGGCGACCTTGGCGCCCGCCCGGGCCACCTTGGCCTGCTGTTCCCGCGTACTTGCCCCGATCCGCTTGGACATCACGGCGAGTACCGACAGGATCGCGACGGTCCCCACGATCACCAGCAGACCGAGCCGGAGGTCGGCGAGGGCCAGGGCGACCGACGCGACGGCCACCGCGACGAGCGAGCTGATCAGCAGCGGCACCACCTCGATGATGTCGGCGGTCTGGTCGGCGTCCTCGGTGGCGATGGTCAGGATCTCGCCGGACTTGAGGTCCACGTCCCTGGCCACCGGCTGGAGCCCGCAGGCGGCCACCCGCACCCGCCAGCGGTGCGCCTCGGTGGTGTTGGCCTTCTGCAGCACGCGCATGCCGAACCGCCAGGACAGGGAGACCGTCGTGATGATCACGGCGAGCGAACCGATCGAGACGCCGAGCGATCCGAGGCCGCGGTCCCGCATCGTGTGCTCGACGATCAGTCCGAGCGCGATGGGGAACGCGGTCTCCGCCGCCTGGTACAGGCTCATGAGCACGGTGCCCGCGATCATGGCGCCCTTGTTGCGCCGCAGGGCCGTCAGCAGGATGGCGGCCCCCGGGCGGGGCCGGGTGGTGTCGGAGGTCTTCATCAAGGTGGCGGGCGTTCGCTTCCGGGTTCGCGGGGTGGACGGACGGTTCGCGGATGGTACTGACAGGACCGTACCCGCGGACCGCGGACCCGGCGCCGGCCCCGAAAGCGGCACCGATGTCCGGCACCAGGGTCCGGGCGGTGCCGGCGCGCGGGCCGGGGTGCCGGACGGTCCGGCCGGTGTCGACGAACCCGCGGGTCAGTACAGCTAACTGCCTTCTCGCCACGCGCGCCACAGTCGGGCGTACTGACCGCCCAGCGCGACCAGTTCGCCGTGCGTTCCCTCCTCCACCACACGTCCCGCCGACAGCACGGCGATCCGGTCCGCGGTCATCGCCTGGGTCAGCCGGTGGGCCACGAACAGCGTGGTCCGGCCGGAGCAGGCGGCCAGCACGGCGCGTTCCAGCTCGGCTGCGCCCTCGCTGCCCGCCTCCGCGGTCGACTCGTCGAGCACGACCACCGGAGAGCGGCTGAGCACCAGCCGGGCCAGGGCGATCTGGGCGACCTTGGTGACGTCCAGGCGCTCGCCCCCCTCGCCGACCACGGCGTCCAGAGCACCGGGCAGGAGTTCGGCCCACCCTCCGGCGCCGACCGTGCGCAGCGCGGCCCTGAGCTCGTCGTCGCTCGCGTCCGGCGCGGCGAGCCGCAGGTCGTCGGCGAGCGGACCGGAGAACACGTGGGTCTCCTGGGTCAGGATGCTCACCAGGGCGCGTGCCCCAGCCTCGTCCGTGTCGGCGAGGTCGTGCGTCCCGATGCGCACGGACCCGGCCTGCGGTCTTCCGATGCCGGCGATGAGCGCGGCCAGGGTCGACTTTCCGGCGCCCGTCGCCCCGACCAGGGCGAGCGAACCGCCGGCCGGGATGGACAGGGACACCTCCCGCAGCACCGGTTCCTCGGCCCCGGGATAGGTGAAGGTCAGTCCCTCCACCGTGACCGGGTAGGGCGCGGCCTCGGCGGGCGGTACGGATCCGTCGCCCACCAGCCGCTCCTCGGACGGCTCCTGGAACACGCCGACGAGGCGGGCCAGGCTCGCTCCGGACTTCTGAGCCTCGTCGAAGGTGAACATGATGGCGCCCAGCGGGGTGAACAGGCGGTGGAACATCAGCGGGGCGGCCGACACCTCGCCCAGGGTGGCCGCGTCCGCCTCCAGGAGGGCGTATCCGGCGAGCAGGATGAGGACGAGTCCGATGAACTCGGCCCGGTTCTCCCGGCCGACGAACCGCCCGAAGAAGCGGAACACCTCCACGCCGAGATCGCGCACCCGCCACGACTCGCCGGTGACCCTGTCGCGTACGGCGTTCTCCAGGCGGTACGCCCGGACCGTGTCGATGCCGTTCAGTCCGCTGATCAGCGCCTGGGCTCGGTCGGCCTGGGCCACCCGCTGCCTCCGGTAGAGGGGCGCCGAGCGGGGCAGGTACCAGCGCAGCGCGAGCACGTACGCGGGCAGGGCGCAGGCTCCGGCCAGGCCGAGCCGCCAGTCGAGACCGAACATGCCGATCGTCGCGATGCCGACCAGGACGCCCGCCGAGAACACGGTGGGGACGGCGGTCCTGATCCCTTTGGAGATCACGGCCACGTCGTCGCCGACGCGGGACAGCACGTCCCCTCGGCCGACCTCCTCGACGCGGGCGCTGGGCATCCCCAGCACGGCGCGGACGGCTTCCTCGCGGAGTCGCGCGAGCAGTTCGGCCCCGAGCTTCCCGGTCAGGAACGTGGAGGCCGCGGTGGCCGCGGCGCCGAACAGCGCGGCGGCCACCATCAGGACTCCGACGGTGAGGAGTATCGAGCGCGATGCGCCACCGACCACCCCGTCGACGACCCGGCCGAGCAGCAGCACCGGGAGCACCTGGAGCGCGGCCCCGACCACCGTGGTGAGGACGGTGGAGACCGTCAGCCACGGGGCCCGCCGACAGTGGCCGGCCACCCAGCGGGCGGCCTCGCCCCCGCTCGCCGTGTGCAGGTTCGCCGGGGCGGCGGTGGACGTACCGGTGGCCGTCACACGGAGACCGGATCTCGTCCGGGCACGGGGAGGTGGGTCGTCATCTCTGCTTGGTCGTCATCTCTGCTTGGTAGATATTTCCACTGCCCGGCGTCACTGCCGACCGACGTCTCTGCTGACCGGCCTCTCTACTCGACCGACGCGACGAGCTCGTCGATCGCGTACGGCAGGGAGAGCAGGGTGCCCTGGGACATCGCCGCCCCGACCGCCGGACCCTCGCTGTCCAGCAGGTAGGAGACCTTGCCGTTCTTGACGGCCGGGAGGTTGGTGAACAGCTCGAACTTCTTGAGCGCGTCCGTGTCCGCCTTGTCGTTGATCACGAAGATCTGGTCGACGTCCACCAGATCGACGCGCTCGGGGGAGAGTTCGGTGGAGAAGCCGCCGTCGGCGATCTTGTCGATCTCGGTCTGGTAGGTGAACCCGGTGCCGGTGACGAGCCGTCCGCGCACGTCGGTGGAGGTGAAGGCCGAGATCGAGTCCTTGTACCAGGACAGCGCGACGGCCTTCTTTCCGCCGAACTCGGGGTGGGCCTTCTTCGCGGTGTCCAGCTTCCCCTGGATCTCCTTCACCAGTGCGGCGCCCTCCTTCTCCTTGCCGAGCGCCTTGGCGATGTGCACCGCGTTGTCCTGCCACGGGGCGCTGAAGAGCTCCTTCTCGCCCTTGGTGCGGCCCACGGTCGGGGCGATCTTGGAGAGCTTCTCGTAGGCCGCCTCGTCGACCTCGGAGTAGACCGCGATGATCAGGTCGGGGCGCAGGGAGGCGATCTTCTCGAAGTTGGGGCCCGCGTCGCCGTTCTTCATGACGACCTCGGGACGGGTGTCGCCCCACTGGTCCTTCACCCAGGGCCACTGCGTGTTGATGTCGGGCGTCCGGCCCGCCGGGTTCGGGTACTGGTCGACCATGCCGACCGGCTTGACGCCGAACGCCAGGACGGCCTGGTCGTCGGTGTAGCCGACGGTGACCACCCGCTCGGGGGCCTTGGTGACCTCGGTGGATCCGAACGCGTGCTCCACGGTGACCGGGAACGCTCCGCCGCCCGCCGCCGGGGCGCCGTCGTTCTTCTCGTCCGCCGCGTCGTTGCCGCATCCCGCGAGGAGACCGACGCCGAGGGCGGCCGCGGACACCGCGGCGGCCAGCCGCCGCCACGGCTTCAGAGACGTCGTTCGTTGGAGAGGCATCCGGAATCCCTTGCTTTCGCGCTGTCCACTGCGCCCCGGTACGAGGGCAGCCAGACTGTACCGTGACACCTGAGGCCAGCCTAGCCTTACCCGGGAACTTTCCACTGGTCAGGACGGGTTGAGCCGCCCCTCGGGAGTCGTCGGCCGGTCGGACGCCGCCTGGGGCGGCCGGACGTGCGCCCGGCCGATCGGCACGATGAGCGGCCGGTCGCCCACCGGGTCGTCGATCACCATGGCCCGCAGCCCGAACGCCTCGTGCAGCAGCTCGGCGGTGATCACGTCCCGGGGGTGCCCCTGCGCCAGGACGGCGCCCTCCCGCATGACGACGAGGTTGTCGCTGTAGCGCGTCGCCAGATTGAGGTCGTGCAGCACCATGACCACGGTGCGGCCCGACTCGTGGAGGTCGTCGACCAGGTCGAGTACGTCGATGGCGTGGGCCAGGTCCAGATAGGTGGTCGGCTCGTCGAGCAGCAGCAGATCGGTGCCCTGGGCCAGGGTCATCGATATCCATACGCGCTGGCGCTGTCCGCCGGACAGCGAGTCGACGGACCGGTCGGCCAGGTCCGCCACCCCGGTCATGGCCAGCGCGCGCCGCACCACGTCGGCGTCGTCCGACGACCACTGCCGCAGCCAGCTCTGGTGCGGATGGCGTCCGCGGGCGACCAGGTCGGCGACGGTCAGCCCGTCCGGGGCGACCGGCGCCTGCGGCAGCAGCCCGAGCTTCTTCGCGACGTCCCTGGTCCGGAGCCTGCCGATGTCCTCGCCGTCCAGCACGACGGTGCCGCCGGCCGGCTTGAGCAGCCGGGTCAGGGTCCGCAACAGGGTGGACTTCCCACAGCCGTTGGGGCCGATGATCGTCGTGATCACCCCGGGTGGAATGGCGACGTCGAGCTGGTCGATGACCGGCCGGTCGCCGTAGCCGACGGTGATGCCCCGGGCGGCCAGCCGCGGGACCTCCCCGACGCCGGCATCGGTCCGGGCGGTGAACTGAGCGGCCACAAGCCCCCCTTGTCGAGGTTCGCCTACTTCTGCCATCCAAGGGCTGTCCCGTCATCCCTGGCGGGCGCGCGACGACAGCTACGGCACCTCGCCGCGTTGTCGGAGCATCCCCATACATCCAGTATGCGGACGTCCCTCCGCCTGGCGATGCACCGCATCGGGTGCCGCACGCTGATCCACCAGGGATGGCGGGAAAGCCCTTAGCGGAGGTTCGCCCGTATCAGCAGGTACACCAGGAAGGGGCCGCCGATCAGAGCGGTGACCACGCCGACCGGCAGACCGATCGGCAGGGCCGCTCGGGCCACCAGGTCCGAGCCGATCAGCAGCAGCGCGCCCACCAGGCCGGAGGCGATGACCGGCGGCGTCGGCCACCCGGTCAGCCGCATCGCCACCTGGGGCGCCACCAGCGCGACGAACGGGACCGGCCCCGCCGCGCTCACCCCCACGGCCGCCAGCAGGACCGCGCAGAGCAGCAGGACGGCCCGTACCCGGCGGAACCGTACGCCGAGCCCGGCGGCGACGTCGTCGCCGAGGTGCATCGGCTTGAACGGGAAGGCCACCACGGCCACGACTCCCAGCAGGACGAGCGTGCACCAGAACGCCACCCGCACCTCGTCCCAGGTCCGGTTGTCCAGCGAGCCGACCAGCCACACCTGGGCGCGCGCGACGTCCCGTATGTCGGCAGAGGCCAGCAGCCAGGTCGTGACCGCCTGCATCATGACGGTCACCGAGATGCCGATGAGGATCAGCCGGAAGCCGTCGACGCCGCGCCGCCAGGCGAGGAAGTACACCAGCAGCCCCGTGCCGAGTCCGCCCAGGAGGGCCGCCGCGGGCAGTCCGACGGAGCCGGCCGCCGCGGCGGCGGTCCCGCCCGTCGCCGTCACCAGGAACACCGCGACGGCGCCGGCCCCGGCGGTGATCCCGAGGATGTCCGGGCTGGCCAGCGGGTTGCGTGCCACGGACTGGGTGATCGCCCCGGACACGCCCAGGGCGATCCCCACCACGAGGCCGGCCAGCGCCCGGGGCATCCGGAGGTCCATGACCACGAAGACGTCGACCTGTTCGCCCCGGCCGAAGATGGTGGCGATCACCCGGGAGAGGCCGATGGGGAAGTCCCCGATGCTGATGGAGAGGCAGAAGACCAGGAAGACCGCCGCCGCGAGCACCAGCGTGACCAGGACGAGCCAGGGCCGCCAGACGAACGACACCCGGCCGAGCCGCACACCCGGCGGCATCGACGCTTTCACTCCGCCCTGCGGCATCGACGCTCCCACTTCGGTCCCGTTCATGCGCTCCTGAACTTCCCTCGCCACACCAGGGCCGCGAAGAAGGGCGCCCCGAGGAGGGCGACCACGATGCCCGATTCCAGCTCACCGGGCCGCACCACCAGACGGCCCACGATGTCGCAGACCAGCAGGACGCCGGATCCGAGCAGACCCGCGTACGGCACCAGCCAGCGGTAGTCGGGGCCGGTCAGATACCGGGCCACGTGGGCCACCATCAGCCCGAGGAAGGCGATGGGGCCGCAGGCCGCCGTGGCGGCCCCCGCCAGCAGGGTGACGGCGACGATGCCGATCGTGCGGCTCACCGCGAGGTTCACCCCCAGCGCCCGCGCCACGTCGTCGCCCAGGTTGAGCAGATTGAGGGCGGGCAGCGTGATCAGCGCCAGGACCAGGCCGACCGCCATGAATCCGGTCACCGGCCAGATGACGTCGAATCCGACGCCGGCCACGGAGCCGGCGTTCCAGAACCGCAGCGCGTTCAGGGACTTCTGGTCGGACAGCGCCACCGCCGTGGTCATGGCGGCGAGGAACACGGTGACGCCCTGCCCGGCCAGGGCGAGGGTCAGCGGGTTGCCCGCGCCCCTGCCGAGGCTCGCCAGGCCGAAGACGACGACACCGGCGGCGCCCGCGCCCAGGAAGGCGAACCAGACGTACTGGAACGGGTCGGTGAACCCGAACAGGGCGATGACCGACACCACCGCGAAGGAGGCCCCGGCGTTCACCCCCAGCAGTCCGGTGTCGGCGACGGGGTTGCGCGTGTACCCCTGGATCAGCGCCCCGCCGACCCCGAGGGCCAGGCCCGCCACGATCGCGAGGACGGTCCGGGGCAGGCGGACGGTCTGCACGATGAGCCGGATCTCGGTGAGCTTCTGGTCGGGATCGGGATCCGCGAACAACCCGTACCAGACCTCGCCGGGGCTCAACGCGCGCGCCCCGACGACCAGCGAGACCGTCGCCGAGACCACCAGCGTCACCGTGAGGACGCCCAGCCCCACGACCCGCCGTCGCCGGGTGTCCGTCGTCCCCCCTGGCGCGGGGCGCTCCACTGCGGTGGTGAACATGTCGAGGAACGATATCCCTACGATCGGATCGCTTGCGCTCGGCCCGCCCCGCGGGCGGCCGGGCGGGCCGAGCGCCGAACTCGCCGCGGGTCAGCGGGCGCTCGTCGCTCCGGGCGCCGCTCCGGCGACCGGCCGGGACTCGTCGGAGGTGGACTTGACCCGGCGGTCGAGCAGCGAGTCCAGGATCTCGCCGACCCGTACCGCGGTGTTGGAGAGCAGCGACGTGGTGATGCCGTGGGTGTGCTCCGTACCGCCCTGGAGGTAGATGCCGCAGCGCAGGCCGGGTTCGGTCGCGATCCGGTAGTCGCGCTCCACGCGGACCCGGCCCGCGTCGTCGCGCAGGCAGCGCCCGCCGACCTCGCCGAGGAGGCCGAGCGGATCGGCGGGGCTGTAGCCGGTGGCGAACACCACGACGTCGGCGTCCAGTTCCGACTCCTCGTCGGTCACCAGGGATCTGACGGTGGCGCGGACGCCGTCGGGCTTCTCCTCCACGCCGGTGACCCGGGACACGTTGAGGAAGCGCAGCCGTTCGGTGCCCAGCACCTTCTCCCGGTACATCTGGCGGTAGAGGTCGTCGATCAGGTCGATGTCCACCACGGAGTAGTTGGTGTTGCCGTGGTAGGCCATCAACTGGTTCTTGACCTCCTCGGGTGCGGCGAAGTAGTCGTCGACCGCGTCGGGGTCGAAGATCCGGTTGGCGAAGCTGCTGTCGTCGGCGGGGCTGTAGCCGTATCGGGAGAAGACCGCGCAGACCTCGGCCCCGGGGAACCGCCGGTGGAGGTAGGCGACGTTCTCGGCGGCGCTCTGGCCGGCGCCGACGACGACGAACCGGGAGGGCGGGGGCGAGGCGCTCTCCAGTCCGTCGACCTTGCGCAGCAGGTCGCAGTTGTGCCAGACGCGGTCGCCGCGCCGCACGCCGTCCGGCATGAGGGGGCGCAGGCCGGTACCGATGACGAGGTTGCGGGCCCGGTGGACCGTGAGCACCCCGCCGGACCGGACGGTCACGTCCAGGTGTTCCACGGTTCCGTCGTGGACGTACGGCGTGACGGCGACGACCTCGTGGTCGTAGGAGACCAGGTCGTCGACCTTGGCCGCGGCCCATTCGAAGTAGTCGTGGAACTCCACCCGCAGGGGGAAGAGGTTCTTGTGGTTGATGAAGTCGACCAGGCGGCCCTTGCTCTGCAGATAGCAGAGGAAGCTGAATTCGCTGGCCGGGTTGCGGAGCGTCACCAGGTCCTTGAGGAAGGACACCTGCATGGTGGCGTCGTCGATGAGCATGCCGCGGTGCCAGCCGAAGCCCGACTGCTGCTCGAAGAAGTGGGCGGTGACCGAATCCTGCCTGCCGACTTTGCTGTTGTGCTCGCTGAGCGCGATCGCCATGGCCACATTGGACGGGCCGAAGCCGATGCCGATGAGGTCGTGGACCGGTGGTGTGTCGCCAGGAAGAACCTGTGACATGTCACTCCCATCGTCTGGGAAAGCCGCCTGTCAGGCGTGAGGGGAAGGGCTCGAACGGCGGGCATGCCGACGGGGCCGCCCACCACAACTTAGGTGAGCCTAAGCTCACTAACTCGCCTTGTCGATAGGGCACATGAGGCGACAGACCGCTGGTGGACAGTCACTTCTGGCTCAAAATAGGCGGCGCAGGCGCCTCACGGACGACATACCCCGGCCACCCCACCGCGGCCGTCGCATGCCCACGGCCGGCCGTCGCCGGAGTGCGGCCGAATGCGTGCCACCGGTCCGCGGCGGAGGGCGGCGGCCTCAGCGGTCGTCCGCCGCCGGAGCGAACGGCCCGTCCAGAGCAGCCCATTGCAGCAGCAAAATGGTCTTGCCGTCGACGATGCGCCCGTCGCGGGTCATGGCGAGGGCCGCCTCGAAGGGCAGCTCCAGGACTTCGATGTCCTCGCCGTCCTCCTCCAGACCGCCGCCGGGCCCGGTCCGGTCGGCCGGGGTGTAGGGGGCGGCGAAGAAGTGAAGACGTTCGGTGACGGAACCGGGGCTCATGTAGGCCGCGAGGACGCGGGTGAGCGGGCCGAGGGCGACACCGAGCTCCTCGGCGCTCTCGCGCCGGACGGCGGCGGGCGGGTCGTCCGCGTCGAGCAGCCCCGCGGCCGCTTCGACGAGCATGCCGTCGGGGTGGTCGTTGACGTAGGCGGGGTAGCGGAACTGCCGGGTGAGCAGCACTCGGCCGCGCGCGGCGTCGTAGGGCAGGACGACGGCGCCGTCGCCCCGGTCGTACGTCTCACGCTCCTGGGCCTCCCAACGGCCGTCGCGGCGGCGGCGGTCGAAGGTGGTGCGCCGCAGGACGTGCCAGCCCCGCGAGGTGAGTTCGACGTCGCGGATCACGACGTCGCGATTGCGGTCCAGGCCGCGTCCGGCCCGGTCGAGGCCCGTACGGCCCCGGTGGTCGGGGGCATCGATGCCGGGGCGGCCGGTCGCACGGCCCCCCGCGGAAGGCGGTGAGGAATCTCGGTCGGTCATGGGCGGCTACACTACCGGCAGAAACGTGCAAGAACAGGAGGGAGTGCGCATGCTGGCTGCTGAACGGCGCGACCATCTGCTCGGCCTCCTCGCCCGCGAAGGCAAGGTCGTCGCCAAGGACGTCGCCGCCGAGCTGGGAATCTCCGAGGACAGCGTGCGGCGCGACCTGCGCGACCTCGCCGGCGACGGCCTGTGCCAACGGGTCTACGGCGGCGCCCTGCCCGCGTCGCCCGCGGTGGCCGACTACGCGGCACGGCGGACCGTCGCCCCGGACGGCAAGCGGAAGGTCGCGGCGGTGGCCGCCGGTCTGGTACGGCCGGGCGGTTCGGTGATCCTCGACGGCGGCACCACCGCCCTCGCCGTCGCCCGCGCGCTGCCGCGGGACCTCGCCTGCACCGTGATCACACACAGCCCGACGATCGTCGCGGCGCTGCTCGACCACCCGCGGGCGGAGCTGTTCCTGCTCGGCGGCCGGATCTTCAAGCACTCCGCGGTCGCCTTCGGAGCCGCCGCCGTCGAAGCGGCCCAGAACGTCTCCGCCGACCTCTGCCTGCTCGGCGTCACCGGCGTACACCCGGAGGTGGGGCTGACCACCGCGGACGCCGAGGAGGCGGCGATGAAGCGCGCCCTGTCCACGCGGGCGGCGGAGACCTACGTCCTGGCCTCCGCCGAGAAGATCGGCACGGCGTCCCGGTTCCGCGTCCTGCCCTGGGAGAAGGTCAGCGGGCTGATCACCGACGCCCACGCCCACGCCACGGTCCTCGAACAGCTCGGGGCGCTCGGCGTGGAGATCCTGCCGGCCGGCGACCGGTGACCGCGCGGCGGCCGGGCGGTCCGGCCACCCTGATCAGCCCACCGCCGTCGCGTCGCCCCAGCCGAGGGGATGCGGTCCGGCGCCTTCGTCCGGCTGCGGGGCCGGCGGCTCGCCGCCCGCCCGGTTGAAGTCCGGCCCCCGGACAGCGCGTGCGGTGACCGGCCCCCCGGACACGTCCTTACGGACCCGTGACGTGTGCGCGCCGCGCCCGGCACCGCGGGTCGCCGGGCCCTAGCGTGGCGGTCATGCGCGTACTGGTCACCGGCGGAGCCGGGTTCATCGGATCACATGTCGTCGCCGCACTCGCCGCGGCCGGGCACGAGAGCGTGGTGCTGGACGCCCTGCTGCCCTCGGCCCACCCCGGCGGCACGCCGCCGGAGCTGCCGGGCGACCGGGTCGTCGTCGGGGACGTCCGGGACCGGGAGGCGGTGGCGGACGCGCTGGCCGGCGTGGACGCCGTGTGCCACCAGGCGGCCATGGTCGGCCTGGGCAAGGACTTCGCGGACGCCCCGCTGTACGTGGGGTGCAACGACCTCGGTACGGCGGTGCTGCTGGCGGAGATGGCCGCGGCCGGGGTCCGGGACCTGGTGCTGGCCGGGTCGATGGTGGTCTACGGCGAGGGGCGCTACGCCTGCCCCCGGCACGGCACGGTCCGCCCCGGGCCGCGCGCGGAGGCCGATCTGCGGGCGGGCGACTTCGAGCCGCGCTGCCCGGACTGCGGGGCGGAACTGACGCCCGGCCTGGTGGCCGAGGACGCTCCCGCGGACCCGCGGAACGTGTACGCGTCGACCAAGCTGGCCCAGGAACACCTGGCCGCCGCGTGGGCTCGGGCGACGGGCGGCCGGGCGGTGTCGCTGCGCTACCACAACGTGTACGGGCCGGGGATGCCGCGCGACACCCCGTACGCCGGTGTCGCCTCGTTCTTCCGCTCGGCCCTGGCGCGCGGTGAGGCGCCCCGCGTCTACGAGGACGGGGGCCAGCGGCGCGACTTCGTCCACGTCCACGATGTGGCGGCGGCGAACGTCGTGGCCCTGGAGGCGGTACGGGAGCGGCGGCCCGCGTCCTTCGCCGCGTACAACACGGGCAGCGGCGATCCGCACACCATCGGGGAGATGGCCGCAGCCCTGGCCGGCGCGTACGGCGGGCCGGACCCGGTGGTGACCGGGGAGTACCGCCTCGGGGACGTACGCCATGTCACGGCGGACTCGCGGGCGCTGCGCGAGGAGTTGGGCTGGCGGCCCCGGGTCCCGTTCGCCGGGGGGATGCGGGACTTCGCGGCGGCCCCGCTGCGCGGTGCGGGTGGCCGCCGGGAGGAGAGCGCCGTCACGCTGTCGGGAGCGTGACGGGGAGCACCGTCGCGCTGTCGGGAGCGTGACCGGGGACGCCCCCGTACCTCGTACGGCCGGGTGCGTGACCGGGACTCCCTCACACGGCCGGGAGGGTGACCGAGAAGCAGCAGCCGCCCTGCACGTTGCGCACCTCGGCGCGCCCGGCGTGCGCCTCGACGATGCCGCGCACGATGGCGAGCCCGAGGCCCGCCCCGGCCGGCGGGGTGCGGGCGTGGCTGCCGCGCCAGCCGGTGTCGAAGACCCGGGGGAGGTCGTCCTCCGGGATGCCGCCGCAGCTGTCGGTCACCGACAGCACGACGCCGCCGTCGGAGCGGTGCGCGGCGACGGCCACGGTGCCGTCCGGCGGGGTGCGGCGGATGGCGTTGATCAGAAGATTGCCCAGGACCCGGCTCATCTCCTTGCCGTCGACCTCCACCGGCACCTCGTCGATCCGGTCGCCGATCAGCCGCACCCCGTGCTCCCGGGCCAGCGGATCGACACCGGCCAGCGCATCGCCGACCAGGTCGTAGAGGGAGATCCGGGCCGTCGTCAGGGTGAGCGAACCGGCCTGGATCCGGGAGAGTTCGAAGAGGTCGCCGACCATGCCGTTCATCCGCTCGACCTCGGTCCTTATCTGCCGCAGATAGCGCCCGGTGTCGGCGGCCATGCCGTCCTCCAGCGCCTCGGCCATCGCCCGCAGCCCGGCGAGCGGGGTGCGCAGATCGTGCGAGATCCACGCGACGAGTTCGCGCCGCGAGGCCTCCAGAGCGCGTTCCCGCTCCCGCGAGCTGTCCAGTTTGGCACTGGTGGCGGCCAGTTCCCGGGCGAGTTCGGCCAGCTCGGCGGTGGGCTGCCCGGCGGGCGCGGAGAAGGTGCCGCCGTCGCCGAACGACCGCGTGGCCAGCGTCAGTTCACGGCTGTGGGCGGCCATCCAGCGGCCCAGCAGGACGGCGGTGGCCAGGGAGACCAGGGCGGCCATGGCGAC
The DNA here is from genome assembly GCF_041435495.1 of Streptomyces sp. NBC_01116. Classification (NCBI taxonomy): domain Bacteria; kingdom Bacillati; phylum Actinomycetota; class Actinomycetes; order Kitasatosporales; family Streptomycetaceae; genus Streptomyces; species Streptomyces sp. NBC_01116. The sequence continues at coordinate 554,191 of NZ_CP108644.1, forward strand.
GACGGTCGTGACGACGTAGAGATCGTGGGACGAGAGGAACATCGCCCAGGCGACCGTCAGCGTCCCGGCGAGCATCGCCGTGACGGCGACCCCGGCGACGACGCTCACCGAGACCACCAGCGAACGGTGCCGCAGGAGACGCAGGACGCCCGCGCCGAGGAGCCCGGCGGCCGCCGCTCCCAGAAAGGCGAAGAGCGCGATGAGCAGGACGTCGTTCACCGCGGACGGCCCCCGGCCGGCGGTGCGGGGGCGGTGGTCGCGTTCTCGTCCGTACGGTGCGCTTCGGCGTCCGTACGGTGCGCTTCCCTATCCAGGCGGTGCGCTTCGGTGTCCAGGCGGTACCCCACACCCCACACGGTGCGGATCAGCCGGGGGCGGGCCGGATCCGTCTCGACCTTGCCGCGCAGTCTGCGGATGTGGACGGTGACCGTCGAGAGGTCGCCGAAGTCCCACCCCCACACCTCCCGCATCAGCTCCTCCCGCCCGAACACCTTCCCCGGGTGCCGGAGGAGGAAGGCGAGCAGGTCGAACTCCCGCAGCGTCAACGCCAGTCCACACCCGTCGCGGTAGGCCTGCCGGGCCGCCGGGTCGAGGCTCAGCCCGCCCCCGGACAGCGGGGCGGCCCCGTACGGCGGTACGGCGGCCCGGGCGCGGCGCAGCACGGAGTCGACGCGCAGGACCAGTTCGCGCGGGCTGAAGGGCTTGGTGACGTAGTCGTCGGCGCCGGTCTCCAGCCCGAGGACGCGGTCCTCCTCGTCACCGCGGGCGGTGAGCATGATGACGGGGACCGGCGCGTGCTCGCGCATCCGGCGGCAGACCTCGAACCCGTCCATGGCCGGGAGCATCAGGTCCAGGACGACGAGGTCGGGCCGGCGTGCCGCGAACCGCGCGAGCGCGGTGGGCCCGTCGCCGGCCTGCTCGACGGTGTAGCCGGCGCGGTGCAGATAGCCGACGACGACCTCGGCGACGGTCGGGTCGTCGTCCACGACGAGGACCCGGCCGCGCGCACCCCGCGGAACGGGCTCCGGAGGCCGGACGGGCGGGGTGTTCTCCATGGCCTCCACTGTGGCACCTCCGCCCCGGAACGCCCGGAGCCGACCGCCCCCATCCGGCCGATGTCCATGTTTCGTAAGAACCTGATGCCCAGAATGCCGGACTTGTCTCCGTAGGGTGAGGCGGGTGACCGATTCTTCTGCCGCTCTTCCGACTCCGCCCGCCCCGCACACCGGCCTCCCCGCGGCCGACATCGTGCTGCCCTGCCTCGACGAGGCGGCCGCGCTCCCCTGGGTGCTCGACCGCATCCCCGACGGCTGGCGCGCGATCGTCGTCGACAACGGCTCGACCGACGGTTCGGCCGAGCTCGCCCGTTCCCTCGGCGCGCACGTCGTCACGGAGGAACGACGCGGGTTCGGCGCGGCCTGCCACGCCGGACTGCTCGCCTCCGAGGCCGAGTTCGTCTGCTTCTGCGACTGCGACGGCTCGCTGGACCCCGCCCTGCTGACCGGCTTCGTGCGGCGGATCGCGGACGGCGAGTGCGATCTGCTGCTCGGCCGCCGCCGCCCCGAGGGCCGGGGCGCGTGGCCACCGCACGCGCGCGCCGGCAATCTGGCGCTGGCCCGGATGCTGCGCCGTCGCACCGGTCTGCGCCTGCACGACCTCGGCCCGCTGCGGGCGGCCCGCCGGAGCGATCTGCTCGCCCTGGACCTCACCGACCGGCGCAGCGGCTATCCGCTCCAGATGGTGGTCCGGGCCTCCGACGCCGGCCTGCGGGTCGCCGAGAGCGACGTCCCCTACCGGCCGCGCACCGGGAAGTCGAAGGTGACCGGCACCTGGCGCGGGACCTGGCACGCGGTGCGCGACATGCGCGGCGTGCTGCGGGAACCACCGGCGGACCGCGCCTCCGGACGGGTCGCACGCACGGAGACGGGGGCGGTCCGATGAGCGCGCCGGCCAAGGGCCGCTCGACGGGCGCGTCCGGGCCCACCGAGTTGCTGGTCATCGCGAAGGAGCCGGTGGCGGGGCGGGTCAAGACCCGGCTCTGCCCGCCCTTCTCCCCCGCCGAGGCCGCCGAGCTCGCCGCCGCGGCGCTCGCGGACACCCTGGCCGCCGTGCTCGCGCTCCCCGCACGGCGGCGCGTGCTGGTCCTCGACGGGCTCCCGGGCCCCTGGGTGCCCCCGGGCTTCGAGGTGGTGCCGCAGAGCGCGGGCGGTCTCGACGAACGTCTCGCCGCGGCCTTCGGCGGGTGTACGGGGCCGGCCCTCCTGGTCGGCATGGACACCCCGCAGATCACGGCCGCGCTGCTCGCTCCCGCTCTCGGCCCGGACGCCTGGGACGGGGTGGGGGCCTGGTTCGGTCCGGCCGAGGACGGCGGCTTCTGGGCGCTCGGTCTGGCGGATCCCGATCCGGCGCTGCTGCGCGGGGTGCCGATGTCCGTCCCGGAAACGGGTGCGGTGCAGCGGCGCAGGCTGGTGGAGGCGGGGCTCGCCGTGCGCGATCTTCCGGTACTGGTCGACGTGGACACCGCTGCCGACGCCCGCCGGGTCGCGTCGGCCGCGCCGGGCGGCCGGTTCGCCGCGGCGCTCGGCCGGCTGACCGGGGCGGGGGTGCGATGAGTACGACCGTGCCCTCGTCCGGGCTCGCCACACCGGCCCCGGCCGACCACGCCGGGTCCCCGGAGGCCCGCGCGGCGGCCGCCGGCGGAGCGGATGTCCACGAAGCGGCCGCCGGCGGAGCGGATGCGCCCGGAGCCCCGCCGGTCCGCGCCGCTCCGTGGGAAGCCGACCCGTACGCCAACGCCCTCCGCACCGGCCGTGGTCCGCTGTTCCTGCGCCGCAGCGACGGCTGGCTGCTGCCGCTGGACGTGGAGCGCTGGTGCTCCGACGCGGGCTCCGCCGACCTGTCCGCGCTGCACCGGTGCGAGGGGCCGGTGCTGGACATCGGCTGCGGGCCGGGGCGGCTGGTGGCTGAGCTGGCCTCGCTCGGACACCGGGCGCTGGGCATCGACGTCAGCGAGGCGGCCGTGGCCCGTACGCGCGGGCTCGGCGGCGCCGCTCTGCTGCGCAGCGTGTTCGACCCGCTGCCCGGGGAGGGCCGTTGGGGCACCCTCCTGCTCCTCGACGGCAACATCGGCATCGGGGGCGACCCGGCCGCCCTGCTGGGCCGGGCGGCCGATCTGCTCGGCGTCGGCGGGCTGCTGATCGCCGAGACGGCCCCCGTCGACGTGGACGAACGGGTCCGGGTCCGGCTCGACGACGGCCGGATCGGAACGGACGGGAGGACCGCCCCCGCCGCCGTGCGCGGCACCGAGCCGTTCCCCTGGGCGCGGATCGGGACGCCGGCCCTGCTGCGGCACGCCCGCGCGGGCGGCTGGCTCACGGCCGATCAGTGGGGCGCGGAGGGGCGGACCTTCGTCTCGCTGCGCCGGCCCGTACGGGAGCGGAGCGCCCGGACCAGCAGCCAGAGCGCGGAGAGCGCGAACAGCACGCCGGTGATCAGCAGCCAGTTGCCGAAGTAGACGTCCGGGGAGGTACCGGCGGCGGCCTCGTACCGCCGTTCGGTGCGCCGGGCGATCAACGGGAACCAGATCAGCAGGAGCAGCCCGGAGAGGAACGCCGGCACCCGGACGAAGTTCACCAGGGCCTGCCGGGGGCCGAGCGCGGCGCGCAGCGCCCGGTCGGCCCCCGCGTACACCGGCAGCAGCACCAGGTCGTGCAGGACGGCCGACCCGGCGAACCAGAGCAGCACGCCGACGGTGTCCCCGTCCAGCAGCCGTACGCCCGCGTAGCCGGCCAGAGCGAACGTGGCGGCGAGCAGCAGGAGGTGGAACGGGCCCTCGCCGTACAGGCGGCGCGGCGAGAAACGCGAGCGGCGGGCGGCCGGCGCGGGCGGTACGGCTCGGGTGGACATCACAGCTCTCCGAACGTCAGGGTCTCGACCCACTTGGTGTTCAGCACCCCGGGCGCGGCGGGGACGATGATCCTGGCCGGGTAGCCGTGGTCGGCCGACAGGGGCGCGCCGTTCACCTCCAGCGCGAGCAGCGAGCGGCCGTCGCGGACCTGGTTGTCGCGGAGCGCGGCCTTGCGGAACGAGCCGCTGCGCTGGAGCGACTCGACGAACACGCCCGGCGGCCGGTCCGGGTATCCGGCGAGCGCCGCCAGATCGGAGAGCCGCACTCCGCGCCACCGCTGGTCCGAGGTCGACCAGCCCTCCACGCAGGCGATCGGGAGCGCGGCGCCGTGCTGTTCCATGGCCAGCAGTTCGGCCCGGGAGAGACGGAACTCCCCGGCCGGCCCCCGCACCGTCAGCCGCCAGCTCTCACCGGTCTCGGCGGGCCTGATCCGCAGGGCGTCGGCGGTCTTGTTGACCTGGAAGGCGTTCGGCCCCGGCCCCGGGTCGGTGCCGCCGCGCGGGGTGAGGAGCGCGATGCGGCGCAGCGGCCCGTCGAAGCTGCGGCCGGCCGAGGTGACCAGCAGGAGGAGCGACCCGGCCCCCACGAGGGCCAGCGCGCCGCGCCGGGACAGGGTGGCGGGCAGCGGGTCCGGGGCGGCGAGGGTGTCCGGTCCGCCGCGCGGGATGCCGCCCCGCAACACCCGTACGGCCTGCGGCGTCTTGAGCGCCACATGGGTGATGAACCCGGCGAGGAAGACCCAGGCCCCGTAGAAGTGCAGGGTGTAGAAGGACCCGGGGAAGAGGTAGTCCAGCTGGATGTTGAGCAGTCCGGTGACGAACTGGAACAGCGCCCCGCCCACGAGCAGGAGCAGCGAGATCCGTTCCAGGGCGTGGCCCACGGAACGGGCGGGCGGCAGCGCGAAGAGCCGGGGGACCACCGACCAGAGCTTGGCGAGCAGGACGGGCACGAGCACGATGCCGACGGTGACGTGCAGGCCCTGGGTCAGCCGGTAGAGCCAGTGCGGGCCGGTCGGCCAGGAGAACAGGTAGAAACCGAGCCACCCCTTGCCCGGGGTCTTGTCGTTGACCCGGTTCAGGTCGGGGTTGTAGGCCGCGTACGAGAGCAGGCCCGTGACGAACAGGAGGGTGAGTCCGGCGAGCAGGACGACGCCGAGCACGGCGGTGAAGCGCGCTCCGCGCACGGGGCTGCGCCAGAAGGCAGGGTCGGCAGGGGTGCGCAGGGCGCGGAGGGAGTCGGGGAGGGAGCGGATGCGACGGCGTACGGGCATGGGGCCGACGCTAGGCGGGGATCGGCGTCGACGGGCGGACGCGACTCCTGACGGAATTCTGACGTCGTGGCGGCAGGGCGTGGTGTACCGGGCGTCGCCGCAACGGCCGTCGCCGCCGAACGGGTGAATCTGACGGATCGGTGACGCGGCCCTGCCGTACCACCCGATCGGCGCCCGGTGTGCATAGCGTGCCAGCGTGAAGACCGAGGACGCCACCCCCACGAACACCGTCGGCGGCACGGGGCACGGCCCGCCCGCGCCGCCGGACCACGACCACGGCCGCGCCCGGCGCGCGGGGCGGGCCGACCTGGTCGCCGCCGCCGCGGGCGTGCTGCTGGTCACGGCCGCGGTGGTCGTCGGCCAGGTCATCCAGAACCGGGACGGGAGTCTGCGCGCCCAGTGGCCGCCGCTGCTGGCTTCCTGGGACCCGCACCTGGGGCCCGGCACTCCGGCCGCCCTGGTCATGGCGGTCCTGGTGGTCGTCCACGGTCCGGCGCTCGCCGCCCGGCTGCCCTGGCGCGGGCTGCTGGCGGCGGCTTGGGCCGGGTCGACGGCCTGGGTCTTCTCGCTGGCGCTGATCGACGGCTGGCACCGGGGCGTCGCGAAGCGGCTCACCACGAAGCACGAGTACTTGCGGGTCATCGACCGCTTCGAGGACATTCCCGCCACCCTGCGCGACTTCACGAACCACATCGTGATCGGCGAGCCCGGCAACTGGCCCGCGCACATCGCCGGGCACCCGCCGGGCGCGACGCTGACCTTCGTCTGGCTGGACCGCGTCGGTCTCGGTGGCGGCGCCTGGGCGGCCGTCTTCTGCGTCGTGGTGGGCGGTTCGGGGGTGCTGGCCGCCCTGGTCACCGTGCGCGTGCTGGCCGAGGAGCGTCTGGCCCGGCGCGCCGCGCCCTTCCTCGTCCTCGCCCCGGCCGCCGTCTGGGCGGGCGTCTCCGCCGACGGCTACTTCACGGCGGTGGCCGCCTGGTCGGTGGCGCTGCTCGCGCTGGCCGCCACCCGCCGGGTCCGCTTCCCGGCCGTGGCGGCGGCCGGTGGAGGTCTGCTGTTCGGGTGGACCTGCTACCTCAGTTACGGGCTGGGGCTGATGGCGGCCGTCCTGCTGGCCGTGCTGGTGCTCGCCCGGACCGCCCGCCCGGTGCCGTGGTTCCTGCTCGGCGCCCTCGTGGTCCCGGTGGCCTTCACCCTCGCCGGGTTCAACTGGTGGACCGCCTACCACCTGCTGGTCGAGCGCTACTACCAGGGCGCGGGCGGCGTCCGCCCGTACGGCTACTGGGTCTGGGCCAACCTCGCCTGCGCGACCCTCGCGACCGGCCTCGCCGCCGTGGCCGGGCTGCGCCGGAGCGCGATGGCCGTGCCCGGTGCCGTACGGGCGCTGCGGGGCGGCTCCGCGGCGGCCTCCCCGGAAGCGAGGCTCGCGCTGCTCGTCCTGGCGGCGCTGGCGGCGCTGCTGGCCGCGGACCTCTCCGGCATGAGCAAGGCGGAGACCGAGCGCATCTGGCAGCCGTTCCTGCTGTGGCTGCTGCCGGCGACGGCGCTGCTCCCCCGCCGGGGTGTGCGGTGGTGGCTGGCCGCGTCGGCGATCCCGGCTCTGCTGATCAACCACCTGCTGTGGACGGGATGGTGATGGAACCTCGAAGAGCGTCCTGTCCTGGCAGGAGCGTTCGGTAGCGCGGCGCGGCACTGCCAGGACAGAAAGCTCTGCACGAAGGGTGCTGGGTGTATTGACCCGCACGAGGGTCCCGGTGCTCGCGTTGCAGACCTCCGGCCGCCGGCAGACCGTGTACGTCTCCTTCATGTCGAACTCGCACTCGTGCCGCGTCCCGGCACCCTTGCTGGAGGACACCGGAGCGCCTCCCTCCGGCGCGAACGGACGGAAAGTCCGGTTCCGCCCGAGCGAGGGTCACAAAACGCCGTTTCAGCCCTTTCCGAACGCACCGCTCACAGGTTCCTAGGTCATTTGGTCTCCAGGTCCCGGCGGCGGAAGCCCGTCAGGCCCAGCAGGATCAGCCCGGCGGCGACGGCGGTCAGGACGAGCAGGGGGGTCCCGTTCATCCCGGCGGCCGGGAGTCGGGGCACATGACCGAAGGGCGACAGGTTCCTCGTCCAGTCCGGGAGCTGGAGGATCGGCCCCAGGTACCCGACGAGGAACGCGTACACGGGCACGATCCAGGCCAGCGCCACCGCACGCGGGAACCAGCCGAAGAGCAGGACGGCCACGCCGACGGTCACCCACAGGGCGGGGGCGTACGCGGCGGCCGCTCCGACCAGGTCGAGGACCAGGCCCCCGTCCCCCGCCGACGCCGCGCCCGCGAGGCCGAAGCCCAGCCCGGCGAGGACCAGCAGCGCCGTGCCGCCGGCCAGGGCGACGGCGACGTGGCTCCCGAGCCAGCGGTCCCGGGAGAGGCCGGTGGCCAGGAGCGGTTCGGCACGCCCGGCGCTCTCCTCGGCGCGCGGTCGCAGTGCGGCCATCACCACGTACACGGCGGCGACGACCGCGACCACGACCATCACCATGGACGCGAACGCCTCGGCCACGGTGCTGCCGCCGATCCTCGCCAGCGCCTCCTGCACCTGCTCGACGTCCTTCACCATGCCGGCGGCCTCGCCGAGGATGGAGCCGTACATGACGCCCATCAGGCACAGTCCGGCGCCGAAGCCCAGCAGGGTCGCCCGGTGCAGCCGCAGGGCGAAGCCGAAGGGCCGGGTGAGGGCGTCGGACGCCGTACGCCGGCCGAGCCGGGCGGCGCGCAGACCCGCGCCGACATCGCGCCGGGTGCTCAGCACGAAGCCGTACGCCGCGGACAGCGCGGCGAGGGCCAGGCAGAGCGCCAACGGCCACCACCGGTCGTCGACGAAGACGTAGGTGCGCTGGATCCAGCCGATCGGGCTCAGCCAGGACAGGGCGTCGTTGCCCACGTCGCCCGAGGCCCGCAGCACGTAGGCGGCGCCGATCGCCGCGAGCGCCATGCCCGTGGCGCCCCGGGTGTGCGCCGTGATCTGTGCGGTGACCGCGGCGGCCCCGGCGAAGACGAGCCCGATCGCGGCATGCGTGAGGCCGTACAGCAGTGCCCCGCCGGGGCCGATTCCGTCGACGCCCGTCGCGGTGAGCCCCAGGGCCAGCAGCAGGGCGAGCGCGAGGTTGGCCAGGGCGGCGAGCACCAGTGCGGCGGCGAGGTGCGCGTGGTGTCCGACGACGGTGGAGCGGACCAGTTCGGCGCGGCCGGTCTCCTCCTCGTCGCGCGTGTGGCGCGTGACGATCAGGACGCTCATCAGGCCCACCAGGACGGCCATGAAGCCGAGCAGTTGGTGACCTAGCATCGCTCCGGCGGTGTAGTCGGAGAGATAGTGACGAGGGCCGGTCATGGCGAGCGCGGCCGGGCTGTCCATGGAGCCGACGGCGGCGGCGCGCTCTTCGGGAGTGGAGTACAGCGCCTTGTACTCGGCCGCCGTGGCCAGCGTGCCCAGGGTGAGGGCGAGCAGCCATACGGACATACGGACGCGGTCCCGACGCAGGCCGAAGCGGACCAGGGTCCCGGTGCCGGTGAAGGCGACGGAAGCGGCGGTCCCGGTGGGCGCGCTCCTTCCGGGGGCGTCGAGCGGCGCGACGGTGCCGGTCATCGGGGAACGCCGTCCTTTCCGCCGGGGGCGGTGGAGGGGGCGGAGGTGGCGGCCGCATCGGAGGGTGTCGGTGCGCCGGAGGGCGCGGGGTCGCCGTTCCCTGTACGGCCGTTGGACGCGAGCTCGTCGCCGTAATGGCGCAGCATCAGCTCTTCGAGCGTCGGCGGGTGGCTGGTCAGGCTCCGGATGCCGAACTCGCCGAGCCTGCGGATCGCGGCGTCGAGGTGTGCCCCGTCCACGGCGAAGTTCACCCGCCGGTCCGTCGCCTTCAGGTCGTGCACACCGGGCAGTGCGTCGAGCCCGGTGGCCGGGCGCTCGGTCTCGGCCTCGACGGTCGTACGCGTGAGGTGGCGCATCTCGCCGAGCGTGCCCGACTGCACGGTGCGGCCCTGGCGGACGATGCTGACGCGGTCGCAGAGCTTCTCGACCTGGGCCAGGATGTGGCTGGAGAGCAGCACGGTCTTCCCCGCCGCCTTCGCCTGAAGGATGACGTCCTGGAAGACGACCTCCATCAGGGGGTCGAGGCCCGCCGTCGGCTCGTCGAGGAGGAGCAGTTCGGCGTCGGAGGCGAGAGCGGCGACGATGGCGACCTTCTGCCGGTTGCCCTTGGAGTAGGCGCGGCCCTTCTTGACCGGATCGAGGTCGAACCGTTCGATGAGTTCGTCGCGCCGCCGCCGGTCGAGGCCGCCGCGCAGCTTCGCCAGCAGGTCGATGGCCTCGCCTCCGGTGAGGCCCGGCCACAGCTCCACGTCCCCGGGGACGTAGGCGAGCCGCCGGTGCAGCTCGACCGCGTCCTTCCACGGGTCCTTGCCGAGGAGTTGGGCCCCGCCGGAGTCTGCGCGCAGCAGTCCCAGCAGGATGCGGATCGTCGTGGACTTGCCGGCCCCGTTGGGTCCGAGGAAGCCGTGGACCTCACCTGCTTCGACGGCGAGGTCCAGGCCCGCGAGGGCGTGCGTCCGACCGAACGACTTGTGGAGTCCGGCGACGGTGATGGCCTTCTTCATCTTCCGAAAGTACGCTTCTTTCAGAAGTATGTGAAGTTAAGAAACTGTATGAATCGCTCGATAGACTGGCCGGAAGCATAGGCGCACACGTGCCAGGAACCACAGGGACCGAGGTCGGAGCATGGACGAGCGGCAGAAAGAGGGCCGCGTGGACGGCGACGACGGGGCAGCCGTCTCCCGGTTCGTGGAGCGCTTCGCCGCCCAGCTGTGCCAGGCGGGCATGGCGCGCATGCCCGCCAGAGTCTTCGCCGCCCTGCTCTCGTCGGAGGAGGGCGCACTCACCTCCGCCGAGCTGAGCGAGCAGCTGAAGATCAGCCCGGCGGCCGTGTCGGGAGCCGTCCGCTATCTCGCCCAGGTCAACATGGTCAGCCGTGAGCGGGAGCCGGGGTCCCGGCGTGAGCGCTATCGCGTGCAGGGCGACCAGTGGCACGACGCGCTGCTGGAGCGGGACACCTTCCTGAAGAACTGGCAGGCCACGTTGCGGGAGGGCGTGGAGCAGTTCGGCCTCGACACCCCGCAGGGGCGCCGGATCGACGACACCCTGGAGTTCTTCCGGTTCCTGGAGAAGGAACTCGGCTCGATGATGGAGCGTTGGGCGGCGCACCGGGCCGATCGCCCGGGCGGCTGAGGAAGCAGCGCCGCCCGGCCGGGCGCTTCCTCAGCCGCCCGTCAGCTCACGCGCTGTTCTGCGAGGTCGAGCCAGTGCTCCACGTCGGACGGGGCGAAGTGTCTGATGGCCCAGTCGACCATGCGGAGGCCCATGTGGGCCCATGCGGGCCGCAGGACGTCCTCGGGGACCGCGTCGAGGACGTCGTCGAGGTGTCGTGCCGCCTCCGGGTCCGCTCCCCCGTCGTGGATGCCGAAGCGCAGGGTGACCAGGTCGAACCGGTGGTCACCGCGGGCGGCTCCGTCCCAGTCGACGACGCCGGTGATCGAGCCGCCGGCCGCCAGGAGGTTCCCGGGGTGGAAGTCCATGTGCACGGCATCGTCGCCGGCCAGTCGGTCGGGATGGTCCGCTCCGATCGCGGCGACCCGGCGCTCCAGCGCGGCGCTGCGACGGTTGTGCCGGCGCAGGGGCTCGTGCAGGCAGTATCCGGGGCCGTCCTGGCGCAGGAACAGCTCCGTGGCGGGGACGTCGGGGTGATCGGCGAGCCGGCCCGCCTGCAAGCGGTTGAGTCCGAGGGCCTGGACCAGGACCTCGTGGTCGAGGTGGTCGACCTTCGTGCCGGGCAGGAGCTCCTGGACCAGGACGACCGCGTGGCCGACCTGCGCCACCAGTTCGGTGGCCGGGGCCGGGCAGCCCGCGTGCCGTAGCACCCGGCTGACGGTGAGCGGCCCTGCCTCCAGGTCCGCCACGCGGCTGTGCGGCCGCCACTTGAGCACGGACCGGCGATGGTCCGGCCAGCGCACATAGGCGGTGCCGACCTGTCCGCCCGGGCAGAGGCCGTCGAGGGTCAGCCGGACTCCGGTCCGGGCCTGAAGGGCGTCGAGCGTCCTGGCGGCGTCGAGGCGCTCGGCCCGCGCCCAGCGTTGTGGCGGAGAAGTCATGGGTTCCATGATGACCGCGCGGTACGGGCGTGACTCCGGCCCCGTGCCGCCCTGGCGGGCCGGACCGGACCGGCCCGCACCGGGCGCGCCCCGTGCGTTCATCCGCGTCCGTATTCGTGTCCGTGTCCGTACGTGTGTCCGTACCGTGTGACGAAAGGGCTGCCGTCCGCGGGGTGCGGGCGGACGGCAGCCCCGTCACTCGGGACCAGGATCAGTCGGGAAGCCGGTCCATGATCCAGGTGCACAGCTCCTCGGTGATCCCCGTGTGCGCGGTGGTCGTGGACGAGCAGAGGAAGTCGTCGAGTTCGCTCTCCTGCGGGTCCAGGTCACCGACGTTCGCGTACAGGTCGTCCTGCTTCTCGAAGTCGCGGATCGCGACCGCGCTGACCGTGGGGACGAAACAGACGTCCTCGTGACGCAGGTCGATCTTGCCGCCGAGCTTCTCCATCGCCCCGGAGAGGATCTTGTACGTGTGCAGGGTTCCGCCCGGCGCGCCGTCCAGCTCGGGGAAGCCGTTGGTCGCGACGGTCTGCTCGGCCTTGGGGAACCTGCGGTTCAGGTACGCGGCCGTCACGTCGTCGCCCTGGGCCTGGGTGTAGAAGGTGGTGCCGGGGTAGATCCGGTCGATCCGCAGCGCGACCTCACCGGGCTTCACGTCCGGCAGACCGATGCCGTCGGCGCGGCCGTTGGCCACGGCGAGCTTCATCGGGATCTGCGGCCAGTTGCCGACCCGCTCCAGGGCGTCGAGGAACTCCGTGCGCTCCGGGGCGACCGTGATCTTCTCGGTGTCCTTGTCGTAGTGCTGCCACAGCATCTGACGCGCGGCCGGGCTGTTCATCTGCCGCGCGAAGTCGTTCGGGAAGGGGATGAAGTGGGAGAACGCCTGCACGCCGACGGGGATGGAAGCGCCGCGGTGCGGGCTGTCGTAGGAGAAGTACAGCGCGGTCCGGTGGTCCATCCGCCGCCTCTCCATCTTGGCGAGTGCGTAGCGGGTGACGATGCCTCCCATGCTGAAGCCGCCGACGACCAGGCGGGCGTCGCCCAGCTGCTCGGCGGACGTCCGCAGGATGGCGGCCAACGCGGCCTCCGCGTTGTCCAGGATCGACGCGCTGCGCTCGTCGAAGCCGAGGAGGATCACGTCCCTGCCGCGCCGGCGCAGCTCGCTGATGAACGGGAAGCTGCCGTTCTCCAGCCCGTGGTAGAGCACGTCGAGCTTGCTCCGGCCGAGGTTGAAGCCGTCGGCCAGGATCACGGGCCGGACGAGGTTGCCGTTGTTTCCCTCGCCGGGGAAGACCCACGCGAAGCCGTTCGGCAGGGGCCACTCCTCGTGGTCCGGCACCTCGATGCGACCGGCCGGTTCAGCGGTGAGCGGGCCGCCGAGGGTGAAGGCACCGACGTTGGGCTCGGACGTCTCTGACATCGTCGTACTCCTGTGGGGAGGTGGGCGGGACGACCTCATCATGGTGGGCGATATCGGCGTATCACCCCTGGGAGATGGGGAGTTCACCACATCTGATGATCATGGGCGGAAAGCGCGTGCGGTACGTCCGGCAGATGCTTCAGGGGCCTGTCCGGCCCTATCGCCGCCCGACGTGGCGTCGGGGAACGGGTGCGGCCACGGTGACCGCCTCCACCCGGTCGACGGCGACGTTGACGGTGCCGTCGGAGCGCTCGACCCGGCCGGTGACGATGACGGCGGGGGCGTCGAGGAGGGTGCGGTGGCAGCGGTCCCAGACGTGCGGGGCGAAGACGAGGTTGACCATGCCGGTCTCGTCCTCGATCGCGCCGAAGGCCACGCCGTGCGCGGTCGGGGGACGTTGGAGGTACTTCGGCAGCCCGCCGATCCGGACCGGGGCCCTGTCGGCGAGCGTACGGGCGGCGGCCGCGGTGAGCGTGCCGAGGCGGTCCAGGCGGGGGCGGATGTGCTGGACGGGGTGGGCGGTGGCGCTGGCGCCGGTGACGGTGATGTCGGCGGTGGTCTCCTCGGCGGCGGTCATGGAGGGGAGTTCGGGCGCGGTCGCGGGCGTGGCGAGTCCGGGGAGCGGGGCCTGGTGGCTGCGGCCCGGCGCGGTGCCGGCGCTCCACAGGGCGGTACGGCGGTGCCCGCCCCCGCCCAGGCCGTCGAGCGCGCCCGCGGTGGCCAGCTGCTCCAGGAGCCTGGCCGGCAGCCGGGTCCGGGCGGCGAAGTCGTCCAGGTCGGCGAACGGCCGCTCCGCGCGGAGGGCGACGATCTCCTCGGCGGCCTGTTCGCCGAGACCGGTGACGCTGGTCAGACCGCGGCGGATCGCCGGGGGCAGCGTCCCCGACGTCGGACCGGAGGCCGGACCGGAGGTGGAGCCGGGTGCCGGACCGGGCGTCGGGTCGGGTGCGGAGTCGGGCGTCGGGTCGGGGGCCGGATCGGACAGCGGATCGGGCATCGGGCCGGGTTCGAGGGTGGCGTGGACGCGGGAGGTCCGTACGTCGGGTCCCCGGACGGTGACGCCGTGGCGTTCCGCGTCGCCGATGAGGGTCTGGGTGTCGTAGAAGCCCATCGGCTGGTGCGCCATGATCGCCGCGATGAGCGCGGCGGGGTGGTGGTGCTTGATCCAGGCGCTGGCGTAGATGAGTCCGGCCATCGACTGGGCGTGGGACTGCGGGAACCCGTAGTCGGAGAAGGCCTCGATCATCGAGACGATCTTCTCGGCGGCGGCCGGGGGAATGCCTCGCCCGGCCATACCGGTCAGCAGGCGGTCACGCATCGCGGCGACCTTCTCCGGGGCGTGTTTGGCCGCCATCGCCTTTCTGAGCCGGTCGGCCTCACCGGGGCTGAACCCCGCGCAGTCGATCGCGAGTTGCATGGCCTGTTCCTGCCAGAGGGCGACGCCGAGGGTCGGCTCCAGCGCGGCTTTCGCGAGGGGGTGGGGGTACGTCACCGTCTCCTCGCCGCGCCGCCGGCGGAGCAGCGGGTGCTTGCTGCCGGCCTGGATGGGGCCGGGGCGGATGATCGACGCGGCGACGGCCAGGTCCTCGAACTTCGTGGGCCGCAGCTGGGGAAGGGTGGAGATCTGGGCACGGGACTCGACCTGGAAGACGCCGATGGTGTCCCCCCGGGCGATCATCCCGTAGACGTCCGGGTCGTCCTGGGGGATGGATGTGAGGTCGTGACGGACGCCGTGGTACTCGTGGATGAGGTCGCAGGCGGTGTGGAGGGCGGACAGCATGCCGAGGCCCAGCAGGTCGATCTTGACGAGTCCGGCGGCGGCGACGTCGTCCTTGTCGCCCTGGAGGACGCTTCGGCCCTCGGCGGTCGCCCACTCCACGGGCATGATCTCGCCGATGGGCTGCCGGGTGAGGACCATGCCTCCCGAGTGCACCCCGAGGTGTCTCGGGAGGGTGTGGAGTTGGGCGGCGAGGTCGCGGACGTCGCCGGGCAGGCCGGCGTCGGGGCCGGGCGGGGTGTGGTGGATGTGCCGGGTCATCTCCCGGGTCTGCGCTTCCGGGTAGCCGAGGACCCGGGCGGCGTCGCGGACCGCGAGTCTCGGCTGATAGGTGATCATGTTGGCGACCTGGGCGGCGTGCAGGCGGCCGTAGCGGGTGTAGACGTACTGGATGACCTCCTCGCGGCGCCCGGACTCCAGGTCCAGGTCGATGTCCGGCGGGCCGGCCTTCTCCAGGGACAGGAACCGTTCGAAGAGCAGGCCGTGCCGGAGCGGGTCGACGGCGGTGATGCCGAGGACGTAGCAGATCACGCTGCTGGCGGCCGAGCCCCGGCCCTGGCACCAGATCCCCTGTTCGGCGGCGTGCCGGACGATGTCGTGGACGATCAGGAAGTAGCCCGCGAGTCCGAGTCCGGCGACGAGGTCGAGTTCGTGGTCGAGCTGCCGCCATGCCGCTCCCGCCCCCGGGTCGGCGCGCGGGCCGTAGCGGCCGGCGCAGGCGGCCTCCGCGCGGTCCTTCAGCCACGAGTCCTGCGTGTGCCCGGCGGGCACGGCGAACTCCGGCAGCTCGGGGCGCAGTTCGCCGAGGTCGATGACGCAGGCGCGCCCCAGGGCGACGGTGGCGTCCGCGACGCCCGGATACCGCGACAGGAACGCCGCCCGCTCGGCCCGGGGGCGCAGGTGGGCGGTCGGGGCGGCCATCAGGTGCCCGGCGGCCCGGTCCAGGGTCTCGCGGCGGCGCAGCGCGGTGAGCGCCTGCGCCACGCGGGCCTGACGGGGTGCGGCGTAGTGCACGGCACCGGTGGCCACCACCGGGACGCCGGCCCGGCGGGCGGCCACCCACATCGCGTCGGCGGCGACCGAGTCCTCCGGGATCCGGTGGTCGACGAGCTCGGCGTAGGTACCGCCGGTGCCGAAGACGTCGGTGAGCCGGGCGAGCCGGTGGGCGACGGCGGTGACGTCGCACCGGTCCGTGCCCGGCGGCGGGCAGCCGGGCAGGACGGCCCAGTGCCCCGCGGCCGCCGCTCGGGCCACCGTGTCCAGGTCGTACACCGGGGCGTTCTTCGAACCGGCGAGCTGCGCGTCGGTGATCACCGAGGACAGCAGCCGGAACCCCTCCACCGAGCGGGCGAGCACCACCGGCGTTCCCAGGGCGGGGTCGCCGAGGGCGAGTTCGGCGCCGTGGACCGTGCCGATCCCGTGTTCGCGGGCGGCGGCGTGCAGCCGCCGTGCGGCGTGCAGGCCGTCCCTGTCCGTCACCGCCAGCACTCCGATGCCGAGCCGGGCGGCCTCGGCGACCAGGTCCTCCGGCCGGCTCGCCCCCTGGAGGAAGGAGAACGCGCTGTGCGCGTGCAGTTCGGCCCAGTCCTCTTCCGGGCGGGCGGCGGTGGGGAGGCGCAGGAGCTCACCCATAGTGGGCCTCCACCCACCACCGGCTCCGGTCGACGAGCAGCAGCCAGGCGTGCCCGTCGTCGGTGGTGACCTGCATCCGGGCGACCCGTCGGCCGCCGTCCCGCGCCCACCACCGCTCCAGCACCGGCCACGGCCCGGCCCATCCGTTCACCCCGGCCGGGCGCCGCCCGTCGACCGAGAGCAACGCGGGCTCGGCCGACAGCTCCAGCCGGCCGGCCACACCGACCGGCGCGCCGTCGGCCCCGGTCAGCCGCGCCGGACGCCGCACCGGGTAGACCGCCGCCGGGTGCGGGGCGGGCAGGAGTCCCGGCCACGGACCGCCCGCGGTACCCGTACCGTCGTCGGGGACGTCGCCGACCGGGACCAGCCGGATCCGGTCGCCCGGTCCCCGGCCGCCGACCTCGACGATCCGCGTGACCGCGCGGTGCCCGAGCACCGCCTGCACCCGGGCGGCGGCCCGCTCCACCTCCACCGGGGTGTCCCGCTCCCCGTCGAACGCGCCCTGCGAGCCGGTGTCCGGAGCGATCCCGTCGGGGCGCAGGGACAGGCGGCGGATTCCCGGCTCCCCGTCGCCGGCGTCCAGCAGGCCCGTCTCGGACCAGGCGGCCAGCACGCCGCGCACCCGCTCGGCGACCGCCCGGGAGGACAGCCGCCCCTCGTGCCGGAAGATCCGCGTCAGGATCCGGCCGTCGGCCGTCTCGACCGCGGCCTCCACCCGCCCGCACACCACTCCCGCCGCCGCCAGTCGCTCGTGCAGCTCGTCCGCGAGGGCGACCGCCACGAACACGACCGCGTCCAGCTGCTCCTCGGCCACCTCGAACAGCCGCCGCACCGTGTGGTCCTGGACGGCGGTCGTCGCGGACACCGGCCGGACCACCTCTCCGCGGGCGACGCGGTGCGCGCCGATCCCCGCCGTGCCGAGCCGCTCGGCGACCCGGCCCGCCGGCAGTCGCGCGAAGTCCCCGACGGTACGCATACCGAGCTGCCGCAGAAGCTCGGTCAGACGGGGCACGCCCAGCACGCCCACCGGATACGGGGACAGGAACGCGGCGTCCCCGCCCGCCGCGACGACCACTCCGTCGCCCCGGCGGGCCGCGAGCGCCGCCACGAACGTGCTGTCGGCGATCCCGGCACGGGCGGGCAGCCCCAGTTCGGCGACGGTGCCCACCAGCCGTGCGGACAGCTGCCGCTCGCCGCCCCAGTAGCGCGCGGCCCCGCGCGCCGGCGCCGCGAGCAGCCCGGGGCGGATCACCTCCAGCCTCGGCACCACGTCCGTCTCCACGCGGTGCACCACCTGCTCGAACAGCCTCACCTCGGCGGCGAGGTCCCGCTCGACGACCCGCAGCCCGGGGCACCGGGCCTGCGCGGTCCGCAGCCGCATGTGCCGCCGGACCCCGGCCGCCCGCGCGGAAGCGGAGCAGGCCACCACCGCGCCCTGGTGCGCCACCGCCACCGGCCCACCGTCCTGCGCACCGCACGCCAGCACCGGGAAATCGGGCACCCAGACCACCGCCACCCGTACGGAATCGGCCGCCCCGGTCATCCGACGACGCGGAGATCAGCCCGCGCCCCGCTCCGTACGGCCTCCGCCGCCCCCCGCTCCACCACGCCCACCAGACCGTCCGGACCGGGCAGCCACAGCTCCGCGCTCCGCGGCGCGGCGGCCGCGCCGCGCCCGCCCGCCGTCACCGTCACCCGGCGGCCGCGCAACAGCCCGTGCCCCCGGCCCACTCCGGCCCAGCCCACCGGCGCCACCCGGAGCCGGACATCCGCTCCCGGCCACCGGCCCGCCGCCAGCAGCACCGCTCCGCTGCGCCGCATCACCGCCCGCAGCCGGCGTACCGCCCGCTCCGGCACCCGTACCGAGGCGCCGACGAGCACCACCGGCACCGACTCCAGCAGCACGGCGAGCACATGGGCCGCGCGCGGTCCCGGGTCGCTCACCACCAGACCGATGGCCAGATCCAGACCTGCCTGCGCCGCGGCCAGCCCGCCCAGCTCCGGTACTCCCACCGCCGCCCATGCCACCGAATCCGCTGCCGCCAGAGCGGCCAGCGCCAGCAGCAGCGGCAGATCCCCGCCCGCGTCCACCGCGGTACCAGGGCGAATGCCTCCTTCCGGGAGCAGGCCGGAAAGCGGCGACGCCAGCGCACCGGCTCCCGCGCCTCGCTCCTCGACTACCTGCTGACCTGTCCACACCCTTCGATATTCGCTCGAACGTTCGAATAATTCAAGCCAGGCACTTGGCGGGCGCGGGCGCGACCGGCAGGGGAGGCGTCCCAGGCGGCGAACCGGCCGCCGAGGCCCGGGGCGGAAGCGCGCGCGGCCACGCGCCACACACCGCCACACCACCGCGCCACCCACCCCCACCCGGAGCCGGAGCCCGAGCCGGCCCGGCGACGGAATTCCTCGGCATTCCCTCGAACCGGGCAGCGGGCGGCCAGCGGTCACGGTGATCGAATTCGGTGACCGAAAATCATTGCTTGTGGTCCGGGTCACCTCAAGATAGCGTCGCATCCCGTTCCACGCTCTGGGCCCCCCGGCCCGAACTCCGACGCGGCATCGAGCTTTTCCCAGCGAAGTCGATCCATCCTCGACCAAGAACGCGAAGCGCACCGAGCACGCCGGACAAGCCAGGCACACGAAAAGAAATGTACTCAACCTCTGGAGCGGAGGACTGTACATCTTGCGATCATCCTTCAGCCCCGCCGGAACGGAATGCGGCGGAAATGCGGACTCCCGCGCCAGGCCCCGCGCCGACACCGCCGAAGAGCGGAAGAACTTCGAGGAACGCGGTTATCTGATCCTCCCCGCACTCCTGCCCCCTCCGTTCCTGGCACGTCTGGTGCCCGAGGTGGACCGGTGGATGGACGAGGGGCTGCGCGACCGTTCCATCGCCTGCAGTACCGGCCCGGAGGCGGGAGCCCGCCCGCCGGTACTGGAGCTGGAGCTCCCCGCCCACGGCGAACTGCTGACGTACCCGCCCCTGATGGCCGTCCTGGCCGATGTCATGGGCGGCACGTTCGCCCACCATCACCTGCACAGCCAGCGGCAGGGGGTCACGGACTCCGGCAAACCATGGCATCACGACCACGAGCCCAACGACCTCGGGGACAGATCGTTGCCGATGGTGCACGCGCTGCACTACCTGGGCGGTCTGGACGAGGCGGTGGGCAGCCTCGCCGTGCTGCCCGGATCGCACCGCGAGGACGTGCCCAAGGACTTCCGCGCCGCACTCGGCACGACCGCCCTGCCCGGGGAGACGGTGATCGACCGGCTGCCCCGCGGTTCGACGGTTCTGATCAACTCGGCGGTCTTCCACGCCCGCCGCCCCGCGCGGTCCCCCGTGGCCGGACGCAACCGGTACTTCGTCGACGCCTCCTACTGCCGCACCGGTGCGCGGTGGCAACCGGTGAAGCCGTACTGGCGATACATGCTCGCCCGGGCCAGGGAACTCGGCCTCGATCGCGGGAAATGGCCGGAACTGTTCGACGAACGGCATTTCACGGAGTTCCCGGGAGCGGTGGGCCGATGACGACTGTGGGAAGATCTTCCATGAACGCTGTGGAAGCCGTCGCATTCTCCGAAGTTCTGCGTGTTTATGGGCGAGACCATCCGGCGGACCGCCCGCACCGGGCGAACACCAACGAGGACGGCGAGGACAATCTGCGCCGCGCGCATTCCCTGTTCGGTTCCTGGTATCGGATCGAGCTCGGCCGGGCCGATATTCTCCGCGTGGTTCTGCCCTGGCACACGAGCGAGGGCGGTGCGCGTGAACTGGTGCCGCGAACGGGTCTGACGGTCGGTGGCGCCGCGGACCTGATCCGTGCCGATCCGGCCGGATACACCGAGGCCGATCCGGTCTGCGCGGCGAAGCTCGACCTGTTCTCCGGTGCCGCGTTCACGGCGGTCTACCTCAGCACCCGCCCGGTGGATCACCCGGACTACTCCGACGTACGGGTCCGGGAGGGACTCATCCACCTCGACGGTCTGCACCGCATGGTCGGGTGGGAGGTCGCGGGCCGGCTGGGCGGTGGGGCCCCCGTGACGGCCTACCTGGCGGCCGAGAGCCCTCCCGCCTGCCCGGGGACCCCCGTCGAAGGGAAACCGGTATGACGACGTCCGCCGCCGGCCCCCGGTCCTTGACGCCGGTACCCCCCGACGCGGCGCCGGGCCGCACAGCCGCACCGGCCACGGACACCGCCACCCTGTCCGGGCTCCTCCACCGGGCCGAGCGGCTCCACCCGCACCGCCCGGCCGTCACGGACCACACCCGGGTGATCACCTACGCGGAACTGGGGGCCGCGGCCGGCCGGGTCGCCGCCGGACTCCGGCAGGCGGGCATCGGACCGGGCGACCGGGTGGCGATCCTGGGCCGCCGGGACAGCCGGCTGTTCGTGCTGCTGCACGGAGTGCTCCGCGCGGGTGCGGCCGTGGTGACGCTCGACACGGCCTGGAGCCCGGAGGACCGGCTGCGCCGGCTGGCGGCCGTACGCGCCGCCGGGGTGCTCACCACCACCGCGCTGTCGGACGAGGAGGTCCGGGCCCTGTCGGCCACCGGGGTCCGGTACGTCGAACACACCGAGGTCGGCCTTCTCCTCGCCGCACCGTGCGCCCCGTCCCCACCGGACCGTCCCACTCCTCGCGCCGGAAGCGGCGATCCCGCCTATCTCTCCTTCACCTCGGGCTCGGGCGGCGAGCCCAAGGCCGTCGTCGTCACCCATGGCAACGCGGTGCACTACGCGTCGGCCCTGCGCGGCAGGCTGGAACTCACCGAGGCGGACGCGCCGTGCGTCGCCCACCTCACCACGCTCGCCGCCGACCTGGGGCACACCAGCTGGCTGCTGGCCCTCGCCACGGCCGGGCGCACCCATGTGGTCGGCGACGAGCACGCCAGGGACGCCCCCGCCTGCTGGGCGGCGCTGCGCGAGGCGGGGTGTTCGGTCGTGAAGACGACCCCCTCCCACATGGCGGAGCTCTGGAGGGACCGCCCGGATCCGCGGCCCGGGACGATTCCCTACCGTCCGAAGACGCTGATCCTCGGCGGCGAGGCCCTCCCCCGGTCCCTGGGAGCCTCCCTGCTGGACGACGGGGGTGTCCACCGGCTCCTCAACCACTACGGCCCCACCGAGACGACGGTCGGGGCGGCCTGCTTCCTCGCCACCTCGGCCGGGGAACTGCCCACGGACGAGGAGACGGTCCCGATCGGCACACCGCTGGGCGAGGCGACCCTCGACCTGCTCGACAGCGCCGGGGCCCCCGTCGCCGACGGCGAGTCCGGCCACCTCCACATCGGGGGGCGCGGCGTCAGCGCCGGGTATTTCGGCCGGCCCGAGCAGACCGCACGGCGCTTCGTCCCGCACGCGGGGGCCCGTGCGTACCGCACCGGCGACCTCTGCCGGCGGCGTCCCGACGGCCAGCTCGTCTTCCTCGGCCGGCTGGACCGGCAGACCAAGGTCCGGGGCTATCTGGTCGACCCCACCGAGGTCGAGCACCTCGTCCGGCAGGTCCCCGGAGTCGAGCGCTGCGCCGTCGTCGTACGGAGCACCGCCACCGGCAACCGGCTGCTGGCCGCCGTCCGGCCCGTCGACGGTGCGGTGGAGGAGCCGCGGCTGCTCGACGCCGTGCGCGCCCACCTGAACGGCCGCCTGCCCGCGTACTCCGTGCCCCAGCCGCTCATCGTGCTCAGGGAGTTCCCCCTCGGCCCCAACGGGAAGCTGGACACCGCACGGCTGGCTGCCGCCCTCGACGCCGTGCTGGCCGGACGGGCCGGGGATCCGCCGTCTCCCGGAACCGGATTACCGCCGCTGGCACAGGAGATAGCGAAGCTCTGGGCCGAGGCACTGGGCCTGCCCGCGGTGGATCCGGATGCCGACGTCCTGGAGCTGGGCGGCGACTCCATCCTCGCCATGCGCACGGTCTCCCAGCTCCGCCGCCACGGACACCGCGCCGCCTACGCGGACTTCTACCGCCACCCCACCTCCCGGCGCCTGGCGTCGGCCGTACGCGCGACGGCGCCGCGGGCCGATGCCGAGGACCCCGCCACGGACCTGCCCGTCGGGCCGGGTGCGCTCGCCCCCGCCCAGCGGTGGTTCTTCGGCCAGGGGGTCGACCAACCCCGTCACTGGAACCAGTCGGTGCTGCTCCGCTGTACGGAGCACGTCGACCCGGCCGCCCTCACCACCGCGGCGGCGGCCGTGGTGGAACGCCACCCGGCGCTGCGCCGCCCGGTCGGCCCGCACGGGCCGGGGGCTCCCCGTCCGGTGGGCGACCTGGAGCCCGCCAGCTTCTCCAGGATCCGGCACCCCGGGAACGTCGCGGAGGAGATCGCGGCCCTGGGGACCGAACTGCAGCGGAGCCTCGATCCCGAGGCCGGCCGCCTCATCCGTTTCCATCTCTTCTCGGGCGGTCCGGACACCGACGACCGGCTGGCGCTGATCGCCCATCACCTCGTCGTCGACGGACTCTCGTGGCGCGTCGTCCTCGACGACCTGGCCCACGCCTACCGCGCCGCGCTGTCGGGCCGACCGCCCGGTCTGCCGCCCGCGGCCGACTTCTACCGGTGGGCGGCGGGCAGGCCCGAGCCGGCGCGGCCGGCGCCCCCCTCCCCCGGCCGTGGCCCGGACGCCCCGCCGCCCGGGGTCCGGTCCGAGCCCCCTCCCCCGCCCGGGACGGTGGGCTGGGGCCTCGACGAGGAGGCCACCGCCCGACTCGTCGAACGGTACGGAGGGTCCCGGCGGCTGGAGGCGCTGCTGTTCACCGCGTTCGCGGACGCGGTCGCCCACGACGCGGACCGGGGCGGGCCCCGCGATTCCGTCCGGGCTCCCGCCGCACCGACTCTCGTCGAGGTGGAGACGCACGGCCGGGACACCACCGGCGAACACCTCGACACCGTCGGCTGGTTCACGGCGGTCATCCGGGTGAGCGCGGACCCCCCGGCCACGGCGA
This sequence comes from Streptomyces sp. NBC_01116, assembly GCF_041435495.1. Lineage (NCBI taxonomy): Bacteria > Bacillati > Actinomycetota > Actinomycetes > Kitasatosporales > Streptomycetaceae > Streptomyces > Streptomyces sp. NBC_01116. The sequence continues at coordinate 577,327 of NZ_CP108644.1, forward strand.
CCGGCGCGGAGCCCGGCGTCGGGATCGCGGCGCGTGTCTCCGGGGCGGAGAGCAGGCTGCGCCGTGCGCGCCTGCTCCCGATGGACACACCAGGACCGCGTCCCGACGTGGCGTTCAACTTCCTGGGCACGTTCCGGCTGCCGGCCGAGCCGACGCTGGGCTGGTGTCCCGCCGCGGAGCAGGTGGGCGTCGCACGGTGCCCCAGCGGCGATCCGGTGTACCGGCTGCGGCTGACGGCCCGCATCGTCGAGGGCAGGCTGGTGACCGACCTCGTACACGCCCGGCCGGACGTCCCCGACGCCGAGGCCGACGAGGTCATGGCCCGGTTCGCCCGGGTGGTCGCGGCCACCGCCGCCGCCGCGGCGCCCCGCCCGGCCCGGCTCGCCCGCTCCACCTCCGGGCAGCCCCTGCACCCGGGGGCGCCCCTCGCCCCGCCCCCGTCCCCCGCGGTCCATGTGGTGCGCGAACCGGCCCGCGTCCTGCTGACCGGGGCGACGGGCTACGTGGGCGGGCACCTCCTCGACGCCCTGCTGGAACGCGGCGCGCACGTCACCTGTCTGGTACGCGGGGAGCGCGACCACGACGCCGCGGGCCGGCTGCGCCGCGGCTCACCCGGTCTGCGTGTGGTGGCCGGGGACATCGGCCGCGAGGGGCTGGGCCTCTCCGCGGCCGGGCGGGCCCTCGCCCGGGACGCCCAGGTCGTGGTCCACGCCGCCGCCGACGTCCGTCTGGTCGCCCCGCCCGAGGAGCTGGAGCGCACCAACCACGACGGGGTGCGGCGGCTGCTGGCCTGGATCGACGCCGAGGCCATGGGCGGGGTCCGGTTCCACCACGTCTCGACCCTCGCCGTGGCCGGCGGGATCGATCCCGCGGCCCCCAACCGCCGGTTCAGCGAGGCCGATCTGCACATCGGCCAGCACTTCCGCACCCCGTACGAGCGGTCGAAGTTCCTCGCCGAGGAGGCGGTCCGCGCCTGGGCCGCCTCCGGCCGCCGCTGCCACATCCACCGGAGCGGCCACGTCGCCGCCCACAGCCGCACCGGCGCGTTCCACGGGGGCATCGCCACCAACCGCGTCTACCAGACCCTGCGCGGCTATCTGCTGGCCGGAGCCGCCCCGCGCCTGGAGGGGGCGACGTTCGCCTTCAGCCACGTGGACACGGTGGCCGCCGGGATCGCGGCTCTGGCCCTGTACGCGGACGCGGCCCCCGGGGCCCACCACGTCGAGACGCCGCACCAGGTCGCCCACGACGAACTGGTGGGCTGGATCAGGCGGTCCGGCCACCGGATCGAGCTGTGCGAGGCGAAGGACTTCGCAGCCGCGCTGGACCGGGCGGAGGGCGATCACCCCGAAGAGGTCCGGCTGGCCGCGGCCTGGAGTCTGCTGGAGGACCGCAACGTCCGTACCGACTCCTCCCACACCCTTGCCGTACTCGACCGGCTGGGGGTGCGGTTCACCGCCCCGACGCCCCGGTGGTGGTCGTCCGCACTGGCCTGGGCCACCGAGTCCGGCTTCCTGCCCCGGCCGGACTCCGCCGGCCGCTGAGCGCACGCACTCCCGCCCCGGGCCGCAGGCTCCCGCCGCAGGCCCCCGAACCGTGAGGTGAACCATGCCCCGGCTGTCACCGGTACTGAAGCAGGCCACTCCCGTCACCGCCGTCCGGGGGGAAGGGCTGTACCTCTACGACGCGGAGGGGCGACGCCATCTCGACTTCACCTCCGGGGTCGGTGTGACGAGCACCGGCCACTGCCATCCGCGGGTCGTCGAGGCGGTCCGCGAACAGGCCGGCCGGCTGGTCCACGGCCAGTACACGACCGTCCTGCACGAACCGCTGCTCGCCCTGACCGAACGCCTGGGCGAGGTCCTGCCCGAGGGCCTGGACACCCTCTTCTACGTCAACTCCGGGAGCGAGGCCGTGGAGGCGGCGCTGCGCCTCGCCCGGCAGGCCACCGGGCGAGGGGGCACCGTCGTCTTCGACGGGGGCTTCCACGGCCGGACCATGGGCGCCGCCTCCCTGACCACGGCCGGCTCCCGCTTCCGGGCCCGCACCGGCCCGCTGATGCCGGGCGTCGCGGTCGCGCCCTTCCCGCACGCCTTCGAACTCGGCCTGGACGAGCCGGCCGCGGTGGAGTACGCCCTGCGGGGCCTCGACCGGGTCCTGGCCACCACCAGCGCCCCGGACGAGACCGCGGCGTTCATCGTGGAGCCCGTGCTGGGCGAAGGCGGCTACGTTCCCGCCCCCGACGGCTTCCTCGCCGGACTGCGCGAACGCGCCGACCGGTACGGCATCGTCCTCGTCCTCGACGAGGTGCAGTGCGGGTTCGGCCGCACCGGGCGGTTCTGGGCGCACGCGTACGAGACCGGGGCCGCGACCCCCGACATCCTCGTGACGGCCAAGGGCCTGGCGAGCGGCTTTCCGCTCTCGGCGATCGCCGCGCGCGCCGACCTGATGAGCCTCGCCCGCCCCGGCTCGCACGGCGGTACGTACGGCGGGAACGCCGTCGCCTGCGCGGCCGCCCTCGCGACGCTCGACGTCATCCGCGACGAGAAGCTGGTCGCCAACGCGGCCGAGCAGGGCATGCGGCTCGCCCGCGGCCTGCACACCGTCGCGGCACGGACGGCGGCCGTCGCCGATGTCCGCGGCCGGGGGCTGATGCTGGGCAGCGAGTTCCGCCGGCCCGACGGATCACCCGACCCGGACACCGCGGGCCGAGCCCAGCAGGCCGCCGCCGAACTGGGCCTGCTGCTGCTGACCTGCGGGGTCTGGGGGAACACCGTCCGGATGATCCCCGCCCTGACCGTCACCGGGGAGCAGGTCGACGAGGCGCTCGCCCTCTGGTCGAAGGCCGTGACGGCCGCCGTACGGGAAGAGGACTGAGCGCCCACCGCCGCGCAGGGCCGATCCTTCACCCGGCGCGGGACCCGGCCGGGGCGAGCCGGGCCGAGCCGACGCAACCTACGCAGAGCAGCGGAAGGGACCCCTCGATGGAGAACGCTTCGCGACACAACGCGCCCACGCCCTCCGGGGCTTGGGACACCAGCAGGCTCAAGGCCGGGCATGAGGTGTGGTGCCTGGAGCCGGCCGAGCGGTACCGCGTCCGGCTGTGGTCGGCCGCAGGCGGCCCGGAAGGGGAGCCCGACCCGGTCTGGGAAGCCCTGCGCTCCCGTATCCGCGCGGGCCTCGACGCCTTCGGGTTCGCCCTCGTGCGGCAGCTCTTCCCCGCCGACCTCGTCGCGGACGTGCACCGGGAGGCGGACGCCACCGAGCGGGTCTCCCGTCTCGTCCGGGACTTCGGCGAGATCGTGCCGCAGAACGGCGCGGGCGACCTGACGCAGGTGCTGCGGCGCCGGGAAGGGGACCCGGACGAGATCGCCTTCCACTGCGACACGTGCGACCTCCTCGTCCTGCTCTGCCTGCGGCCGGCGGCCCGGGGCGGCGCGACGCGGGTGGCCGGAGCGCCGTACATCCATGACGTCCTCGCCGCCGAACGCCCCGACGTGCTGGAACTCCTGGGCGAGAAGTGGCACTTCGACCGCACCGGCCGCGCGGGCAGCCAGCTCGTCGTCACCCCGGTCCTCACCACCGGCCCGGACGGCGCGGTCACCTGCTACTACCAGTCCCGAACGGTACGGGCCTCCGCCGGGCGCGACGGGCGGCCTCCGCTCGACGCCGCACGCACCGAGGCCCTGGACGTCCTGGACGAGGTCCTCAACCGCCCGGAGACCGCCCACCCGGTCACCCTGACCTCCGGAGACCTGTTGATCATCCGCAACAGCCGTGTCATGCACGGGCGTTCCCCGTTCACCGACAGCCCCGAACCGCACCATCGACGGGTCCTGCGCCTGTGGCTGGACGAGGTGGCGGCGTGAGCGACACCGTGAGCAACGCCATGAGTGAGACCGTGATCGGCACGGCGGTCGTCACCGGCGCGGGAAGCGGACTGGGCCGTGCCGCCGCCCTCGCCCTGCTCGGGCGCGGCTGGAACGTGGTGCTGGCCGGCCGGCGCCCCGACGCCCTGGACGGGACCGCGGCCCTCTCCCCGGCCGGGGCCGGACACGCTCTCGCCGTCCCCACCGACATCACCCGCCCCGACGAGGTCGCGGCGCTGTTCCGTGCCGCCCGCGACCGGTACGGCAGGATCGATCTGCTCTTCAACAACGCCGGCGCCCCTGCGCCCCGGGTCCCCGTGGCCGAGGTGGCCCTCGACGACTGGAACCGGGTGCTGGGCACGATCGTCACCGGCACCTTCCTGTGCTCGCGGGAGGCGTTCCGCGTCATGGGCGAGCAGAACCCCCGCGGCGGACGGATCATCAACAACGGCGCGCCGTCCGCGTACGCGCCCCGCCCGCACTCCGCCGCCTACACCGCGGCCAAGCACGCGGTCCTCGGCCTGACCCGCGCGCTCTCCCTCGACGGCCGCGCCCACGGCATCGCCTGCGGCCAGATCGACGTCGGCAACGTGGAGCCCCCGGACGGCGCCCCGCAGCCCCCCGCGCGCCAGGCCGACGGCAGCAAGGCGGTCGAGGCGACGCTGCCGGTGTCCCACTTCACCGACGCACTCCTGCTGATGGCCTCCCTGCCCGTCACCTCCAACGTGCAGTCCCTCACCGTCCTCCCCACCACGATGCCCTTCGTCGGCCGTGGCTGAGCACCTCGCGACCGGCGGACGGACCCGCCGCACCGGTACCCGTACCGCCCCTCGCTCCTCACGCCGCACGACGTCCTCCTCCCCCGTCCCTCGACCGAAAGAGGCGAACATGCTCGGCGAGACCGCCCGCACCTGGCTGCGACGCTGGGACCAGCAGCAGGAGCGCTACAGCCCGGACCGGGAGGAACGCTTCCAGGTCGTCATCGACATCGTCGGCCGGTCCCTCGACCGGAGCGGGACGGCCGCCCGGCCGCTCCTGGTGGACCTGGGCTGTGGCACCGGCTCGCTCACCACCCGGCTCGCCGGCGCCTTCCCGCGGGCCGACACCGTCGGCGTCGACGCGGACCCGCTCCTCCTCGGCCTCGCCGAGGAGGCCGTCACGGGCACGGACCTCCGCCTCCTGGCGCGCGATCTCGCCGCACCCGGCTGGGCGGACGACATCGGGCCGGCGCCCTGGGACGCGGCCGTCTCGTCCACCGCGCTCCACTGGCTCACCCCCGACGAACTCGCCGCGCTCTACCGCACCCTGGCCGCCCGGCTGCGCCCCGGAGGCGTCTTCGTCGACGCCGACAACCGCAGGCCCGCCGACGACCCGGAGCTGGTCGACATCGCCCGTCACGTCCGGGCCCGCCGCGCCCACCGGACGGGCCGTCAGGGCAGCGAGGCCTGGGCGGGCTGGTGGAAGACCTTCCTCTCCGCCCCGGAACTCGCCCCGCTCGCCGAGGCCCGTGCCCGCTCGCCCATCGCGCACCGCACGTTCAGGGAACCCCACGGCCTGACGACCGCCGAGCAGATCACGCTGCTCCGCGAGGCCGGTTTCAGCGGTGCCGCCACCGTCTGGCAGTGCGGCGACGACAGCGTGCTGGTGGCCGTCCGCTGAACCGGTGAACGGCCAACGGTCGGCCGACGGGGTCGCGGGTGGCCGGCCGTTGAGGCGGCCGTACGACGCTCGCCCGACCGTGGACGGACGCCCTCGGCCGACTCATTGGAGGTCATCGGGTGTGAGGTCGGGCCGCAGGCGGTGCCAGGAGGGCTGGCGCAGGCGTCCGGCCCTGGTGCGGGTCGTGTAGCGGACCTCGCCGACCAGCCGGGGCGCCACCCACCGGGCTCCGGTCACCGCGGGCCGCTCCGTGAACGGGCAGGTGTCGGTCGCCGCGGCGTGGAGGAGGGCCGCGAGGGTGGTGCGTTCGGCGTCGCTCCAGCCGGTACCGACGCCGCCGACGTAGCGGAGTCCCCCGCCGGGGTCCGGCCGGCCCATGAGGAGGGCGCCGGGCAGGGAGGTGAGACGGCCGTGGCCGGGCAGCCAACCGCCGACGACGATGTCCTCGGTCCGCACGTGCCGGATCTTGATCCACGCCCGGGAGCGGACCCCCGGCTCGTAGAGGGAGGTGCGCCGCTTGGCGACGAGGCCTTCGAAGCCGGCGGTGCGCGTCATCTCCAGCGCCCGCGGCCCGTGCCCGACGACCGCCGCCGGGGTCGACCACGCGGGCCCGACCAGGCCCAGGGATTCCAGGGCGGCGCGGCGCTCGGAGTACGGAGTGCGGGTGATGCGGCTCGTGCCGAGGAACACGACGTCGAAGAGCATCAGGTGCACGGGCGCCTTCGCGGCCATGCGGGCCGCCCTGGCCCGGGAGCCGGCCAGTCCCATCCGGGGCTGGAGCCGCTGGAAGTCGCCGCGTCCCTCGTCGTCCAGCGCGACGATCTCCCCGTCCAGCACGGCGGGGCGGGAGCCCAGCGCCGTTCCCAGGCCCGCGAGCTCGGGATAGGCGGGGGTGATGTCGGCGCCGGACCGGGAGCGCAGCCGTACCGAACCGTCGCCGGGCAGGTAGACCATGCACCGCTGCCCGTCCTGCTTCACCTCGTACGCGTACGAGGTGTCCTCCGAGGCCGGGGGCAGCCGCCCGGGGGTCGCGAGCATCGGTGCGATACGGGGCAGGGGCGCCACGGAATCCTCCCGGCCCCCGGTCAGGAGGCGCTCCGCTTCCCCGCCGTGCGTTTGGCGCCGGTCGTCTTCTTCGCCGCGGTCGTCTTCTTGGCGCCCGCCTTCCGGCCGGTGGCCTTCCGGGGCGCCGTCTTCCGGTCGGCGGCCGGCTTCCCGGACGAGGCCGTCTTCTTCGACGCGGTCTTCTTCGATCCCGCTGCGGTCTTCTTCCGGGGCCGCATCTCGTGCACGGTGGCCTCCCCTTCCCCGTCCTCCCCGCGGCTCTCCCTGGCCGCCTCGACCGACGCGTTCAGCGCGGCCATCAGGTCCACGACCTTGCCCTCCTCCTGCTCCCCGCCCTCGGCGGGCTCCGGAAGCTCCTTGCCCTCCGACTTCGCCGTGAGCAGCTCCTCCAGGGCGTCCCGGTAGGTGTCCCGGAACCCGTCGATGCTGTCCAGGGCCATGGAGTCGGTCAGCTGGACGGCCCGTTCGATCTCGTCGTCGTCCAGCTCCACCTCCCTCGGCGCCAGGGACTGGGGGCTGCGGATCTCGTCCGGCCAGCGCATCGCGTGCAGCACGATCGCCCCTTCCCTGACCCGCAGCAGCCCCAGCCGCTCACGGTTGTGCCAGGCGAACTTCGCCACCGCCACCTTGTCCGAGCGCTCCAGCGCCCGGCGCAGCAGCGTGTAGGGCTTCTCGGCGACCTTGCCGTCGATCGCGAGGTAGTAGGAGTCGCTGATCCGGATCGGATCGACGCTGTCGGCGTCCACGAAGGCGACGATCTCGATGGCTTTCGCGGTCGGCAGCGGAATCCGGTCCAGTTCCTCGTCCGTGATCGGGACCGTCTGGTCCTTGGAGAGCTCGTAGCCCTTGCCGATCTCGTCCTGCGACAGTGCTTCGCCGTCCAGCTCGCAGACCTTCCGGGTGCGCACCCGGCCGAGGTCCTCCAGGTGGACCTGGCGGAAGTGGATCGCGTGGTCCTGGGTCGCGGAGACGACCTTCACCGGGATGGTGACCAGGCCGAAACTGATCGCGCCGGTCCACAAGGGCCTCGGCATACCTACCTCCATGCCCGTCCCGGGCCGGGTCGCCGTCCGGTCTCGCGTCGGGTGTGCCGACGCCGGGCCGGCACCGGGCCGACGCCGGGACCCGACGGATCGTCTTGCGCACAACGCTATGAGGGCGGGGCGGTACGTGCCACCCACGGCGGTCACGCCCGTGATCCGACGGTGGTCGTCGCCCCCGGCTCTTCCCGGCCGTGTCTCACACCGTGAGGTGCTGCTTGGCGTCGGGGGCGGGCCCGGGGGCGGTGCCGTGCTGCTCGTCGTCGGGGCGGCCCTTCCTGGGCAGCAGGAAGGTGATCGCGAGGAACGCCGTCAGCAGCCCGGCCTGGACGAGCAGGGCGCGGTGGAATCCGCCGGTGAAGTCACCGGTCTTGACCTGGGCGAAGAAGACCGAGCCGAAGACCGCGACGCCGATGGAGCCGCCGATGGCCTGCACGGCCGACAGGACGCCGGAGGCGGAGCCGATCTCGTCGTCGTCGACCGCGGCGAGGATGAAGCTGAACAGGGCGGCGATCACCATGCCGGCGCCGATGCCCGCCACCGCCGTGCCGGGAACGATGTCCCAGATCGAGAAGGAGGCGGCGTCGAGGCCGTCGACCTCGACCCACAGCACGGCCGCGCCCGCCAGCTGGACGAGCGGGCCGATCTGGAGCACCTTGCGGCCGATCCTGTCGGCGAGGAACGCGCCGCTGATGGCGCCGCCGATCGCGGTTCCCACGGCGAGGGGAAGATTGCCCAGTCCCGCCTCGCCCGCGGTGAAGTGCCGGCCGATCTGGAGGAACAGGGTCAGGACGAGCTGGGTGCCGATCAGTCCGCCGAAGAACAGGGCGATGCCGCCGAGGCCGACGGTGAAAGCCGGCTTGCGCAGCAGGCCCGGGGTCACCAGCGGGTCGCGCCCCGCGGCGGCCGTGCGGCGCTGCTGGAGGGCGAAGAGGGCGAACCCGGTCGCCGAGGCGGCCATGGACAGCCAGGTCCACAGCGGCCAGCCGTTCTCCTGTCCCTGGTTGAGCGGCAGCACGAGCAGGGCGCAGGAAGCCACGGCCAGTGCGGCGCCGGTCATGTCGACCCGTACCGTGCGGTCGCCCGCCTTCTTGGGCACGAACTTCGCGGCGACGATCAGCGCCGCGACTCCGACGGGCAGATTGATCAGGAACACCGACCGCCAGCCCAGGCCGAAGAAGTCGCCCTCGATGAGGAAGCCGCCCAGGACCGGGCCGATGATGCCGCCCAGGCCCAGGACGGGGCCGAAGATCGCGAAGACCTTGGTGAGCTCGGGGCCGGAGAAGTTCTCCCGCAGCAGCCCCAGCCCCTGGGGCAGCAGCATCGCTCCGGCGGTGCCCTGCACCAGGCGGAAGACGATCAGCGACTCGATGTTCGGCGCGATCGCGCACAGCAGCGAACTCGCGGTGAAGGCCGCCAGGCCGATCAGGAACATCCGGCGCCGGCCGTAGCGGTCGCCGAGCCGGCCGCCGAGCACGAGCCCGGCGCCCAGGGTGAGGGCGTAGCCGCCGATCACCCATTGCAGTCCGACGGAACCGGCGCCGAGGGAGTCCTCCAGGGCCGGCCCGGCGACGTTGACGATCGAGGCGTCCAGGAGATCCATGATCTCCGCGACGATCATCACCGCCAGGATCAGCCACCGCCACCGGTAGGGCTCGGTCGTCTCGTCAGGGGTGGGGGACGGGTCACGCACGTCAGATACCTCCATGGTGAAGTAATTCCACGATGAAGGTAAAGTGATGAGGGTAGGTTGTCAAAGCGGGCCGCCCACCTGGACGCCCGGCAGGAGAGAAGAGGTGGCAGGCCCGGTGGAGGAAGCGATGGGCGACGGCGTCGCGGCGCGGCGCGAGCGGCTCATGGAGGGGCTACGGATCTACGGCGGCCACTACGCCGAGCTGAGCCGGCGCTTCGCGGCGTGGCTGGGCCTGCACTCCACCGACGCGACCGCGGTGCTGGAGATCGCCGCCGCCGAAGAACGCGGGACCCTGCTGTCACCGGCCCGGCTGAGCGAGCGCATCTCCCTGTCCACGGGCGCCACCACCGCGCTCCTGAACCGCCTCGAAGCGGCCGGACACGTCACCCGCACCCGCGAGCACTCCGACCGGCGCATCGTCACCCTGCGCGGCGGCCCGCACATCCAGGAGCGGGCGGACGAGTTCTTCGGCCCGCTCGCCGGGCGGCTCGACGCCGCGATGTCCCCCTACCCGCCACAACTCCTCGAACAGTTCGAGGAGTTCATGACCGATCTGAACGCCACCATGGACGCCCACCTCGCCGAGCGGAACCCGGCGGCGCCACACCCCTCTGCGCCCTGAACCCACCGCACGGCGACCACGGGTCGGGCCGGAGCCACTGTGGACGCCATGCGACAACCTCATTGCGTTGCGTGTAGGGGGAGTTGACGGAGGGTCAGCTGTGTGGCGCATACATGACATCACCTCGTTCGTGCTTGCTCAGCCGGAACACGCGGCGGCATCGTCGGATGCGGCGCACGGGACCCCGTACGCCGCATCCCCCGACGCGTGAACCTCCGACGCGTCACCGTTCGAGGAGACATCTTCATGACAGCAGTGCGCACCACCAGGCGACGGATCGCCGCAGCGATCGCCGCGGCCTCCACACTGGCACTCGCCGTCGGAGCGGGCACGGCCTTACCGGCGCAGGCGGCTCCCGCGCCCGAGGGCAGAGTCCTGCACGCCGGGGCGGCCGGGGCGATTCCCGGCAGCTACATCGTCACGCTGAAGGAGACTGCCGGTCTCCGTGCGTCCGCGGCGCAGGGCAAACAGTTGATAGCGGGCTACGGCGGCCGGATCGAGCGCACCTACACGTCGGCGTTGAACGGTTACGCCGCCCAGCTCAGCAGCACCGCGGCCAAGCGGCTCGCCGCCGACCCGGCGGTCGCCTCGGTCGAGCAGAACCAGAAGGTCCACTCGACCGCCACCCAGACCAACGCACCCTGGGGCCTCGACCGGATCGACCAGCCGAACCTGCCGTTGAACGGCACCTTCACCTACCCGGACTCGGCAGGCGTCAACACCACCGTCTACGTCCTGGACACCGGCGTGCGCATCACGCACCAGGACATCGTCGGCCGGGCCTCGAACGGCTACGACTTCGTCGACAACGACAACGTCGCCCAGGACGGCAACGGCCACGGCACCCACGTCGCCACGACCGCCGCCGGAACCGTCTACGGCGTGGCCAAGAAGGCCAAGATCGTCGCCGTGCGGGTCCTCAACAACAGCGGTTCCGGCACCACCGCCGGAGTCATCGCGGGCGTCGACTGGATCACCGCCAACCACGTCGCCTCCTCCGTCGCCAACGTCTCGCTCGGCGGCGGCCCCAGCACCGCCCTGGACACCGCGGTGCGCCGGTCGATCGCGTCCGGAGTGACGTACTCGATCGCGGCCGGCAATTCCAACGCGCCCGCGTCCGGCTTCTCGCCCGCCCGGGTGGAGACCGCGCTCACCGTGGGCGCCACGACCAGGACCGACGCCCGCGCCACCTACTCCAACCACGGCCCCCTCGTGGACCTCTTCGCACCGGGGTCCGACATCACGGCCGGCTGGGCGACCTCGGACACCGCCACCTACACCGGAAACGGCACGTCCTTCGCCGCCCCGCACGTCGCCGGCGCGGCCGCCGTCTATCTGACGAACCACCCGGGTTCCTCTCCGGCAGCCGTGGGCACGGCCCTCGTGAACGGCGCGACCTCCAACGTCCTCACCGGCGTCGGAACAGGCTCCCCGAACAAGCTGCTGAGGCTCGTCCCGTAACCACGGAAGCGACCTGACGCGACGCTCGACGGCCAGGCACGGACAGGACGACCTCCCTGTGTCCGTGCCTGGCCCGAGGAGTTCGACGCCCACGGCAGCGGGGACACGCAAGGCGCTCACCCAGGAGAACCGGCCCGGCCGTCGAGACGCGTCCGTCAGGCCTTTGACCGGGCGCCGCTTCGACGGAGGATGGGGGCGGATCGGGTCTATGCCGTGTCCCTCCGACAACTCCGACAGCTGGGAGCGTTCCTTCCGATGACCGCACAGGCCGCACGCCCTGAACACGGCGGCACCGAGACCGCCTCGACCACGGCCGACTCGCCGTTCAAGCCCTCTCTCGTCAAAGCGGTGTTCCGGAACGTGACCTCGATGCACGTCTCCCGGTCGGCCACGTGGGCCGCCTCCTCGGTGACGCGGACAGTGCTGACGGAAATCATCCGGGGCGCGAGGAGAGCGGCGGCGGCGGAGGCCCGGACGAAGCTGTTTCCCGAGGACCTCGTCGCGGCGATCGACCGGAACGTCGAGCTTGAGGTGGGGAGCAAGTGGTACGACCACAGCCCGACCTTCAAAGGCCTGACCGGAGTCCTGTACGACGCCGACGGGGTCATCGTGCCTCCTCGTCAGCGCAGAGGGTCGCGCAAGCCCAGTGCTGTCGTCGGCGCCCACAGGTTCAAGGCCGGGGTCAAGAGGCTGCTGTGGAGCCAGGGAGTGACGGCCGTCCCGGCGATGGCTCGCGACCTGAACGGAATCGCGAGCGTGTTCCTGACGGACCTGGCGCGGGACGCCGCCATGGTCGTCCGCGAGGGCGGGCTCCAGCGTTTCGGCACGGTCACCCTGGTGACGTCGGGCGAACCGGCCCCGCCCCCGCTCCTCAGCGACTCCCCCCGGGCCCCGTACGCCCGCAGAGGGGACGGGCGGACCATCGGCGGCGACGACGTCCTGGCCGCCACCACGATTCAGTTGTTCGGCGTCGACCTCAGGCAGCAGGCGCTCACCGAGGCACACGAGGCGACACAGGACACACGGCCGGCTGAGCAGATCAGCGAGGCCGGAAGGTGAGAAGCCGGCGCTGAGGGCGAGAGGCCGGCGCGGGGGCCCGGTCACGTGAGCCATTCGAGCGTGGGTGTCCACCGGCACGCCGTGTCCGGGGTGCCCCTCTCCCGGGCTGCGCCTACTCCTCGCCGGTCGTGCGCCCGCGCGTGACCCGGCGGCACACCAGGAACCCGATCGCGACGACCACCAGGTACAGCGGTACGAGCAGCACCGTGTCACCGGACGTCTGCTCCACCGTCACGCCCGTGTCGCGGTCCTCGCCCTGCAGCATGATGCGGTTCACGGTCAGGACGGTCAGGTGTGTGCCGATCGCCGCCCACAGCGGGGCGTGGGCCAAGGCCGTACGGGCGGCGACAAGGGTGAGGCCGAAGACCGTCAGGAGGATGAGGTAGTCGACCGGGTGCTGCCCCTCCGGGGCGATGCCGATGTGGCCCGCATCGTCACCGGCCAACCGGGCGATGCCGCCCGTCACCAGCATCGATGCGCCCGGTACGAGCAAGAAGACCGCCGTGGTGCCGAACACCGCCGGTGCGGACCCGAAGCGTCCGCGCAGCGATGTCCAGGTGTAGCCGCGCAGCGTCGTCTCCTCGGGCAGGGCTTCGAGCAGGAACGCGACGACGGCGTTGGTGACGAGAAAGCCGACCAGGGTGTCGAGGTCCAACTGCCGCCACACGAGTAGCCCCACGGCCGTGCCGGCGCCCAGCACCACCACCGCTCCGGCGGCCGTCACTCCGACGCCGGTGAGGAACGCCCGTATGCTCGCGCCGGGGCTGCCGAAGCCGACCGCCCGGGGGTGTGACAGACGCAGGACGAAGGGCACGGCCACGACGGTGACGAGGGCCGCAGCGATCAGCCGGGCGGCCGGACCACCGACTCCGGCGGCGTCCGCGAGCACGGGTCCGAGGCCGTTGCCGACACCGAGAGCCACCGCCATGATCAAACCGCCGGCCCATGCGCGGCCCATGGCCCCGGGGGCCGTGGGCGTGGTCGCGGGATGTCCTGCGTGCAGCTCGGTCACAGCGCTCCTGATGACGGCAGGGCCGTCTCCCATCGACCACCCCGTGTACCTTCCAGGCTGGCCCGGCCACCTGTCAGGAACGTCGTACGCGCGGACGATCTCCCGCTACATCCTTCGGCGCAGCGGACCACGGGCGTCACATGAGGGGACGCCCCGGGGCGTCCGGGCCACCCTTGTCGGTGCCCCTGCTGCCCATCCCCATGAGGAAGCTCCCCGTCGCGACCCGGAACGACGCTTCGGCCTCTGATCCGCTCCGTGCTGCGACGGGCTCCGTGCGGCGACAGGCCCCGCGAGGACGCGCGAACATCCTCGCGTCCTCGCGGGGTAGACGAATGGCACACCACCCCGAGGAGGAACCATGTCCGGACTGATCGCCCGTCTCACGCAGTTCACCCGCAGCCCCCAGGGCCGGCGGACCATCGCGTCGGCACGGCGTGCCGCTGCCGACCCGCGCAAGCGCGCCCAGGCCCGCAGCCTGTTCGGCCGACTGCGCGGACGCCGGTGACCTCGGCGCATCGGCGAACGACCGGGCAGTGGACCGACTGACACCGCTACGCCGTAGACGGGCTGGAAGGGCTGCGTTGTGGTGTCGCGTGTGACTCGGGCGGGCTTCGTGTGGTCGACGGGGGTCATGGCCTGCGCCAGGCCGATCTTGATCAGCCGGCGCACTGCGGCCGCCCGTGAGCAGTCGCGGCTGGCGGCCCATTCGTCGACAGCGGGCAGGAGCGCTCCGAGCCTCACTTGGACGGGCTGGCCGATTTTTTCGGAGCGCCCCACGGGCCCGGGCTCCTGGACTGCCCCGCGGAGGAGGCGCTCGGCCTCTTCCGGCCTGGCGTGCGCAGCAAGCCAGGAGAGGGCCTCCCCGTCGCCCATGAAGCGGTACCGGCGCGCGGGGCCCGGCAGTCGACATACCCACTTCCTGTGACAGCTGGGCTCGGATGGTTACGCAGCGCCGCGTAGCCGAATCACTCCGTCCAACACCGGCGAGGACGACACGCTCTGCCGGCGCGGTAGCCCCGGCTGCTGCTGTTGTGCGCCGGGCACCACAGCGCGACCATGGGAGTGAGTCCGGCATCGGAGGCACCATGATCGTCCTCGGCCTTATCTTGCTGATCATCGGCCTGGTGGCAGGCATCGGAGTCCTGTGGACCATCGGGATCATCCTGGTGGCCATCGGCCTCGCGCTGTGGGCCCTCGGAGCCCTGGGGCACGCGGTGGGAGGGCGACGGCACTACTGGTAGCGGGCCGATCCTGACAGCCCCAGCGAACGCTCTTCATCGATTGACGCCGAAGAATTCTGCCCCGGGGCGCTGTCGTGGCTTCGTCGGCCAACAGCGCGTGTTGAGGTATGCGCGGGCCCCTTGGTCCCCGGGCACGGGTACAGGCGTGCCGGGGACAGAAGATCCGTGTTCGCTCCCGGCCCATCGATGGCCCAGCCGGAGCAGTCCTCCTTTCGAACCGGGCCATGCACAGCGGAGCGACACGGGGCGGCAGGTAGGAGACGAGGCCGTGGTGCGCCCGTACAGGCCCTGTCCGCAGGCCGGATGCTTCTACGGGGACCGACTCGCCGACCCTCGGGCTCGCCGAACACCGTAGCGCGCGGCGGCCCACTCCTGGCTCGTGGGCCGGGCAGGCTCCAAATCGAGGCGCCGAGGGCGGCACACGCGGCGACCACCACCCGTCCACCCGTCCCGGGCTGAATCGTCCCTCCATATACGGGTACCCGGCGAAGCCAATCACCACTGAGGAGGGCCATGACAGGGATATCAGAGGCACAAGGAAACCAGCGGTTCTGCAAGGCATGTGGCACTCCCGCCGGAACGGCGAAGCTGTGCGAACACTGCGGTGCCGTGTTCTCCCCGGAAAGCGGCGGACTCATCGACGACGAAGGTGCTTCCGCACGCCGCGTCTTCGAAGGCCGGGACGAGACCTCCTCGGAGTGAGCCCCGTCGTGTGGCCGCCGGCCTACCGGCACTGAACGGCCAGTCGATACCCGTGGTCCTTCGCACGCTGCTGGACGCAGGCACGCAAGGGTGCAGAACCGGGCCCGGCTGATCGGGGCCCCGTACGGGCACTCGACCAGCTCGACGCCACACAGAACCCCGCGTCGGCCCTCTGAGCGCAGGCTCTGGCCGTCGCATGGCACGCCCCCCTGACCCGCCTGGGCGGCCCCGCACAGCCGTTCTTGGGTCCGCACCGCCCTGGCCGTGTTCGCGCGCCGGCCACGGTCGTGCGGGCTGACATGCGGAAGGTCCGCCCCGGCAGCTCCAGTGCCGGGGCGGACCTTGCGCGGGGGTGGCAGGTCAGGCGGCCCAGCCGATCGAGGAGGTGCGCACCGCGCCCTACGGAGATACCCGGACCTGGAACACCAGCTGCCCCGACGGTCCCACGCCGGAACGCTGTCCCGGCCCCTGCGTTCCGATGTTTGCTCAATACCTTGACGCCGCAACACTGACTCAGTAAGAGAGTGGGGCACCGCATCGGACGCTGGTGCTACTGCGGGGGGTAACGGGGTGTTTGACCTCACGATCGCGACACTCGGCACCATAGGCGTACTGGTCGGCATAGTCGCCGGAATCATCACCATCATTCTGGAGGCGCGGCGGATCCGCTGGCCGGCCTGGATCTCAGGCAAGAAATGGTGGAAGGCGATCCTGGTCTTCGTGGTGGTGGGCGCGGTCGCCACGGGGCTCACGATCAGCGGGTACCTGATGTCCCAACGGACAACCGTGACAAAGGAGTTGGGTGGCGTAGACCTGAGCGGCTACTGCACCTCGTACGGATTCAAGGGGACCCAGGGGATGGGCTGCCAATCCCTGATCGACCTGGGAGATGCCTGCGACAAACGGTTCGACAGGGGCGGCGACACCATGAAGTTCACCGACCCCGACGACCCGAACACCGGCGTGTGCGTCACGGCTTCCGGGCGCAATACGGAGAAGGGCGTCGACAACCTGCCAGAGTACTGCCGCGACAAGTACAAGCAGGCTCACAACGTCAAGGCCCTGTCCAGTCCGCCGCACAAGTGGATTTGCCGTACTGCTGTCGATCCGACACTGGTATGCAGCTGGCACTACCAGTCCCGCGACGCAGTGGGTCGGAAGGACGACGTCGACGAGCAGTGGAAGTGCTACGAGGAGAAGCGGCTCTGAGCCGCGGGACCCGGGGCAGCCCGGGAACCCCAGAGGGATCACGGCTGAGGCGTCACGTCCCGGCTCGCACAGATGCGCTGGGTGCCGTCCGGTTCTGTGCGGCGGCGAGGGCGGTGCGGGCCGGGTAGCCGAGCTGCGCCGTGACGACGGCCGCGGTGGCCTCCGGGGTGGTGGAGGCGTGGGTCGACGGCGGCTACCGCCAACACCGCGTCGAGCACGCCTCAACCCTCGGCATCGACATGGAGGTCACCGCCCGCAAGCCCGCCCGTTCTTGCCTCCTGGTCCCCTGCGTGACCGGTGTAACGCGTCGGCGTGCGTCTGCCCTCATGCCGTACGGTCCAGCCGCTGGGTGCGGCCGCCGGCGGGGCGATGCGGGTCAGCCCGGCGCGTTCGGCGGCCGCCCGAACGTCGTAGTAGCGGCTTGATACATTCCAGTGGCGCCGCGCGATCTGCTTGTGCGGCTGCGGGCGCCGACGCGGCTGTTCGACCGACGCGCGGGGCGCTTCGGTCTGGACCGGGGCCGGCTTGTTGAGGCCCGCGCGAGCCTTCCACGCTGCCATCTGGGCCTCCTGGCGTGGCCCGAGACCGCCGGCCTCGGCCGCTGCCTGAATCACCTGCTGTACCCGGGGGCGCAGCAGGTGCGCGGCCAGATCCCGGGGAAGGCGGCAAAATCCCTCCAGGAGTCTCGCCGTTGTCGCTTCGGTTGCGGTGGCCGTCGCCTCCATGTGGTTTCAGGGGCCCGGGCCACGCTCCGGCCCTACTCAATGCATCCACTGTCCGGATCAAACTTCGCAACTCGTTCGGCAGATGGCATCGAACGCGGCTCCTCGGCAGGATCGTGGGAGCACACCCGTTCCGGCCGATCACTCACCAACACCACGCCAGCAGGCTGACAGCCTGTCGGGAAACTCGTCAAACAGCCGGCGTCGGGGCCGCCAGGACCAAGAACTCGTCACACCTCTTCCCGTCAGGGAAGACGCAGGTCAACAAGGCTTTGCTAGGTTCGCTAGGAGACAGACGTGAAGATGCTGATCAACGTCCCGGAGACCGTGGTCGCCGATGCTCTGCGGGGCATGGCGGCCGCGCATCCCGAGCTGACCGTCGATGTGGAGAATCGGGTCGTCATGCGGCGGGACGCGCCCGTGGCGGGGAAGGTCGGCCTCGTCTCCGGGGGCGGTTCCGGGCACGAGCCGCTGCACGCCGGGTTCGTCGGGCCCGGAATGCTGTCGGCCGCCTGTCCCGGAGAGGTGTTCACCTCCCCCGTGCCCGACCAGATGCTGCGGGCCGCGGCAGCCGTCGACAGTGGGGCGGGGGTGCTGTTCGTCGTCAAGAACTACACCGGTGACGTGCTCAACTTCGAGATGGCCGCCGAACTCGCCGACGACGAGGGGATTCAGGTCGCCCAGGTGGTGGTGGACGACGACGTGGCCGTGAGCGACAGTACGTTCACCGCCGGGCGGCGCGGTACGGGAGCGACGCTGTTCGTCGAGAAGATCGCCGGAGCCCTGGCGGACGAGGGCGCTCCGCTGGAGCGGGTGGCCGCCGTCGCACGGCAGGTGAACGGGGCCTCGCGCAGCTTCGGGGTGGCGCTGGGCGCCGTGACCACTCCGGCCAAGGGCAGCCCCACCTTCGATCTGCCCGCCGGGGAACTGGAGTTGGGCATCGGCATCCACGGGGAGCCGGGGCGTGAGCGACGGCCGATGATGACGTCCGGGGAGATCGCCGACTTCGCCGTGAACGCGGTGCTGGAGGACCTGCGGCCCACCGGCCCGGTGCTCGCGCTGGTGAACGGCATGGGGGCGACCCCCCTGCTGGAGCTGTACGGGTTCAATGCCGAGGTCCATCGGGTCCTGTCCCAGCGGGGCGTCCCGGTGGCTCGTACGCTCGTGGGGAACTACGTGACCTCGCTCGACATGGCAGGCTGTTCGGTGACGCTGTGCCAGGTCGACGAGGAGCTGCTGCGCCTGTGGGACGCACCCGTGCGGACGGCCGCGCTCCGCTGGGGCCGCTGAGCGCCGGCGGGATCCCGTGACCGGGTGCGACACCGGTGCGGGTCCGCCGTACGGGTCGGCCGTACGGCACGTGCCGCCGCCCGGAACGGTCCGTTCCGGGCGGGACCGAGGAACAGGAGATCATGTGCTCGACACCGACTTCTTCCGCCGCTGGATGGCCGCTGTCGCGGCATCCGTGGAGCGTGAGGCGAACCATCTGACCGAGCTGGACTCGGCGATCGGGGACGCCGATCACGGCAGCAACCTCCAGCGCGGCTTCACGGCGGTGACGGCGGTGCTGGAGAAGGACTCCCCCGCCACTCCCGGTGCGGTGCTCACCCTGGCCGGACGGCAGCTCATCTCGACCGTGGGCGGGGCGTCCGGACCGCTGTACGGGACGCTGCTGCGCCGTACGGGCAAGGCTCTCGGGGACGGCGCGGAGGTGACCCAGGACCAGCTGGCCCAGGCGTTCGCGGCCGGGGTCTCGGCGGTGGGGCAGTTGGGCGGCGCCCAGGCCGGGGACAAGACGATGCTCGACGCGCTGCTGCCCGCGGCGGAGGCCCTGGCCACCTCGTTCGACGGCGCCGCGAACGCGGCTCGTGCGGGGGCCGAGGCGACGGTGCCGTTGCAGGCGCGCAAGGGCCGGGCCAGCTATCTCGGCGGGCGCAGCATCGGCCATCAGGATCCGGGCGCGACCTCGTCCGCCCTGCTGGTCGAGGCCCTGGCGGCGACGGCGGCGGACGGAGCGGACGCATGAGCGACGGACGGCAGGTGGGCATCGTGCTGGTCTCCCACAGCGGTCCCGTCGCCGAGTCGGTCGCCGAGCTGGCCCGGGGTCTCGCCGCCGGAGGGGCCATCGCACCGGTCGCCCCGGCCGGCGGGCTGCCCGACGGTGGGCTCGGGACGAGCGCGGAGCTGATCGGCCGGGCCGCCGCCTCGGTGGACCGGGGTGCGGGGGTCGCGGTCCTGGTGGACCTGGGAAGCGCGGTCCTCACGGTGAAGGCCATGCTCGCCGAGGGCGACGAGCTGCCCGAGGGCACGCGGCTGGTGGACGCGCCGTTCGTGGAGGGCGCGGTGGCCGCCGTGGTGACCGCCTCGGCGGGCGGCGACCTCGCGGCGGTGGAGGCCGCGGCCTCGGAGGCGTACGGCTACCGCAAGACGTAGCGCCTTTCGCCGGATCGTGCCGGGCCCGCGTGGCGCCCCGCACCGCGCCGCCGCAGACTTGACGACATGTCGACAGGCAGGCGCAGTGCGGGGCTCCTTCTCTTCCGGGTCGTGGAGGGCGTGGACGGGCGGGATGTCGAGGTGCTGATCGGGCACATGGGCGGGCCGTTCTGGGCGGGCCGGGAGGCGGCCGCCTGGTCGGTGCCGAAGGGCGAGTACGGGCCGGAGGAGGACGCGGAGGCCGCCGCCCGCCGGGAGTTCGTGGAGGAGCTGGGCCTGCCGGTCCCGCCGGGCGAGTGGATCGCGCTGGGCGAGTCGCGGCAGCGCAGCGGCAAGACGGTGACCGCCTGGGCCCTGGAGGCGGATCTCGACGTGGAGTCCGTCGTGCCCGGGACCTTCACGATGGAGTGGCCGCGCGGGTCCGGCGTGCAGCAGGAGTTCCCGGAGATGGACCGGTTCGCCTGGTGCACGCCGGAGCAGGCCGCCGAGCGGCTGATCGTCGGCCAGCGGGTGTTCGCCGACCGGCTGCGCGCTCAGGTGCGCGGGAGCACCGCCTCCCCCGACGCGTAGAGCGGCGCCGCGCCCGCCGGGCGGCCTGCCCGCAGTTCCAGTACGTCGCCGGTGAAGCGGGCCCGGAAGCTGCGGTCGTGCGAGACGACGACGACCGCGCCCGGGTACTCGTCGAGGGCCTGTTCCAGCTCCTCCACCAGGCTCAGCGCGATGTGGTTCGTCGGCTCGTCCAGGACCAGCAGATCGGCCGGCCTGGTCACCAGCCGGGCCAGGGCCAGCCTGCGCTGCTGGCCGACGGAGAGGGACGCGACGGGCACGTCGAGGTCCTCGGGGCGGAAGAGGCCGAGGGCCAGGAGTTCATCGGCGTACTCGTCGGGGAAGCCGGGGCGGCCCGCCGCGAAGGTGGCGAGCAGGGTGCGCCGGGTCGGGCGTGCGGGCAGTTCCTGCGGGAGGTAGCCGATGCGGGCCCGGCGGGTGACCGTGCCCGCGTCGGGGGCCAGGTCACCCGCGAGGACCCGCAGCAGGGTGGTCTTCCCGGCCCCGTTCTCACCGGTCACCAGGAGGCGGGCTCCCGACTCCACGCGCAGGGAGGGGAGACGGAGGCGGTCCCCGACGGAGACGGCGTCCAGTTCGACGAGCGTCCTCGCACGGTTCGCGGTTCCGGTGCCCGTTCCGTCCGCCGTGGTGCCGGTACCGGTGCCGGTCGCGTCCGCCGTACCGGCCCCGTCCCCCGCGCCGGTCTCGACGACGGCCGGGCGGCCGGTGAAGGCGAGCGGGCGGGGCGGGGGCGGCACGGGCGACCTGCGCAAGGCGTCCCGCCGGGTCCGGGCGGCCCTGACCTGGCCGGACAGCTTGGCCTCGTGCGAGCGGCGGTGCTTGCCGAAGCCCTGTTTCGGGTCTCCTCCGGTGGCCGCGAGCCGCGCTCCGGCCGCTTCGACGAGCTCCTCGGTGCGGGCCAGGTCCGCCAGGTACTCCTCGTGCTCCTGGGCCCAGCGGCGGCGGGCGGCGGCCTTGGCGGTGCGGTAGCCGTCCCAGCCGTCGCCGTACCGGGTGACCGTGCGCAGGTCCCGGTCGACCTCCAGGATCACCGAGGTGACACGCTCCAGGAACGCCCGGTCGTGGGTGATCGCCACGACGGTGCCCCGGTGGGCGCGCAGGTGCTCCTCCAGCCAGCCGACGGCGCGGGCGTCGAGGTGGTTGGTCGGCTCGTCGAGCAGGAGCAGTTCGGGGGCGGCTGCCATGACGCAGGCGAGGGCGAGCCGCGACTGCTCGCCGCCGGAGAGCGTGGCGAGGGCGCGATCGCGGGTGAGGTGGGCGAGGCCGAGGCCGTGCAGGGCCGCTTCGGTGCGGGCGTCCGCCCGGTAGCCGTCGCGGTCCTCGTAGGCGGTGAGGAGGTCTCCGTACGCGGCGAGCTTCGCGTCGGTGGGCCCCGGGTCGCCGGGCTTCCTCTGCGAGAGGCCGGCCTCCGCCTCGCGGATGCGGTGTTCGAGGTCGCGCAGTTCGGCGAGGGCCGTGTCGACCGCGTCCTGCACGGTGTCGGTCGGGTCGAGGTCGAGGGTCTGGGCGAGATAGCCCGCGCCGCCGGGGAAGCGGACGGTGAGCTCACCGGTGTCCGGTCGTTCCGCTCCGGCCAGGAGCCGGAGCAGGGTGGACTTTCCGGAGCCGTTCTCGCCGATGACGGCGGTCTTCTCACCGGGCCGGACGGTGAGGGTCACCTGGTCGAGTACGGAGCGGTCCCCGTACGCCTTGGAGACGTCCTTCATGGCCAGTTGAGCGCGGTCGCGCTGGGGGTGCATGGGTGCCTTTTCCCTGGGTGACGGCCCGCGGAGGCGCGCGCGAGGGCGCGGCGGCGGGGCGTGGATGCCGGACGGCGAAGGGGACGGCGGCGGGCGCGCGGGGTGACGTCGAGGTCACCGGGGCGTCTCGGAGGGACGCGCGGTGCGCGCGGTGCGGCCGTCCCGGCCGGGAATCAGCGGAAGAAGTAGTAGCTGTACGAACCCATGTCGGACAGTTTAACGGGGGTCGGCCTCCCGACGCCGGGGATTGTTCTCGGTCCGCGTCGGCCCCGGCGGTTGCCGCCGGAAAGGATCCGGGGCAACCGTCGGGGCCGACGGTGAACCTTGGGCGACGAGGGCGGACGTGTGAACGCTCGGCGGTGGGAGCCGGGAGGTTCAGCCGCCGGGGAGGATGACCGCCCGGCCGTTGATCCGGCCGTCGTGGAGGCGCTCGTAGGCGAGCGGGGCTTCGTCCAGGGAGTACGTCTCCACGTGGACGTCCACGGCTCCGGCGTGGGCCAGGTCGAGGACCTCGGCGAGCTCCTTGCGTGAGCCCCAGTAGGGCGCGCAGACGTTGGCGCCGTACGGAAGCGTCCCGAAGCCGACCGGGAGCGCGCCGCCGCCGATGCCGACGATGGTGACGTCGCCGTCGACGCGGGCGACGGCTCCGGCGGTCGCCACGGTGGGCGGCGCCCCGACGAAGTCGAGGACCACATGGGCGCCGAGTCCGCCGGTCAGTTCCACGACGCGGGCGGCCGCCTTCTCGTCGGAGAGGACGGCTTCGTGGGCGCCGACGGTCCTGGCCAGGGCGAGCTTGTCCTCGGTGACGTCGAGGGCGATCACCCGGGCGGCCGTCATGGCGCGCAGCAGCTGGATCGCGACGTGGCCGAGGCCGCCGGTGCCGATGACGACGGCGGTGGAGCCGGGAACGAGCTTCGCCAGGGAGCGCACGATCGCGTGGTACGGGGTCAGCCCGGCGTCGGTGAGGGGCACCGTCTTCACCGGGTCGAGGTCGCCGATCGGGACCAGGTGGCGGGGATCGTCGACGATCATGTACTCGGCCATCGCGCCGGGTGCGCCGAGTCCGGGCGGCATGATGCCGAGCTCCTTGGCGCGCAGGCAGTAGTTCTCCTTGCCCTCGGCGCAGTTCACACAGGTGCCGCAGCCCCAGGGCCCGTACACCGCGACGGAGTCGCCGACGCCGAAGCCCTCGACGCCGTCACCGAGGGCGGCGACCGTGCCGACGCCCTCGTGCCCCAGGGTGAGGGGCAGCGGGAAGGGGATCTGGTCGGCGGGCCAGCTCATCACGGCGATGTCGGAGTGGCAGACGCCGGCGGCGGTGACCTTCAGCAGGACCTGGCCGGGGCCGGGCTCGGGGTCCGGGACGGTGACCACCTCGGGGGCGGCGCCGACGGCTCGGTACTGAACGGCTTTCATGGGGTCTCCTCGCTTCTTCCTCGGTTCGCTCTGTCGCCCCGTGCTTCTTTTGTCGCCCCCGTGTTCCGCGCGCGCCACTCGGGCTCCGTCACGGGGCGGAGTAGCCGCCGTCCACCAGGTGGTAGCTGCCGTGGATGAAGGAGGCCTTGTCGGAGAGCAGGAAGGCGGCCAGTTCGGCGACCTCCTCGGCGGTGCCGAGCCGTCCGGCCGGGTGCAGGGAGATCAGGTGCTCGCGGGCCGCCGGGTCGGTGTTCCGCAGGAGCGGGGTGTCGATGAAGCCGGGGCCGACCGCGTTGATCCGGACGTTCTTCCCGGCGTATTCGAGCGCGGCGGTCTTGGTGAGGCCGACGACGCCGTGCTTGGCCGCGACGTAGGCGGGCGACCCTGCGAAGCCGTTGGTGCCGAGGATGGAGGACATGTTGACGATCGCGCCGCCGCCGGCCGCCACGATGGCGGGCAGTTCGTAGCGCATCGAGTGGAAGACGCCGCTGAGGTTGGTGGCGACGACGCGGTTCCAGTCCTCGACCGGGTACTCACCGGTGGGGCTGCTGGGGCCCGCGATGCCGGCGTTGTTGACGGCCAGGTGGAGGGCGCCGAAGGTGTCCACCGCGAACCGCACGCCCGCTTCGACGGAGGCGGGGTCGGTGACGTCCATCGCGACGGCGGCGGCCCTGGCTCCGGCGCCCTCCAGCTCGGCCGCGGCCTTGCGCGCGCTCTCCGCGTCGTAGTCGGCGACGACGACCGCCGCGCCGCCTGCGGCGAGCCGCCGGGCCAGGGCGAGGCCGATGCCGGAGGCGCCGCCGGTGACGAGGGCGGTGCGGCCGGCGAACTCGGTCCGGGCTTCGGTCTTCGACTCGGCTGCGGGGGTGGAGCTGTGCTCGGTGCTCATGAGGTTGCCTCGGTTTCTTCTGCTTCTTCTGTGGTGCTGTTGGTGCTGTTGGTGCTGTTGGTGCCAGTAACGCCGCTGGAGACGTGGCGCTGGTCCGGAGCGGGACGCGGCTCTCCGAGCAGGTCGGCGGCGAGCGCGTCGAACGCCTCGGCGACCAGTGCGGGCAGGGCGTCCGGCCGGCCCCCGCGCACCCAGGCGGCCTGGGCGGCGAGCAGCGCGCCCGCTCCCGCGGCGACGGTCACGGCGGGTCGGATGTCCTGCCGCGGATCGACGCCGAGCCGGTCCGCGACGATGGCGACCGAGTCCTCCTGGGCGTCCACCCGGATGTGATGGAAGACGGCGTAGAGGGTCGGCTCCTCCTCGGCGACGACCAGCAGGTCGAAGATCCGGGGGCGGCGGTGCCAGGGCTCCGCCGCGGGATCGGCGAGCCAGTCGAGGACGGCACGCCGGTAGGCGAGGAGCGGGGGTTCCGTGGCCGGGCGGGCGCGCAGGGCCGCGTTGATGCGGTCGCCGTCGCCCCGCAGGGAGTCGAGGGCGGCGGCTTCCTTGCTCGTGAAGTACCGGCTGAACGTACGGCGGTCGACGTCCGCGGCTTCCGCGATCTCCTCGACCGTCACGTTCCGCAGCCCTCGGTCGAGCACCAGCTCGAACGCGGCCTGCGCCAGGGTGTCGCGGGTGCGGCGCGCCTTGCGGCCGCGCCGTTCCGGGATCTTCCGTTCCGGAGTCATACATGCACCGTACACCTGAAAATGTCCCCACGCGACATTCGTCTCGTGGGGACATCCTTATGGGGCATCAGGGGTGCTCGGCGCGTGCTCGGCGCGTTTGCACGGACTCGCGGCGCGCGCTCAGACCGCGGCGATGCGCCACTCGCTCTCGCTGTCGCCCGCGTCGGCGGCAGCGCCGGGAGCGTGAGCGGGAGCGCCGGGAAGCACAGCGCCGGAAGCGGTGTCGCCGAGGACCGCGACACCTGCGACCGCGGGCCGCCGTGTGACGTCGGCGGTGGTGCGCAGCAGCGCGAGCGCGGCGACGTCGTCGCGCCGGACGCCTCCGGAGAAGTCCTCCAGGTCGACGTGGAGCGCGTCGAGCAGTTCACGCGGCCCTTGCCCGGTCCAGGCCCCGATCCGCTCGTCCAGCGGGTAGAAGCCGCCGGCGGCGTCGCGGGCCTCGGTCACCCCGTCGGTGACGACGAGGAGCGTCGCGCCCGGCGGGAAGTCGAAGGACTCGGTCGTACGGGTCTCCCGGCTGAGTCCGGCGAGGCCGAGGGGGACGTACGTCCGGTGGAGCGTGACCGCCGAGGACCGGCCTTCGTGCAGCAGGCGCGGCGGCAGGTGCCCGCAGTTCACGGCCTCCACCCGGCCGCCCTCGTCGAACCCGAGGACGAGCGCGGTCACGAACCGTTCGGCCTCACCGGTCTGGGCGGAGAACGCGTTGTGCCGGACGACGGCGTCCTCCAGCGCGCCCACCACTCCCGTGAGCGTGGGTTCGCGGATGGCCGCCTCACGGAACGCGGCGATGGCCGCGAATCCGGCGCCGATGGCCGCGAGCCCCTTGCCCTGGACATCCCCGATGATCACCCGGGTCCCGTACGGCGACTCGACGACCTCGTAGATGTCTCCGCCGACGAAGCGGTCCTCCTCGATCGGCTCGTAGAGCCCGTGCGCGACGACGTGGTCGGTACCGACCGGCAGCGGCCGCAGGATCTGGCGCTGGAGGGTGACGGCGGCGGACCGCAGCCGTGCCATCTCGATCGCGTGCCGGATGCGTGCCGCGCAGGCGGCGACGCCGAGCGCACAGGCCAGTACGGCGAATCCGATGCCGAAGACGAAGTCCCAGAAGGTGCCGTCCGCCCCGGCCCGGAACCCGACGACGACGGTGGTGATCCACACCGCGATCCAGATGGTCTGGCGGAGGCTGCAGAAGACGGAGGCCAGTGCGGGGACGACCACGAGCAGCGGCACGACCCGCAGGTCGTTGCCGGTGCTGATATCGAGGATCACGACGAGTACGGTCAGCAGCGCGAGGCCGCCGACCAGTGCCCAGTTGCCGATCCGGCTCTGGGACACCGCCGCGATACCACCGTCCGCACCGGGGGCGGCACCATCCCGGTCCCGTATCCCGTTCCGCTTCTGCGCCATGTCCAGCAACCTCATGGGCACGGCCTGTCCTCCCGCTGATCTCTCGGCGCCGCCCGCAGTTTCGGCCGGTCCCTTCCAGTGGACCGGCCGGCGGGCGTCCGCGCAGGGGGGCTTAGGGCCCCGAGCGGCTGCCGAAGGTCCCGCCCGGGACCAGTGGCACCCCCGGCCCGGGGCCCTGGTCCCGGGCCGGGGGTGCCACTGGTCCCGGGCCGGTGGCGGGTACCCGTCACCGGACCCAGGTCCGCGTAAGGGTCCGGGCCGCCGACACCCGATGCCCTGGGGTACCTGGTTCCGGCGGCCGGGTCAGCGGAGTGAGGGCCTTCGGGTCCCGTCCGCCGCCGGGAGCGTGGCGGGGACGAGGGCGGAGAGGAATTCCGTACGCCGGCGAAGCCGGAAGCCGAGGGACTCGTAGAGCCGGACGGCCCCGGTGTTCGAGGCGGCCGCGTGCAGGAACGGCGTCTCGCCGCGCTCCCGGATCCCGTGCGCGACCGCCAGGACCAGTCGGCTCGCCAGCCCCTGACCCCGTACGGACTCATCCGTGCAGACACCGCTGATCTCGGTCCAGCCGGGCGGGTGCAACCGCTCCCCCGCCATCGCCACCAGCGCGCCGCCCCGACGGATGCCCAGATACGTGCCCAGCTCGACCGTGCGCGGCAGGAAGGGGCCGGGGCGGGTGCGCTCCACCAGGGCCAGCATCTCCGGCACGTCCCGGGGGCCGAGAAGGACCGCCTCCGGATCGGGCGCGGTGTCCACCGACGCGTCGACCAGCTGGACGCCCTCGGCCCGGAAGACGATCTCCCAGTCCTGCGGCGGCGGCTCCTGGAACGCGGCCAGGGTGACGGAGCCGCCCGGTCCGGCGAGCCCCGCGACGTCGGCCCAGTCC
The DNA here is from genome assembly GCF_041435495.1 of Streptomyces sp. NBC_01116. Taxonomy (NCBI): domain Bacteria; kingdom Bacillati; phylum Actinomycetota; class Actinomycetes; order Kitasatosporales; family Streptomycetaceae; genus Streptomyces; species Streptomyces sp. NBC_01116. Next base: position 604,746 of record NZ_CP108644.1, read on the forward strand.
TGGACGTCCGGGACGTCGGGGAGCGCGATCCAGGGAGTGACGTCGGCGGGATAGCGCAGGACGCGCCCGCGGCTCTCGGCGAAGTGGGCGTGGGGACCGGTGAGCGAGGCCCTGGCGGGGTTGTCCAGCGGGTGGAGCCGGGAAGGGGCACCGGTCAGGGAGCTGGTGTGGTTCTGGGTCATCGTCTTCCTCGTTCTCGTTCCGTCCATCGCGCGGTTCTCGGCGGCGGGTGCTCGGGGTGGCGTGCGGCGCACCTGCCTGGCAGGAGAAGCCGGTGGATACGGCGGGTATTCCGCGAGGCGGAGCTGTTCATGGTGTTGCAATCATCGGGACCGGGATCATGGGATCGGGATCATCGGAACGCGGGCCGTCCGGCCTCGCGTCTCCCGCGGCAGGACGGCCTGCCGTGGTGGCCGGACGCACCGGCGTACGCCCGAACCGGCGAGCGGCGAAATCGACTCATCCGTAGGCCAATACGCGCCGGTCCGGTCCCAACGACCGCCTGGCTGTGGCACTCTGGTGACGACCGCCCCACCGGGCTCCCCCGTACCGGTGGGGCGGTTGTTTGCGCATTCATTGCTCGCGCCCTTCGCGCGCCTCCTCCCGGTGCGCCCTTCCTGTCGCGCCTCCCGCCTCACACCTCCCGCGTCGCACCCCACGCCCCTTGACCGGCGTCCCGTGACGCGCGCCCCTCGCATGACGGCGCCTCAGAGCCGAACTGGGCCCGTTTCCGGCCAACTCGCACCGGATGGCCGAATCAACTCCCTGTCTCACGCATGAGAGCCATACCCCTGGGAAGGCGAACAGGGCTCAGGGCCCACGAACCAGGGAGGGTGAACGGACATGACCGCGCACACCGCACAGACCGCACAGACGGCCGGTACGGAGCAGGCGGGCGCCACCGGGGAACTTCCGTGGATCGAGGATGCCGGAAAGGTCGCCCCGATGGACGCGCGCCGCCTCTCGCGCCTCTTCTTCGACCGTCTCCAGGTCCTGGAGGAGGGCACGCACGAGTATCAGTACGCGCGCAACACCCTCATCGAGATGAACCTGTCCCTCGTCCGCTTCGCCGCCAACCGCTTCCGCAACCGGGGCAGCGGCGACATGGAGGACATCGTCCAGGTCGGCACCATCGGGCTGATCAAGGCGATCGACCGCTTCGACCTCTCGCGGGAGGTCGAGTTCACCTCGTTCGCGGTGCCGTACATCGTCGGGGAGATCAAGCGGTTCTTCCGTGACACGAGCTGGGCGGTGCATGTGCCGCGGCGCCTCCAGGAGCTGCGGGTCGACCTCGCCAAGGCGAAGGAGTCCCTGGCGGCCGACCTCGACCGGGACCCCACGGTGCAGGAGCTGGCCGAGGTCCTGGGCATCGAGGAGTCCGAGGTCACGGAGGGCATCGTCGCCTCCAACGGCTACACGGCGGGCTCCCTGGACATGCCGACCGACACCGCGGAGTCCGGGCCGCGCCAGACCGCCGGGCGGACCTTCGCCGATGTGCTGGGCGAGCCGGACCCCGCCATGGAGACCGTGGAGAATCTCCACGCCCTCGCGCCCCTGCTCGGTGAGCTGGACGAGCGGGAGCGTCGGATCATCGACATGCGCTTCGGCCAGGAGATGACCCAGGCGCAGATCGGCGCGGAGCTCGGGATATCGCAGATGCACGTGTCCCGGCTGCTGAGCCGGATGCTGGGCAAGCTGCGGAGCGGGATGCTCGTCCAGGAGTGAGCATCCCGAGCCTGCCCGTCGGGCGGGTGAACGGCGCATGAGAAGGCGTTGTGGTTCTGACTGATGCATCAGTCAGAACCACAACGCCTAATTTTTTCAGGGGTTACACCTGCTGATGTTGAGGTTTTCTCAACACATGGCTACGGTGGCTGACCATGCAGCAGGACGAGGTGGCCGCACGGGTCCGGCAGGTGATCGACGCCACGGGTGTCAGCGCGCGCGAGTTCGCGCGGCGGATCGTGATCGATCCGTCGAAGCTGTCCCGTTCCCTGAACGGCACACGGCGGTTCACCGCCGCCGAACTGGCCCGGATCGCGGACATCGGCGGTGTGGACGTCGGCCGGTTGATCGGGACGACGGCCGGCACCGCCGATGACGCGACGCCCGGTGCGGCGAGCGGCACGACGGGCAGCGCGGCGGGCGGTCCGGCGGCGACGCCCTCGACCGTAAGCGCCCCGTCGCCCTCTCGCCCGCCGTCGCCGTCGCCCCCGCCGGAGGGCGGCAGGCCCTTGCAGATCGTGCGGGAGACGGTGCGGCTCATCGCCGAACGCGGATTCCACGCCGTCCGGGTCGCGGACATCGCCGCGGCCTGCCACACCAGCACGGCGGCGATCCACTACCACTTCCCCGGCCGCGACGAACTGCTCGAAGCGGCGGTCCGCTGGTGCATGGACGAGGACACCCGTCGCCGCGCCGAGGCCACGGCCGGTACCCGTCACGCCGGGGACGAACTGCGCCTGCTGATCGACCTCCAGACGCCCCGCACCGAACAGCAACGGCGGCAGTGGTGCGTCTGGCTCGACCTGTGGGCCGAGGCCGCCCGGTCCACCACGGTCGGACGGCTCCATGTGGAGTACTACCGCCAGTGGCGGGGAACGGTCGCCGACGTGATCCGCCGCGGCATCGAACAGGGCGTGTTCCGTCCGGTCGACGCGGACAGTACGGCCCTCGCCCTCACCGCGCTGATCGACGGGCTGGCCTCCCAGGTCCTGGCCACCGAGCCCGGCCGCCCCGGCACCGGCGCACAGGCCATGCACGACGCGCTCATCTCCCACGTGGACGCCGCCCTGACCGCGCCCGTGACCGACTGACGCCCGCGCCCGCCCCGTACAGCCCTGCACCCCCAACCCTCGAACCCGAACTCCCCGAACTCCCCGAGAGGAGACGTTCCCGCATGCCCGTGAACCAGGACGTCATCATCACCTGCGCCCTCACCGGGGCCGGCGACACCGTCGGCCGCAGCCCCCATGTCCCGGTGACGCCCGAACAGATCGCGGCCTCCGCCGTCGAGGCCGCCGGAGCCGGCGCCGCCGTGGTCCACATCCATGTCCGCGAGCCGGAGACCGGCGCGCCCTCCCGCGATCCGCGGCTCTACCGGGAGGTCGTCGAGCGGATCCGGGAGACCGGCACCGATGTGGTCATCAACCTGACCGCCGGAATGGGCGGGGACCTCGTCATCGACCCGGAGGCGCCGCTCCGGCAGCTGCCGGGCACCGATCTGGTCGGCGGCCTCGAACGGCTGCCGCACGTGGAGGATCTGCTGCCGGACATCTGCACCCTCGACTGCGGTTCGCTCAACTTCGGCGACGGCAGCAACCTCTACGTCTCGACCCCCGACATGCTGCGCACCGGCGCGAAGCGCATCCAGGAACTCGGGGTCCGGCCCGAGCTGGAGATCTTCGACACCGGCCAGCTGTGGTTCGCCAAACAGCTCCTCGCCGAGGGACTGCTCGACGACCCCACGGTCTTCCAGCTCTGCATGGGCATTCCGTGGGGCGCGCCCGCAGACCCGGGCGTCCTCCAGGCGATGGTCAACATGCTTCCGCAGGGCGCCCAGTGGGCGAGCTTCGCGCTCGGCCGGATGCAGATGCCCTGGGCCGCCCAGTCGATCCTGCTCGGCGGACACGTCCGGGTCGGCCTGGAGGACAACCTCTACCTGGGCAAGGGAGTCAAGGCCACCAACGGCCAGTTGGTGGAGCGCGCCGTGCGGATCACCGAATCCCTGGGTTCCCGGGTCGCCACGCCCGACGAGGCACGCGCGAAGCTCGGCCTGCGCCCGCGCGCCTGACCAAGCGCCCCTCTCCCTCCCGCTCTCCCCCCGTTCCTCCTCCCGCTCTCCCCCCACCATCTTTCTGGAGTGTCGCCCATGACTGTCACCCCCTCTGCCGCCGCCGCGACCGACGGCCCCGCCGCCCCCTGCGCCCCGGAGGACGTACGCCGTGTGGCGTGTGTCGGGGCCGGGGTGATCGGCGGAGGCTGGGCGGCGCACTTCCTCGCCCGCGGCTACGACGTCACCGCCTGGGACCCGGCCCCCGACGCGGCCGTCCGGCTGCGCCGGCTCATCGCCGCCGCCTGGCCCGCGCTGGAGCAGCTCGGACTGGCTCCCGGAGCGTCGCAGGACCGGCTCACCGTCACCGCGACCCTCGAAGAGGCCGTGGCCGACGCCCAGTTCGTCCAGGAGAGCGCCCCCGAGAAGCTGGAGCTGAAGCGCGATCTGCTGGCCCGGCTGGACGCCGCCGCGCCCGCCGGCACGGTGATCGCCTCGTCGACCTCCGGCTATCCGATGACGGACATGCAGACCGAGGCCGCCGACCCCGGGCGGCTCGTCGTCGGGCACCCCTTCAACCCGCCCTACCTCATTCCCCTGGTCGAGGTCGTCGGCGGTGAACGGACCGCGCCCGACGCGGTCGACTGGGCCTCGCGCTTCTACGGAGTCGCGGGCAAGTCCGTGATCACCATGGACCGCGAGGTGCCCGGCTTCATAGCCAATCGGCTCCAGGAGGCCCTGTGGCGCGAAGCCCTGCACATGGTCGCCAACGGCGAGGCCACGGTGGCGGAGATCGACGCGTCGATCACCGAGGGCCCGGGGCTGCGCTGGGCCGTCATGGGCCCGATGCTGACCTTCGCGCTCGCGGGCGGCGAGGGCGGGATGGCCCACATGCTCGACCACTTCGGGCCGTCGCTGAAGTCGCCCTGGACCCGGCTCGAAGCACCGGAACTGGACCGTGCCCTGTACGGGGCGGTGGTGGCCGGCTGCGAGGAGGCGGCGGGTGGCCGGAGCATCGCCGATCTGGTCGCCGAACGGGACCGGGGCGTCATCGACGTCCTGCGGGCGACGGGCCGCCTGCCCCGGACCGCCGAGGAGGCGACCCGGTGAGCGAGCACGCGCCCCCCGAGGAGACGACCGTGACCGACGACGCCACGGAACTCCCCCTGGTCCACCGGACGGTACGGCCCGAGTGGATCGACTACAACGGCCATATGAGCGAGGCGTTCTACGTCCTGGTCTTCGGGTACGCCACCGACGCGATGATGATCGAGACCGGTCTGCACGCCGGGTACCGGGAGAGCACCGGCTGCTCGCTCTACACCGTCGAGTCGCATCTGCGCTATCTCCGCGACGTGGCCGAGGGCGCCCATCTCGCCGTCCGCACCAGCCTGTTGGGCGTGGACGCGAAGAAGGCGCGCTTCAGCCACGAGCTGTACGTGGTCGGCGCACCCGACGGCGTACCGGAGCCGGATGCCGCCCCGGTGGCGACGAGCGAGCTGCTGGCGCTCCACGTCGACCAACGGGCGGGCCGCACCGTCCCGTTCCCGGACCCCGTACGGGAACGGCTGGCCGCGCTCGTCGAGCCGGCGCCCGCCTGGGCGGGCCGCTCGATCGCCGAGGTCCCGGCGGCCCGCTGAGCCGGCCCCACCCTCCGTCTCCGCCCTCCGTCTCCGCCCTCCGTCGCCGCGCCGACCCGGCCGGCGCGGGGGCGGCGGCCGGGAGCGGCCGGGAGCGGCCGGGTGTGACGTCTCCGTTGCCGCAGTGTTGCGGGGCATGACGTGCCGTTGCGGGTTCGTGGCCGGGCGGGCGACACGCTTCCGGGGGTGCGCGGTGCGGCCTACGGTCCGTATTCAGCCGTCACCGCCCCGTGCGAGGAACCACATGAGCCAGCCCCTCGACTCCGTCACCGCAGGCCACACCCCCGAGGACCAGCACCGTCAGGAGCCCGGCGCCGCCTGGTCGTTCGAGACCAAGCAGATCCACTCCGGCGCCGCCCCGGACCCGACGACCGGCGCCCGCGCGGTGCCGATCTACCAGTCGACGTCCTTCGTCTTCCGCGACACGCAGCACGCGGCCGACGTGTTCTCGCTGGCCGAACCGGGCAACATCTACACCCGCATCCACAACCCCACCCAGGACGTCCTGGAGCAGCGCATCGCCGCGCTGGAGGGCGGGGTCGCCGCCGTCGCGCTGGCTTCGGGGCAGGCCGCCGAGACGCTGGCGATCCTGACGCTGGCCGGAGCCGGGGACCACATCGTCTCCTCCCCGTCCCTGTACGGCGGCACCTACAACCTCTTCCGTCACACGCTTCCCCGTTTCGGCATCGAGGTGACGTTCGTCGAGGACCCGGAGGACCTGGATGCCTGGCGGGCCGCGGTGCGGCCCAACACGAAGGCGTTCTTCGCCGAGACCCTCGGCAATCCGCGCGGCGACGTGCTGGACGTCCGGGGCGTCGCGGACACCGCGCACACGGCCGGGGTGCCGCTCATCGTCGACAACACCGTGCCCACCCCCTTCCTGCTGCGGCCGATCGAGCACGGCGCGGACATCGTGGTCCACTCGGCGACCAAGTTCCTCGGCGGGCACGGCACGACGATCGGCGGCGTGGTCGTGGACGCCGGCACGTTCGACTTCGGGGCCCACGCGACACGCTTCCCCGACTTCCACGATCCCGACCCGAGCTACCACGGGCTGCGCTACTGGCCCGACCTGGGCCCGAGCGCGTTCGCGGTGAAGCTCCGGGTGCAGTTGCTGCGCGACCTGGGCCCCGCGCTCTCGCCGCACTCGGCGTTCCTGCTGCTCCAGGGCGTCGAGACGCTCAGCCTGCGACTGGAGCGGCACACCTCCAACGCGCTGGAACTGGCCCGCTGGCTGGAGCGGCGCGACGAGGTGGAGACCGTGCACTACGCGGGCCTGGAGTCGAACCGCTGGTACGAGGCCGGGCAGCGCTACCTTCCGCGCGGGGCCGGGGCCGTGCTGGCGTTCGAACTCAAGGATGGAGCCGAGGCAGGCCGCCGGTTCGTGGACGCCGTGGAGCTGTTCAGCCACCTCGCCAACATCGGTGACGTACGGAGCCTGATCATCCATCCGGCCTCCACCACGCACAGTCAGCTCACCGAGGAGCAGCTGCTCGCCACCGGTGCCACTCCCGGCCTGGTGCGGCTGTCCGTGGGGCTGGAGAACGTGGACGACCTCAAGGCCGACCTGGAGGCGGGTTTCCGGGCGGCGAAGGCGGCGTCCTGAACGACAAGGACCCGCACCGCGCGCTTCCCCTCCCGCCCGCGTCCGGCGGTCGGCGGGAGGGGGATCCGCCCGGTCGTCGCCGCTGGGCGGCGATCGAGGACCCGCTGCCCCTGGAGTCCGGCGTCCGGCTGCCGGGGGTGCGCCTGGCGTACGAGACCTGGGGGCAGCGGGCGGCGGACGGGTCCAACGCCGTGCTGGTGCTGCACGCGCTGACGGGCGACAGCCATGTGGCCGGGCCCGCCGGTCCGGGGCATCCGACGCCCGGCTGGTGGGACGCGCTGGTCGGTCCGGGCCGCGCGGTCGACACCGACCGCTGGTTCGTCGTCGCCCCCAACGTCCTGGGCGGCTGCCAGGGCAGCACCGGACCGTCCTCCCCCGGGCCCGACGGCACGCCGTGGGGGCCGCTGTTCCCGTACCTGAGCGTCCGGGACCAGGTGGCGGCCGAGGCGGCGCTCGCCGATGTGCTGGGCATCGAGCGGTGGGCGGCCGTCGTCGGCGGGTCGATGGGCGGCATGCGGGCCCTGGAGTGGGCGGTGAGCAGGCCGGGGCGCACCGGTTCGCTGCTCGTGCTCGCCGCCCCGGCGGTCGCCTCCGCCGAGCAGATCGCCTGGGGCTCGGTACAGATCGGCGCGATCCGCTCCGACCCCGGGTGGCGGGGCGGCGACTACCACGGGGAGCCCCCGGGCGGCGGCCCCCACCGGGGCCTCGGGCAGGCGCGCCGCATCGCCCACATCACGTACCGCGCCGAACCCGAGCTGGGCTCCCGCTTCGGCGGGGAGGCCCAGCCCGGGGAGCAGCCCGGGCACGGCGGCCGCTACCGGGTGGAGTCGTACCTCGACCACCACGCGGACAAGCTGGTGCGCCGGTTCGACGCGGGCAGCTATGTGACGCTCACCGAGGCGATGAACGGCCACGACGTCGGCCGGGGCCGCGGCGGGATCGCCCGCGCGCTGCGCCGGGCGGACATGCCCGCGCTGGTCGCGGGGGTCGACTCGGACCGGCTCTACCCCCTGGCGCAGCAGGAGCGGCTGGCCGCGCTGCTGCCGGGGGCGGACGCCCCGCGCACCATCTCCTCGGCCTGCGGGCACGACGGTTTCCTCATCGAGACGGAGCAGGTGGGCCTGCTCGTACGGGAGTTGCTGGCGAGCCTGCCGCAACCGCACGCACACCCCGCCCCCGAGCCCTCTCTGTCCCCTTCGGCCTCCACCCCGCCCCGCCTTCCCACCTGACCTGCGAGGAGCTTCCATGAGCCCGGTTCCGACCGAGGACGCCTACGACCGGATACGGATGCGGCAGTGGGCCGCCGGCCGGGCGCGCTCCGCCGGGATCGACCGCCGCGATCTGCTGAAGCTGGTCGCGGCGGCCTCGGCCGCCGTGCCTCTCGCCTCGGTCGCCGCACCCGCGCGGGCGGCCGGCGGGCTGCCCGGAGTGGTCAAACCACTGCCGCCGGAGCTGTTCACGCTGCGCGGCACCAACGCGGAGACGAACTTCGCCGCGCTGCGGGACACCGGGCTGCTCACGCCCGCCGACCGGTTCTTCGTCCGCAATCACACCGCCACCCCGCGCATCGACCGGTCCGACTGGAAGCTGACGGTCCGGGGCGACGGCCTGAGGGGCGGCCCGGTGGACTTCACCTTCGCGGATCTGCTGGCCCTCCCCGCGGTGACGCGCACCGCGTACGTGGAGTGCGCGGGCAACGGCCGCAGCTTCTTCACCTCGCAGCAGGGCCAGGCGGTCAGCGGCACCGCGTGGACGCTCGGGGCGATCGGGACGGCACGCTGGCGCGGGGTGCGGCTGGCGGACGTGTTGCGCCGGGCGGGAATCGGGCGGCACGCGGTCGACGTCCTGCCGCGCGGCCTGGACGCGGAGGTCGTCACCGACGGGGTGAACCTGGGGCGGGTGCGCCGTCCGCTGCCGGTGGCGAAGGCCCTGGACGACGTCCTGCTCGCGTACGAGATGAACGGCGAGCCGCTGCCGCCCGACCACGGCTTCCCGGTCCGGCTGGTCGTGCCGTCGTGGGTGGGCATCGCCAACATCAAGTGGGTCGGTGACATCGAGGTGAGCGCCGAGCCGCTGCTCACCCCCTGGAACACCGGCCTCTACCGGTTGTTCGGCCCCGGGCATCCGCCCGGGGGAAGCGCGCCGCTGACCCGGCAGACGCTGAAGAGCGCCTTCGAGCTGGCCCCGGGCGCTTCGTTCCCCGCCCGTCGGCGCACGCTGCTGACCGGGCGCTCCTGGTCGGGCGGGGCACCCGTGCGGGCCGTGGAGGTCAGCACCGACGGCGGGACGCACTGGCGGCCGGTCCGGCTGCGGGACGAGCCGCGGGCCGGGAGCTGGGTGCGCTGGACGGCCGACTGGGTGCCGAGGGAGCCGGGACCGGCCGTGCTGCTGGCGCGGGCGACGGACCGTTCGGGGCGTACGCAGCCGGCGGCCACCGCGCACAACACGCAGGGCTATCTGTTCGACGCGGTGGTGCGGCATCCGGTGACCGTGGTCTGAGCCGGACCGGGCCCCGTCACGGTGCGGTGCGGGCCCCCGCGAGCACGGCGGTGTGCACGGCGCGGGCGATCCGCGCGCCCCAGGTGGAACGGGGCCCGGCGAAGGGTTCGCCGCCGTCGGGCCCCGGCTCGGGGGCGGCGACGCACACGGCGTCCGTGGGGGTGCCCGAGCAGTCGAGTCCGGCGTCCAGGAGGGCCTGGACCTTGGCCTCCGTGGCGGTGGCGACGGCGTTGACGAGGGCGGCGTCGGAGAGTGCGACGGGCAGCGTGACGACGATATTGACGGTGCCCGGCCGGAACGGGGCCGCCGGGACTTCCCCGGACGCCGGCCGGTGCGGGGGTGCCGGGGCTTCCGCCGCCCCCGGCACCTGCGCCGCCCGGGTGGCGGTGTCCGGGGCCGCGGCCCAGCCCCGTACGCCGAGACCGGCGGTGACGGTCGCGGTGACTCCGCCGTCCTGGCCGGTCGTGTACGCGGCGACGTCGGCGGCGGTCATCAGCCCCGCGCCCGGTCCGGTGAGGCCCTCCGCGGCGGCGATCTCGGCGAGGTGCCGGTCCGGGTCGACGCGCGGGTAGCCACCGGGGACCTGGGCGTTGAGGATCCAGGCCCGGGTGCCGATGCCGCCGCCGAGAACGGCGCTGCTGCAGACCCGGACACCGGGCCCCAGCCGCCAGAGGAGGTGGTGGAGCCGGTGCCCGTCCTCGTGCCGGTCGCGCAGTTCGCCGCGTTGCGCGGGCGGCCGGAGGCGTACGGAAGAGATGGCGCACCCCTGGTGGCTCGGCGGGTCGGCGGTGGTCCGTCCTTCGGCCGCCACGGTCCGCCGATCATATGCGGGCCCCGGGGTCTCACCCGATTGGGCTAATGGGTTCTGCGGCGGCCCGGTGCCGCCGCACGGGCCCGGGGCCCCGCACCGGGCTTCCGGGAGCCCTGATCCGGGCGGGCGGGCGGTTGCAGCGTCCATGCGGGTGAGGCGCGATGGAATCCGGACGCGCCACCTCTGGTGGAGCCACCCACAGGGCGTGCCCGAGAGGAGGAATCGGTTATGGGAGCCGCTGACGGTTTCACGGATTCCGGAGAACTCGACGGTCTGACCGTGTACGACAACGACGGCGAGAAGGTCGGCAGTGTGGGCCGGGTGTACGTCGACGACGACACCGGCAAGCCCGACTGGGTCACGGTCAAGACCGGCCTGTTCGGCATGAAGGAGAGCTTCGTCCCGCTCGCCGGAGCCCGTCGGGTGGGCTCCGACCTGCACGTCGCGCATCCGAAGGACAGCGTCAAGGACGCACCGCGCGTCGACGCGGACGCGCACCTCTCCGTGGCCGAGGAGGAGGAGCTGTACCGGCACTACGGCCTGACCAGGAAGTCCGGCAATCTCGGTGAGAACCGCTCGGCGGGCATGGACGCGCCGACCGTCGCCGGGACCGGTGCGATGGGGGCGGCGGGCGCCGCCGGTGCGGCGGGCGCGGCCCGCGGGACCGGGAAGCCGGCCCCCGGCGCGGGGGCGACCGGAAAGGCCACCACCGCGGGCACGAGTGCCGGGACGACCGGCGCGGGAACGACGGGAGCGGGCATGGCAGGAGCAGGCAGCGGCACGGGCAGGCACCGCGACACGGACGCCTCCACCACGGCACGCCCGATGGCGGGCGCGGGCACGTCCCGGTCGGCCGACATGAGCGGCCGCGAGGAGATGATCCGCTCCGAGGAGCAGCTGCACGTGGGCAAGGAGGAGTACGAGAGCGGCAGGGCGCGGCTGCACAAGTACGTGGTGACCGAGGAGGTCACCCGGACCGTGCCCGTGTCCCACGAAGAGGTCCGTGTGGTCCGCGAACCGGTGCAGCCCGGTGAGAAGACCACCGGGACCACGGACTTCGGCGAGCAGGACGTCGAGGTGACGCTGCACGCGGAGCGCGCCACGGTGCGCAAGGAGGCCGTGCCGGTGGAGCGGGTCCGGCTGGAGACCAACCGGGTCACCGAGCAGAAGGAGGTCTCCGCCGAGGTCCGCAAGGAGAAGATCGACTACGCGGACGGCACGGAGATGGGCAAGGGCAAGGACGCCGGTGGCGAGTTCGGCCAGGGTCGTCGCCGCTGACCGGCACGTCCACAGGGGCCGCACGGCCGCTCCCACGTCCTCGGCCTCCGGGCGGACCCGTACCACGGGTCCGCCCGGAGGGCTGTGGGGCGCCGTCCGGGCTCAGCGGCGCGGCAGGAAACGTACGGAGGGGCGTCCGTCGGGCCCGTCCGGGGTGACGACCGCCCCGACCCCGTAGACGTCCTCGATGAGTTCCTCGGTGATGACCTCGGCCGGGGTGCCGCCGGCGACGACCCGGCCGGCTTTCATCACGGTGATCCGGTCGCAGAACATCGCGGCGAGGTTGAGGTCGTGCAGCGCGACGACGCTGGTGACGGGGAGGTCGGCGACCAGGGCGAGCAGGTCCAGCTGGTGCTGGATGTCGAGGTGGTTCGTCGGTTCGTCGAGCAGGAGCTCGCGGGGCTGCTGGGCCAGGGCGCGGGCGATCTGGACGCGTTGGCGTTCACCGCCGGACAGGGTGTGCCAGGACTGCCCGGCGTGGCCGTCGAGCCCGGTGCGGCGCAGTGCCTCGGTGACGGCTTCCTCGTCGGTGCGGTCCGGGGCGGCCCAGGCGCGGCGGTGCGGGATGCGGCCGAGGCGTACGACGTCCAGGACGCTGAGGTCGACCTGGGTGGCCGCGTGCTGGTCGACGACGGCGATCCGGCGGGCGACGGTGCGGCGGGCGAGCCCGGCCAGCGGGTTCCCGTCCAGGGTGACGACGCCGGTGTCCGGGGCGAGGAGGCCCGCGAGGATCCGCAGCAGGGTGGACTTGCCGGAGCCGTTGGGGCCGAGCAGTCCGACGGTGGAGCCGGGCCGCGGGGTGATGCACACGCCGTCGAGGATGAGCCGGCCGCCCGCCTCCCGGCCGACCCGCTCCGCGCGCAGGCCTTCACAGCCGTTCGGGGTGCGGCTCACGACGTGCTCCGGACCGTTCGTGGTGCGGCTCATGACGTGCTCCGGGTGCGGTACAGGACGAGGACGAAGGCGGGGACGCCGATCAGCGCGGTGACGACGCCGACCGGTACCTCCTGCGGGTCCAGGACGGTCCGGGCGAGGGTGTCGACCCAGACCAGGAACACGGCCCCGGCGAGCGCGGTGACCGGGAGGAGCCGCCGGTGCCCGGAGCCGGTGAGGGCGCGGGCGGCGTGCGGCAGGACCAGGCCGACGAAGCCGATCGCCCCGGCGGCGCTGACCAGGGCGGCGGTCAGCAGCGCGGTGGTGCACAGCAGCACGAACCGGGTGCGGGCGACGTTCACGCCGAGAGCGGCGGCGGCGTCCTGCCCGAAGGCGAAGGCGTCGAGCGTACGGGCGTGGGCCAGGCAGATCACCAGGCAGACGGCGAGGACGGCGGAGCAGAGGACGACCTCGCTCCAGCCGACCCCGCTGAGCGAGCCGAGGAGCCAGAACAGCACCCCGCGGGTCTGTTCGGCGTCGGCGGAGGTCATCACGACGAAGGAGGTGAGGGCGGAGAAGAGCTGCATCGCGGCGACGCCGGAGAGGACGACCCGGTCGGTGGAGCCGCCGAGGGTGTGGCTGAGCAGCAGCACCAGGGCGAACGAGAGCAGCGCCCCGACGAACGCCCCGGCCGACAGCGACACAGCTCCCCCGCCGACCCCGAGGACGACCACCACGACCGCCCCGGTCGAGGCCCCGGAGGAGACGCCGAGGACGAAGGGGTCGGCGAGCGGGTTGCGCAGCAGGGACTGCATCACCGTGCCGCAGACCGCGAGCCCCGCGCCGCACACGGCGGCGAGGAGGGTGCGGGGCATGCGGAGGTTCCAGATGATGCCGTCCCGGATCGGGCTGAGCCCCGAGTCGCCGAACCCGAGGTGCGCGGCGACGGCGGAGAAGACGTCGGGCACGGAGATCCGGGCGGGCCCGATGGTCACGGCGACCGCGACGGAGAGCAGCAGGAGCAGGATCCCGCCCGCCGAGAGCGGCACGGCGAGGCGGGCGACGTTCCGGAAGGGGCCGGGCCGGGAGGCGGGTGGCACCGCGTCCCTCTCCCCGGCCGGGGGCGCAGGCTCCGCCGCCGTACGGTTCCCGGTGCTCACCCCGCGAGCCCGAAGCCGCGCAGTCCGGCCGCGACGCGTTCCAGGCCCTCGACCGTCCGGATGGTGGGGTTCAGGGCCTGTCCGCTGAGCAGCACGTAGCGGCGGTTCTTCACGGCGTCCATGGTCCTGGTGACCGGGTTGGACTCCAGGAACTCGATCTTCTTCGCGGCGCTCTCGGCGGTCTGCGTCGTACGGGTCAGATCGCCGATGACCAGGACGTCGGGGTTGCGGTCGGCGACGGTCTCCCAGCTGATCCGGGGCCATTCGTCGCGGGTGTCGTCGAAGACGTTCTTCGCGCCGAGCTCCTCGGTGATGACGCCGGGGGCTCCGCAACAGCCCGCGAGGTAGGGGGCCTTGGAGTCGGAGAACCAGTAGAGGAGGGAGGTGTCCGACGCGTCGACGCCGTCGGTGGCCCGCTCCACGCGCGCCCGGAGCTTCTTCACCAGGGCGTCGCCGCGCTCGGGAACGCCGAACACCCTGGCCAGTTCGCGGACTTCCGTGTGGACGGAGTCCATCGTCAGCGGCGCGGTGCGGGCTCCGTCGCCGCCACCGCTGTTGTCCTTGCCCGCGCAGTCGGCGGGCGAGATGTAGGTGGGGACGCCGAGTTGCTCGAACTGTTCGCGGGGCGCGACACCGCCCTTGGCGAGGGTGGAGGTGAAGGACGCGGAGAGGAAGTCGGGCTCCTGGTCGAGGACCTTCTCCGAGGAGGGCCGGTTCTCCGAGATCCGCTCGACGCCCGCGTTCGCCTTCTCCAGCCCCTTCATGACCGGGTCGGTCCAGGTGGCGGTGGCGGCGAGCCGGTCGGCCAGTCCGAGCGAGAGCAGGATCTCCGTCGATCCCTGGTCGACGGAGACGGCCCGCTCGGGCGGGGCCTGCACGGTGACGGTGCGCCCGCAGTTCTTGAGCGTGACCGGGAATCCGTCGGCGGTGCCGCCCGCGGCGGCCGTGCCGGTGCTCCCGTCGCCGCCGCAGGCGGTCAGCAGGAGGAGTCCCGCCGCGAGCAGGGCGGCGGTGCGTATCGGGGCGGGGGTGGCCGTGGGCAGCACGAAGGACCTCGGTGTCTCTGGGCCCAGCCGCGGAGCCCGTCGTACGGTTCCCGCGCCACGGTGCGGGCGCGGGTGCCAGCAGGTCTTCGGACTCGGGTTCGTCCGGGCGGGACGCCTTCCCGGAGCACATCCGTGCTCCAGTGGCCGTGGCCCCGCCCGTCCCCCTCACCGCTGCGCGTCAGTTCCGGATTCGCACCGGATTCCCTGACCCCGTCGTGGGGTTCGACTGGCCCCGGCAAGCTATCACGGGCCTTCGCGCAGGTCGGAGGCGGTGCGGCGGGCCGCTGTGCACGAGGCCGGTGCGGCGCGGGATCGGCCCGCCACACCGGCCCGGCGGATTCCGCCCGGCTCCGGAGCGGGGGTTACGGAGCCTGGAGCGCGATCACCGCGTTCTGGCCGCCGAAGCCGAAGGAGTGGCTGACGGCCCGCCGTACGGGCACCTCGCGCGGGACCTTGGTGACGCAGTCGATGTCGAACCCGGGCTCGGGGGCGTCCAGGTTCGCGATCGGGGGGACCACTCCGTGCTGGAGCGTCAGGATCGTCAGGCCCGCCTCGATGGCGCCGGCCGCCCCCATGCAGTGACCCAGCACGCCCTTGGGTGCGGTGACGGGCGGCCGGTGCGGATAGGACCGGGCGATGAGGGCGGCCTCGGTGGCGTCGTTGAGGGGGGTCGACGTCCCGTGCGCGTTGACGTGGTCGACGTCCTCGGCGCGCCAGCCGGCGTCGCGCAGCGCGGCGTCGACCGCCGCCCGTGCGACGTCCCCGGACGGGTGGGGGCTGGTGGGGTGGTGGGCGTCGGTGGTGGCGCCCGCGCCCGCGATCAGCGCCCGGGGGACGGCGCCTCTCGCCCGGGCGTCCTCCGCCCGCTCCAGGACCATGATGGCCGCGCCCTCGCCCATGACGATCCCGGCCCGGTCCGCCGAGAAGGGGCGGCAGAGGCGGGCGGGGTCGCCGTCCCGCAGCGCCGCCGCGCCCGAGCGGGCGAAGCCGGTCATGGCGACCGGGAACACGATCGACTCGGTGGCCCCGGCGATGGCGATGTCGCACTGGCCCAGCGTCAGCATGTCCCGGGCCACCGACAGCGCGGTCACCCCGGACGAACAGGCCGTGCACGGCGCCAGGCTGGGGCCGGTGGCCCGCATCCCGATGGCGATCTCGGCCGCGGGCATGTTCGGGATGGTCAGCAGGATGCCCGAGGGCGAGGTGGCGCCGGGGCCCCGCCGCTCCAGGACGACGGCCTGTTCGGTGAGTCCGGCGGATCCTCCGCTGCTGGTGCCGACGACGACGGCGACGCGGGTGCCGTCCCAGTGCGCGGGGTCGAGCCCGGCGTCGGCGACCGCCTCCCGGGCGGCCAGGACGGCGAACTTGACGTACCGGCCCATCCGGAAGGCGGTCCGGCCGCCGACCGCGTCGTCGAGGTCGACGCCGGAGACCGTACAGGCGAAGTCGACTTCGCAGCCCAGCAGTTCGGGGACGGTGCGGGCGGGCGACACGCCCGCGCAGACGCCGTCCCAGGTGGTGTCGGTGGTGTGGCCGGCCGGGGTGATCATTCCGAGCCCGGTGACGGCGATGGCGGGTCGCTTCATCGGGTGTTGCTCACCGGCACCGTGGCCTCCGCCGCCGCGCTGCCGACGGCCACGTCGATGTAGGCGGAGATGTCGGCCAGCGTGGCGTCCTTGTACAGCTTCTGCGAGTCCGCGTCGACGCCCAGGGTCTCCTTGATGACGACGGCGAACTCGGCGACCGCGAGGGAGTCCATCTCCAGGCTGTCCATGGTGGACTCCGGCAGGATCTCGGCGGCGGGCACCTTGAACGTCCCGGTCAGCACCTCGGTGATCTTGGGGTGGATGGTCTTCATGGTGATTCCTCTCATCGGCGTCTCATCGGCTTGGCTTCGTGCCGCGCGGCGGGTGTGCGAACGCGACGGCCCACCGCCCGATGTAACTGGATGGCGACCCTCCGGTTACGCCTTCGGGCGAACCGATTCATCTACGCTCACCTGCGGCTTCTCGAACCATCGGGAGAGCATGGAGGTGGTCCCCCAGTACGCCAGCAGGACCCCCCGGGTACCGAGCGCCGCCACCTTCTCGCGCAGCGGGCGCCTCCTGCTGCCGCAGACGGGTCGCCGGAACTCCGCCGCGCGGCCCCGGATTCCCGCCCGGCGGCCCCGGTGCCAGGGCCCCTCCGGGTCGTCGTAGACGTCCGCGTAGCCGGGCCCCGCGATCGGCCAGTCCGACATCAGGCGCTCGGGGAGGGCGAAGGACTCCACCAGGGCGGGGGTGTGTTCGGCCACGACGGCGACCGCGTCCTCCACCGCGTCGGGCAGAAAGGTGACCTGATCGGCTGTCAGCCGTCCGGAGGCGAGGAGGTCGCCGCTGTTGCGGGCGATCCACCGGAGCGCGAAGAGCCGGCGCAGCTCGGTCAGCCGTTCGCGCGCCGCACCCTCGGGCAGGGAGGCGACGGCCTCGGCGTACGCTTCGTCCGCCTGCCGGTAGGCGTGTGCCTCGACGCCGCGCAGCGCGGCCGAGGAGGCGGCGTTCCACCGGCCGAGCGGGTCGCCGGGCGGGGCGGCGGCCATCCGCTCGCGGGCGCGGGCGAACCAGAGGTCCTCCACGGCCGCGAACAGCCGGCCGAGGAACGCGGGGTCGCCCGTGTCGCCGGGGCCTTCCGGGGGCGGTTCCGGGGCGGTGGCGCTGAACAGCATCTCGGCGGCCGCCTTGGCGTGCACGGCGAGGTTGTCGCCCTCGGCGGTGATCGCGCCCTCGATGCCGGTGAACAGCTCGGTCATGCCGTTGTTCTCCATGAGGCCCTGGGCGCCGCACCGTTCGCGGCATTCGACGATGACGGCACGCGCCTGCCAGGTGATCCACCCCTTGGCGACCGCCACCAGGCGCTCCGCCTCGCCCCGGCCGGCCGCCGGGGCCGACTCCCAGCGGTCCAGGGCCCTGCGGTGCAGCAGGCTCATCGCGTAGACGGTGGCCATCGCTCCGGCCAGCGGCCCGTGGTGGGTGCGGTGCGCGTACACCGGGACCCGTTGGGCGGGGCGCGAACCGGAGATCATCCGGTGACCGGCGTAGCGGACGGCGATGGCCAGGGTGACCCGGGCGGAGCCGACCGCGCAGGCGCTCATGGAGAGCTTGCCGGGCGTGACCCGGCCGATGGAGGCGAGGAACCGCCTTCTGCGGTTGGGGACTTCGCTGCGGAAGCGCCCGTCGTCGCCGATCCGCCCGTGCTCTCCGGCGAGCAGCGCGCCGCGCGGGACGAAGCGGCGGTCGAAGGAGGTCAGGCAGTGGTCGACCGGGGAACCCATCCGGGCGGGCAGCCGCCGCACCCGGACGCCGGGCAGGGCGCGGTGGGCGTCGGTGAGCGGGACGAGGAAGAGGAAGACACCGTGGTCGGCGCCGTCGACGAGCAGCCGGGCCGTCACGACACCGGACTTGGGACCTCCGGCCGGGCTGGTGTTGGGCATGAACTTCTGCGCCCCGGCGTGCGGGGTGTGCAGCACGAAGCCGTCGCGTTCGCGGTCGTAGGTCGCGGTCGTCTCGATGGCCGCCGCGTCGTTGCCGTGCGCCACCTCCGTACAGAGGAAGGTGCCCACGCGCCGCAGGGCGAGGAACTCCGACAAGTCGCGGAGCGTGCCCGCGTCGTGGTCGAGGAGGCTGCCGAGGAAGAGGTTGTAGTGGATGCCCGCCACCGTGGTCAGTGCCGGGTCGACGGGGCCGAGCCACTCGTGCAGGGCGGCCAGCGCCCGGGGGTCGGCTGCCAGCCTCGCGCCGCTGTCGAGCGTGTTGTTGAGGATCCGCAGCCGGTGGTAGGAGAGGGCGAGTCGTTCGTCGGGGGTGCCGCTACCGGGACGGCGAAACGGTTCTGTCGTGAGCAGCCGACGCCAGAACCCGTGCTCCTGGCGGAAGTTCGGTCCGAAGAGCACCGCTGTGAGCAGGTCGTTCGTGGACGGCGGGGCCGCGTCGTTCATGATTACGGTCACGACAGAGTAACGATCAAGGAACGGCGAGGACACCCTCGCCGTCCCGAAATGCCCCTGTGGATCAGGCGCGTTGGAACGCCAGGGCGACGTTGTGGCCGCCGAAGCCGAAGGAGTGGCTCAGGGCCGTCTCGACCCGCTGGTGACGGGGCTCCTTGGTCACGCAGTCGAGCGGGAAGGCGTCGGGGAACGCGTCCAGGTTGGCGACCGGCGGGATGACGGAACGTTCCAGCGTCAGGACGGTGGCCACCGCCTCGATCGCGCCCGCCGCCGCCAGGGTGTGCCCGACGACTCCCTTGGGCGCGGTCACCGGCGGCCGGTGCGGGAAGAGCCGGGAGATGAGGGTGGTCTCCATCGCGTCGTTGAGGGGTGTGGAGGTGCCGTGGGCGTTGATGTGGTCGACGTCGCCGGGCGTCCAGCCCGCCTGGTCCAGCGCCGCCTGGACCGCCCGCTGGGCGCCGTACCCGTCGGGGGCCGGGGCGGTGGGGTGGTGGGCGTCCGTGCTGGAGCCGGCCCCGGTGAGCAGGGCGCGCGGGCGGCCGCCGCGGGCGCGGGCCCCCGCCTCGCGCTCCAGGACGAGCATCGCGGCGCCCTCGCCGATGACGAAGCCGTCCCGGTCGGCGGCGAACGGGCGGGACGCGCCCGCCGGGTCGCCGGTGCGGGTGGAGAGCGCGCCCATCCGGGCGAACGCGGTGACCACCAGCGGGGTCAGCACCGACTCCGCGCCGCCCGCGACCACCACGTCGCAACTGCCGCCGAGCAGCAGGTCGCGGGCGACGGCGAGGGCGGTGGCCCCGGAGGCGCAGGCGGTGGCGGGGGCGAGGCTCGGGCCGCCGGCCTTCAGCGCGATGGCGACCTCGCCCGCCGCCGCGTTGGGGATCATCATCGGGACGAGCAGCGGGGAGACCGCGTCGGGGCCCGAGGCGGCCAGCTTGGCCGCGTTGTCCACCAGGACGGAGACGCCGCCCACGCCCACGCCGAGGACCACCCCGACCCGGCTGCCGTCCCACCGTGCCGGGTCGAGACCGGCGTCGGCGACGGCCTGCCGGGCGGCCACGAGTGCCAGCTTCACGAACCTGGCCATCCGCCACACCGACCGGCCGCCCACCGCCGCGTCCAGATCGACGCCGTCCACCGGACAGGCGAAGTCGACCGGGAGACCGGCCAGTTCCTCGCACCGCCGGGCCGTGGAGTGCCCGGAGCACAGCTTCTCCCAGAAGCTGTGCTCGTCCGCCCCTGCGGGTGTCACCAGGCCGACCCCCGTCACCGCGATGGCGGTGCCGGCTCCGGTCTCGGTGCCCTGATCAGCGGGGAGCGACATGCTGTGTTCCTTCCGTAGAATCCGTGGAAATGGTCCCCGGGGTACCCGGCCAGCGCAGTGCCGCCGAGCCCCAGGTCAGTCCGCCCCCGAAGGCGGTGAGCAGCACCCGGTCGCCGGAGCGGAGGCGGCCGCGGCCCGCCGCGTCGGCCAGGGCCAGCGGGATGGAGGCGGCGCCGGTGTTGCCGACCCGCTCCACATGGGTCACGCAGCGCTGCGGCGCGATGCCGACCCGCTCCGCGACGGCGTGCAGGATCCGGGCGTTGGCCTGGTGCGGCACGAAGCGGTCGACCTCGGCCGGGTCCCAGCCGACCCGGGCCAGGAGCGTCCGGCAGGAGCCGGTCATCCGCTCGACGGCGTGCTGGTAGACGGTGCCGCCCTGCATCCGGAAGTACCCGTCGTCCGGGGCCGGCGGCCTTCCGCTCGCCCGCGCGCGGGCCCCGCCGCCGGGGACGGTGATCAGGTCGTTGCCCGTGCCGTCGCTGCCCAGGTCGAACGCGAGCAGTTCTCCGGGATCGCCGGGGCGCCCGGCCGCGACCAGCGCGGCGCCCGCCCCGTCGCCGAAGACGACGCCCGCCGAGCGGTCGGCCGGGTCGAGCCAGGTCGAGTAGACATCGGCGCCGACCAGCAGGACGCGCCCGTACAGGCCCGAGGCCACCAGCCCGTGGCAGACGGCGAGCCCGTAGACGAAGCCGCTGCACACGGCGGCGATGTCCAGGGCCGGTACGGTGCCGAGCCCGAGCCGGGCCGCCAGCGCGGGGGCGGTGCCCGGACAGAGGTGGTCGGGGGTGGCGGTGGCGAGGACCACCGCGTCCACCCCGACCGCCGCCGGGGCGCGGGCCAGCAGCCGGGAGGCCGCCTCGTAGGCGAGGTCCCCGGTGGCGACGCCCGGCCCCGCGCGGTGCCGGCTGCCGATGCCGGTGCGGCGGCGGACCCAGGCGTCGTCGACGTCCCAGTCCGCGGGGAGCCGGTCGTTGCCGACCGGCTCCCCCGGTACCCATCCCGCCACGCTCTCCAGCACCGCCGTGCGCACCCCGGCCCCTAAGACGCCCGTCCGCGTCCCCGGCTCCGCAGTGCTGTCGGCCGTCCGTCTCCTCGCCACCCGTTGCCCCGATCCCGTTGCCGTACTGCATCCGGTTGACGAACGGCGGAACGTCTCACGAGGGTGCGTTCGACTGCGCCGAACGGGTCATGACGTGGCGTCAGCTGTCGGCGAGCGCCTCGCGGAGCTCGTCCGCGCCGGGCGGGTTGGCCCCCGCCCGGGAGACGGTCACGGCGGCGGAGGCGACCGCGTGGCGCAGGACGTCGGCGACGACGTCCCGGTCCACGGCGTGCAGCCGGTCACGGCCGCCGGGACCGAGGAGGCCGTGCGCGGCGAGGGCGTGGAGCGTGCCCGACATGAACGCGTCGCCCGCGCCGACGGTGTCGACGACGTCGACCGGCGGGGCCCCGACCGTGATCCGGCCGCCGGGCAGAACGGCCAGGGCCCCGGCGCCGCCCCGGGTCACGAGCACGACGGCGGGCCCGCGCTCCAGCCAGCGCGCCGCGACCCGCTCCGGCTCCTCTCCCGGATACAGCCACTCCAGGTCCTCGTCGCTCGCCTTGACCAGATCGCTCAGCCCGACGCACTCCTCGACCCGGCGCACGGCCGCCGCGTGGTCGCCCATGAGGGCCGGCCGCACATTGGGGTCGTAGCTGACGGTCGCGGTGGCCCGGGCGGCGCGCACGAGGTCCAGGACCGTGGCGGAACCGGGCTCCGCCACCGCACCGATCGACCCCGTGTGCACGTGCACCGGAGCGGGTTCGACGGCGACCGGGGCGAGGGTCCAGGAGACGTCGAAGGCGTAGCTGGCCTGCCCGGCCCCGTCCAGGGTGACGGCGGCCGACGGAGTGGGTGCGGTGGATCCGTCGGTGCGGACGTCGACTCCGCCGGAGGCGAGGTGCTCCCGGATGAGCCGCCCGTTCCCGTCGGGGCCGAGCTGGGTGAGCAGGACGGCGCGGTGGCCGAGGCGGGCCAGGCCGTACGCGACGTTGGCGGGGCTGCCGCCCGGGTGGACCCGGGGGGCCTCGTCCGGCAGCCGGACGATGTCGGCGACGCATTCGCCGACGACCAGCAGTTCGCTGTGGTCGAGCATGGGGTGGGGTCTCCTAGAGTGCCGTGGCGTGGGTGTCCTGGTAGGCGGCGCGGCCTCCGAACACGTTCGGACCGATCCTGCCCCGTCGATCCGTCGGTGGACGTCCGCCTGCCGGTGCACGTCGAGGGCGACGATCCGGAGGCAGGGCGGTGGAGAAGTCCCGCGCCGGACACGGCCACTTCGCGCAACAGCCCGAGCCGGCCGTTCGAGCGATGGACCGGCGGTGCCGAGAGGCCGGCCGGACAGTGATTCCTACGGATGCGCCGACACCGGTGCGGTGCCGTCCGTCTCCGTACGCGGTACGCCGCCCGGGAGCGGCTTCGCGGGTGCGGCCCGGCGCACCCAGAGGAGGGCTCCGGCCAGCACGACCGCGGCAGCCAGCAGCCAGGGCAGCGGGCCCGGAGGCAGGGAGCCCGCCGTCAGTCCGGCGCCGGCGGCGACCAGTTGCAGGGAGAGCGACTGGACGGAGAGAGCGGTGGCGCGGCCCGAGGCGTCGACCCGGCGGTGCAGCAGGTCGTTCTCGTTGGGGCCCGCGGCTCCGAGGCCCAGATACACCAGCCCGTAGCCGGTGACGGCGGCCGTCGTGGCGAGGGGGCTCATCGCGTGCGCGGTGAGGCCGAGGAACGTCAGCCCCAGCGTCACCAGCCCGAGGCTCACGAGCACGGCGCGCTCACTGCTGCCGGCGAACCGGGCGACGAGCGGCGCGAGTTGACTGCCCAGGGCGTGGCAGAGGAATCCGGCGCAGGCGAGCCCCGCGAAGACCAGGGCCCCGGACTCCGCCGTCCCCATGAGGGTGGCGGCCCGGCCGGGAGTGAGCAGTTCGAGGGCCGCGAGCGCGGCGCCCGCGGCGCTCGCGGTCAGCAGGATGCGCCGGATCAGGGCGTCCCGGGCGCCGAGCCGGAGCCCGGCGGCGATGGCGGCGGGCACACCACCCACAACCCCTCGCACACCTGTCCGGACCCGGGGCGGTTCGGTCAGGGCGCTCAGCACGTAGAGCACGAAGACGACCTCGACCAGCGCGCCGAGCAGGGCGGGCACGGAGAGCAGGATGACGAGCCCGCCGGTCGTATCGGTGAGCCACTCCCCCAGGCCCGGGGCGAGCCCGAGCAGCCAGGGGAGCCCGCCGCCGAGCAGGGTGCCGAGCGCAAGGGCGGCCGAGGTGGCGGAGCCGCCGCGCGCCAGCCCCGTACGCAGATCGGCGTCGGGCCCCGCGTGGGCGTGGACGGTGTCGACGTACCAGGCTTCGGCGGGCCCGCTGGACAGGGCGCGGGCCAGGCCCATCAGCCCCATGCCGAGGACGATGGCCCAGCCCGCGGCGCCCAGGCCGATGAGGGTGAAGGCGGCCAGGTTGAGCAGTCCGGCGATGGCGAGGACGGGGCGCCGCCCGATGACGTCGGAGAGGCCTCCGGTGGGCAGTTCCATCGCGGCGGCCGTGAGGGAGTGCACGGCGTAGAAGCCGGCGATGGCGGCGAGGCCCATGCCCCGTTCGGTGAAGAGGAGCACTCCCGTCGCGATGGACATGCCGATGGGGAGCCAGAAGAGGAAGGAGACCGTGACGAACCGGCGGCGCGCGGTCACCTCGTCGAGGCCGCCGCCCGGGGCGGAGGCGGCGAGGGCCTCAGCGCCGGCCACGGGGCGCCCCCTCGTCTGCGGCGCCCTCACCACTGGCGCCCGACGCTCCGGCGTCGGTCGCGGCGGACCCGGTGGGGGTGTCCACGTGGCCCGGACCGGGCACCGGGTCCGGGGCCAGCGGCAGTCCGGCGGTGAAGAGGACGACCTGCTCGGCGCGGGGGTCCCCGGCATCACGGGCGGTCAGCTCGTCCGTCTTCGCCTGGATCGCCTCCCACAACTCCGCGAGCGACTCAGGGGTCAGCCGGGGCATCGAGTCGCTGACGCCCGACGGCTCCTGCCACTCCTGATCCAGGCGGCCGCTCTCCAGATCCATCTCGTGGCGGTCCAGCGACTGCTGGAGGTGCTCGACCTGGCGGCGGTGCAGGGCGCTGAGGATCGTGCTGCCGCCGGGGCTGCGGCGCATCGCCTCGTTGCTCCAGGAGGTCATGCCGTGCACGGACTTCCAGCGCCGCTCCCGACTGTCGCGGTGTTCGGCCTCGGTGACGAACGCGTATCTGGCGAGC